>DATJOR010000295.1:0-30534 GCA_035506875.1 Mycobacterium sp.
CCGAGTCTTCGAAGAGCTGTCGCTGCGCAGCTGCGTGGCGGCGCTGGACGGATCCGACGTGATCCGCGCGTCCGGAATCGGCAGTCCGGATCGGGCACGAGAGCTCGGGCTCTCGGTGGCCGCCGAGCTGTTCGAACTGGGAGCACGGGAACTCATGTCGGCGGCGCGGTAACAAACCCGCACGAGGAAGTGACTGGGAGAGAGACTGATGACGACGCGAGGGCGTAAGCCGAGGCCCGGCCGCATCATGTTCGTGGGTTCGGGTCCCGGCGACCCGGCTCTGCTGACGACGCGGGCCGCGACAGTGCTTGCGAATGCCCCCCTGGTTTTCATTGACCCCGATGTGCCCGAGCCGGTGCTGGCGCTGATCGGCAAGGATTTGCCGCCGGTGTCCGGGCCCGCTCCGGCCGAGCCGAGTGTGCAGTCGGAGGGTGGAAACGGCGAGGGGTCCGGTACTGACGAGCAATCCGCCGCGGTGGTGTCGGTTGGACCCGACGTCCGCCCGGCGCTGGGGGATCCGGCCGAGGTGGCTAAGACGCTGGTGGCCGAGGCTCGTACCGGGACTGACGTGGTGCGGCTGGTCGCCGGTGATCCACTGTCGGTGGACGCGGTGATCACCGAGGTGAACGCCGTCGCCCGCAGCCACCTGCACTTCGAGGTGGTGCCCGGCCTGGCCGCCAGTTGCGCGGTGCCGACCTACGCCGGGTTGCCGCTGGGCTCGTCGCACACCGTTGCCGACGTGCGCGACCCACATGTGGATTGGGCCGCTTTGGCCGCGGCACCGGGCCCGCTGATTTTGCAGGCCACCTCGTCGCACGTGGCCGACGCGGCACGCACTTTGATCGAGTACGGGCTCGCCGACACCACTCCGTGCGTGGTGACGTCCTCGGGCACCACCTGCGCGCAGCGCTCGGTGGAGTCGACGCTGGGCGGGCTGACCGATTCGTCCATCGTCGTCGGCGCCGATCCCGCCGCGCCGTCGCCGGTGGTGGTGACGATCGGCAAGACGGTGCACAACCGGGCGAAGCTGAACTGGTGGGAGAGCCGCGCACTCTACGGCTGGACCGTGCTGGTGCCGCGCACCAAGGACCAGGCCGGCGAGATGAGCGAGCGGCTGACCGCGCATGGCGCGTTGCCGATCGAAGTGCCGACGATTGCCGTTGAGCCGCCGCGCAGCCCCGCGCAGATGGAACGCGCGGTCAAGGGTCTGGTCGACGGCCGCTACCAGTGGGTGGTGTTCACCTCCACCAACGCGGTGCGCGCGGTGTGGGAGAAGTTCGGCGAGTTCGGCCTCGACGCCCGCGCGTTCTCCGGGGTGAAGATCGCCTGCGTCGGCGAATCGACCGCCGACCGGGTCCGCGCGTTCGGGATCAGCCCCGAGCTGGTGCCCGCGGGCGAGCAGTCGTCGCTGGGCCTGCTGGACGAATTCCCGGACTATGACAGCATTTTCGACCCCGTGAACCGGGTGCTGTTGCCGCGCGCCGACATCGCCACCGAGACGCTGGCCGAAGGGCTGCGCGAACGTGGCTGGGAGATCGAGGACGTCACCGCCTACCGGACGGTGCGTGCCGCGCCGCCGCCGGCTGCCACCCGGGAAATGATCAAGACCGGTGGTTTTGACGCGGTGTGCTTTACATCGAGCTCGACGGTGCGCAACCTGGTCGGCATCGCCGGCAAGCCGCACGCCCGGACGATCGTCGCCTGCATCGGACCCAAGACCGCTGAGACCGCGGCCGAATTCGGTTTGCGGGTCGACGTGCAACCCGAGACAGCCGCGGTGGGCCAGCTGATCGAAGCGCTGGCCGAACACGCCGCCCGGCTGCGCGCCGAGGGCGCGCTGCCGCCGCCGCGTAAGAAGAGCCGCAGGCGCTAGTGGGCTGGGGGCCCCTCCCGCTTGCGAGCGTGCGTGTCTGTACGCCGACACGCCGTCGGGGCGGGCATTCTGCGCACGCTCGCGGCTACGGTGCGCGATGAGCCCCGGTGCCTACCCGCGGCAACGACCGCGCAGGCTTCGCTCGACCCCGGCGTTGCGTCGGCTGGTCGCCGAAACATCGCTGGAGCCAAGGCATTTGGTGTTGCCGATGTTCGTCGCCGACGGTATCGACGAGCCGCGGCCGATCATGTCAATGCCCGGCGTGGTGCAGCACACCCGCGACTCGTTGCGTGCTGCCGCCGCTGAGGCGGTGACCGCGGGGGTGGGCGGACTCATGCTGTTCGGGGTGCCGCGCGAGGAGGACAAGGACGCGTCGGGATCGGCGGGCTCTGATCCCGACGGCATCCTCAACGTCGCGTTGCGCGACCTGGCCAAGGACTTGGGCGATGCGACTGTGTTGATGGCCGACACCTGTCTGGACGAATTCACCGGCCATGGACACTGCGGCGTGCTGGACGCGCGCGGCCGCGTCGACAACGACGCCACCCTGCTGCGCTATGTCGAATTGGCCGTGGCACAAGCGGATTCGGGTGCCAACGTGGTAGGTCCGAGCGGCATGATGGACGGCCAGGTGGGGGCGATCCGCGATGGCCTGGACGCCGCAGGCTACGGCGATGTGGTGATTCTTGCCTACGCCGCCAAGTTCGCCTCGGCGTTTTACGGGCCGTTCCGCGAGGCCGTGAGCTCTAGCCTGTCCGGCGACCGGCGCACCTACCAGCAGGAGCCGGGCAATGCCCGCGAAGCGCTGCGCGAGGTGCGCCTCGACCTCGACGAAGGCGCCGACATCATCATGGTCAAACCCGCGATGGCTTATCTCGACGTGGTCGCCGTGGCCGCAGAGATCTCGCCGGTGCCGGTGGCCGCCTACCAGGTGTCGGGGGAGTACGCGATGATCCGCGCGGCCGCCGGCAACGGCTGGATCGATGAGCGCGCCGCCGCACTGGAATCCCTGACTGGTATCCGACGTGCCGGAGCCGACATCGTGCTGACGTATTGGGCCGCCGAGGCGGCGGCCTGGCTGTCGTGACGGGCCCTGTTCCGCCGCCGCCAGGACGGCCGGAACCGCAGACTCGGCCCGTCGACGTCGACACCGGCTTTTGGCTGTGGTTGGTGGCGTTGCCGCTGATGGTGGTCGGCTACGTCGCTGACATGGTGGGGTCATCGCACGGTCGTGGATCGACGGTCCTCTACATCGCATCGGGACTTTTCACCGCGGTGTTGTGCGCGATCGTGGTGACGTTCCTGATCCTGATGCGGGCCGGTTACCGCTGGGCTCGAACGGTGTTGACCGGCGGCGGCATAGCCACCGTCGTCTACGTCGGGACGCGGCTGTTCACCGTGAACTGGCCGCCGATGTTCGCGGTCATCTGCGGCGTCGCCGGCATCGTCGGGTCGGTGCTGATTGCCGGGGGGATGTTCCTGCTGCACCGCAGCGACGCTCACGCGTACTTCACCAGGTGAGCGCGACCGACCCCACCTGATTTGGCGACGGGCACAGCAGGGGATGATGTTCCGATGACCGCGGGCACCGAAACCAAGTCCGCTCCGCTCTTTCGCGAGGTCGGGGCCAGCTGGTACTGGGTGCTGGTCGGCCCGGCGTCCGCAGGGATCATGCTGTGGCTGGAAAAAAAGAATGGGTACGGCTGGCAGATCAGTGTCCCGCTGCTGTTCCTGGTGCTCGTGACGAGTTTCATTGCGCTGCAGGTCAAGGCGGCGCGTATTCACACATCGGTCGAACTGACCAACGAGACGCTTCGTCAAGGCACCGAAACCATCAAGGTGGCCGAGATCGTCAGGGTCTACCCCGAGCCCGACCACCCGCTGACATCCCAAAAGGAGCTGGAGCGCTGGCAGTCGGCACGCGCGCTCGGTGAGCTGGTCGGTGTGCCTAAGGGCCGCATCGGCATCGGTCTGCGACTCACCGGCGGGCGCACCGCGCAAGCGTGGGCACGTCGACACCGGCATTTGCGCGCCGCATTGACCCCACTGGTCGAGGAGCGGGTCGGACCCGCCGGCCCGCCGCCGGAGCCACCGGACGACGACGACACCGGATCGCCCTGGTGATGGTCCGAATTCGGGCCTACATCGAGCTCGCCCTGGCCTGTGCGGCGGCGCTGGGCTGTGCGGCGAGCTGGTCGGCGGTGCGCTCCACCGTGCCCGTCGCACCCGTGGCCGACGGCCAGCCGGTCACCACATCGGTGGTCTATGACCCTCAGCTACTGCTGTTGACGCTGCTGGCGGCGACGGCGGCCGGCATTCTGGCGGTGATCGGTGTGGCGCGGCTGCGGAGAGTCGGCCGGGCCGGCTGAATTCAGGATGCCAACCAGGCCAACTCCCCGGGAAGCTGCGCACGCCAGTAATCCGCGTCGTGGCCGCCCGGCTCGAACCCACCGGCCGGCTGCCTGGGCAGCCGGTTGACGAATTCCCGGGTGGCGATATAGAACCCGTCGCCGGTCCCGCAGTCCACCCGCAGCGGAATCGACGTCAGCTCCGCGGTGTTCACCGTCGAGTTCTTCCGGAAGTCATCGAGGCTGTCGAACGCATCGCGTGGCGCGCCCCAATACGTCAGGTACAGCGCGGGGCTGACCGCACAGATCGCGAAGGTCCGGGCCGCGCCCCACCGGGAGGCCAGCCGCATCGCCCCGTATCCGCCCATCGACCAGCCCATGAACGCCACCTGCGACGTGTCGAGACCCTTGCCGGCGAGCATCGGGATCAGCTCGCCCAGCACCATCGCGCCGGAGTCTTCGCCAGACGCCCGCGGCCGCCAGTAGCCATTGCCGCCGTCGACGCTGACCACCGCGATCGACGGTTTGCCCGTGGCGGGAAGTTTGGCCAGGGCGTCCTCAACGCCGAGGCTCATCACGTCAGCGGCGTCGCTGTCCAATCCGTGCAGCGCGATGACCGTGCGCAACGGGCCGGTCTGGCCCGGCGGGCGGGCGATGATCCACTTGGTGTTCTTTCCGCCGCGCGCGGCGGAGACGAACGAGCCCTCCTCGCGGGTGGGCAGCGGACTGCTCAGGGGAGCGGGCGCGGCCCGGGTGGCGTCCGGCAGCGCGCCCAGCGCCCACAGACCCGCGGCACCGGCGCCGGTGGCGGCGAGGCGTAGCACGGTACGGCGGTTCGTTCGAAGGGGCGTGGTTTGCACCAGCGAATCGTGTCAAGCCAACGGGCGCTGAGCGGCAACGGTAGGACAACAGTCCCGCAACAACACCTGGCGACGATGGCGCCAATCAGCGAGGCCGCCCGCGGTTGGTACAAAGTTCGAAATATGTAACACTGTCTCACATGACCGAGTTGACTGAGCCGACTGGGCTGTCTGTGCCGGCCACCGACGCGCTGCCGCTGGGGCCGCAGTCGTTGGTGTGGCGGTATTTCGGCGACAACCGGATGTTCCTGATCGGCCCGCGTCCCGCCGTGCTGCAGAACATGCTGGCCGAACTCGGGCAGGGCGTGCTGGACCACTCGGTGTTCTTCAGCGACACCGCGGCACGCGTCAAGCGCTCACTGCCGCCGATCTTCATGACCGTCTACGGCGCCGACGACGACAACACCGGCCGCCAGGTGCGTGATTTCCATCACCAGATCAAGGGGGAAATGCCCAGCGGCGAGCGGTATCACGCGCTGGACCCTGACACCTACTTCTGGGCGCACGCCACCTTCGTCGAGCAGGTGCTGTACTTCGCCGACACCTTCGTCAAACGCCTCACCGACGAGGAGAAGGAGCAGATCTACCTCGAGTCGAAGACCTGGTATCGCCGCTACGGCGTCAGCGACCGGCCGATGCCGGCCGGCTACGCCGAGTTCGAACGGTACTGGGACCACATGCTCGACGAGGTCATGGTTGCCCATCCGACCGCCAAATACGGTGTCGGATATGTGACCAAGGGCTTCCCGTGCCCCAAGGGTGTGCCGCCGCTGGTGTGGCGCGTGGTCTCTCCGGTGTTCAACCCGGTGGCGGCGTTCCTGACGACCGGCGGGCTGCCGCCAGGGGCGCGCACGCTGCTCGGCCTGCCCTGGACCGACCGGCAGGAGCGCCGCTACCAGCGCTTCGCTGCGGCGTGGAGGTCGCGTCCGGTCAACTGGCTGTGGGACCATCTTCCGATGCGGGTGCGCTACAACGGGTTTGCCCGGGCGGGTTATGCCCGATAACGGCCCCGCGGACCCGGCCACCACAGCAATCCTCGACGCCGCCGTCGTCGAGTTCGAACGGCACGGGTTCCGCCGGGTCGCGCTCGATGACGTGGCCCGCCGTGCGCGAGTCAGCCGCACGACGATCTACCGGCGGTTCGCCGGACGCGACGAGCTGGTCGCCGCCGTCATCGACCGCGAAAACGCGACGCTTTTCGCCGACATCGCCGACGAACTGAAAAGCCGTCGGCCGCAATCGAATTACTATGTCGAGGCGTTCACGCTGTCGATCATGCGTTTCCGGCAGCACCGCGTGCTGACCCGGATGCTCGCTGACGAGCCCGGCTTGATGATCGAGTTGGCCGACCGGCACTGGGATGCCGCGGTTGAGCGGATGGCGGCCGCATTGCGGATCATCTTCCCCGACGGATTTGCTCAGCGGATCGGGGACCAGGCCGTCGACGAATTAGCCGAAACGATCCTGCGCTACGCGGCCATGGTGCTGTTGTTACCCAGCCGCCGGCCGCTGACCGACGCCGACGATATCCGCGCTTTCGCCACCGAGCACTTTTTGCCCAGCCTGCCTGCGGCGCTGCGCGCGGTGCCGGTCTGATTCGAGCGCGACCGCCCGCAAGGGGTGTTAGCCTCCCCCTGGTGGCCGCCACACCGCAACTGCAACAAGGCTTGTCGCAGCGACAGCTGATGATGATCGCCATCGGCGGAATCATCGGCGCCGGTTTTTTCGTCGGATCGAGCGTCGCCATCGGGAAAGCGGGACCCGCCGCGGTCTTGACCTACGTGTTATGCGGCGCGGTGATCATCCTGGTCATGCGGATGCTCGGTGAGATGGCCACCGCGAACCCGTCGACGGGATCGTTCGCCGAATATGCCCGAAAAGCCCTGGGCGGCTGGGCGGGTTTCTCGGTCGGCTGGCTGTATTGGTACTACTGGGTGATCGTGGTCGGCTTCGAGGCGGTTGCCGGGGCGAAAGTCATCACTTATTGGTTCCACGCACCGCTGTGGCTGCTGTCGCTGATTTTGATGATCTTGATGACGGCGACGAACCTGTTTTCGGTCGCATCCTATGGCGAATTCGAATTCTGGTTCGCCGGAATCAAAGTCGCGGCGATCGTCACCTTTCTGGGTGTCGGCGCGATCTACGTTCTCGGACTGTGGCCGCACCGCCACGCAGATTTCTCCAACCTGCACTCACATGGCGGGTTCTTCCCGAACGGCGTGCACGGCGTTTTCGCCACCATCGTGGTGGTGATTTTCTCGATGGTCGGTGCGGAGGTCGCGACCATCGCGGCCGCGGAGACCCCGGATCCGCAACGCGCGGTCCAGCGCGCCACGAACGCGGTGGCCGCCCGCATCGCGATTTTCTTTGTGGGCTCGATCTTTTTGCTGGTGGTGATCATGCCGTGGAACTCCGTGCAGGCCGGCACGTCGCCCTTCGTGGCCGCATTGAAGCAGATCGGAATTCCCGGTGCCGATCATGTCATGAATGCCATCGTGCTGACCGCGGTGCTGTCGTGCCTGAACTCCGGGCTCTACAGCGCGTCTCGGGTGTTGTTCGTGCTCGCGGGTCAGCGCGAGGCGCCGGCCCAGATGCTCAAAATCAGCAGCCGCGGGGTGCCCTACATCGCGATCGTGTGCTCCTCGGTGGTGGGTTTTCTCTCCGTGATCATGTCCGCCGTCGCCCCGAACACCGTGTTCCTGTTCCTGCTCAACTCGTCGGGCGCCATCGTGCTGTTCGTCTACCTGTTGATCGCACTGTCGCAGATCGTGTTGCGCCGCAAGACACCACCGGAGAAGCTGCGGGTCAAGATGTGGTTCTTCCCGGCGCTCTCCGTCCTCACAGTGGCCGGGATCGTCGCCGTGCTGGTGCAAATGGCATTCGACAGTTCTGCCCGTGAGCAGTTCTGGCTCAGCCTGCTGTCCTGGGCCGTGACGGTCGCGCTGTACTTCCTCGGCAAACGGTCGCGCAGACCGGTCGCCGACGCTAAACGGCCCTAGTCGGCCTTGGTCAGCAGCACCGCCTGCTCGAACGGCAACCTACCGAAGACCCCGCGCGCCGCACCGCTGACATGCGACGCCGCCTCTTCTTTGGTCACGGTCCGCGGGTTGATGACGCGGAAAGTCTTGGCGTGCCGTCGCATTCGCCCGCCACCGGCGGCGTTGAGATTCTTGAGCCAGTCGCGGTCGGGCCCGTAAGTCAACAGGATCGCGACGCCGGGCTTGCCGTCGACTTCGGCGTTGAACACCGTCAACGGCGTGCGATACCGCGTACCGGAGCGCCGCCCGACGTGCTCGAGGATGCCGAAGGATGGGGCCCAGCCGGCCCACGTCCGCTGGATGGGGTTGGTGACGTGTCGATTGAATCGGGCGAGCCGTTGCGGTAGTTGCATGCCGCAATCAAACTCTTATCGCGTGGCCTATCTCAAGCCCCCGTGGTTCACCGTCAAGGTCTTCAACCGGATCGCGATGGCCACCGGCATCAGCAACAGCGAGACCCTCAGCGTCACCAAGCGGGGCAGCGGGGAGCCGCAGCAGATTCCCGTCGTCACCGTCGACGTCGGCGGCACGCGGTATCTGGTTTCCGCTCGCGGTGAGTCGCAGTGGGTCAAAAACGTCCGCGCCAATCCGACCGTCACGCTGACCACCAAGTCCGGTGCAGTCGCGTTCGTCGCGCACGAAATACCTGCGCCCCAGCGGGGGCCGATCCTGACCGCGTATCAGCACAAGGCCGGTCGCGCGGTCGACGGCTACTTCCGCAAGTTGCCCGACCCGGCCGACCACCCGGTGTTCGCGCTCACCGCGACGTCTTGACCGGCAACAGCCTTCGGGACAGCCGGGCCAATCGCGATGGGGGCGGGTTCCAGGGCTGTTGGTCAGCCGCGGGCCACGCGTAGCAGGGCGTCTGGCCGGACAGCAGCTGTCGAAGCCCGGGAGCGTCCAGCTCGGTGGCCGACCACCCGTAGAGGTATTGCACCCTGGGCGTGATGACCCCGACGTCGAGCAGATGACCGAATCCGTTTTCCGCCTCCGCGTAGGGCGCGATGTCGTCACCGAGCGGGTAGCGGTCGGGCAGCACCCGCGACAGCGAGAGGAAAACGGCGGTCATGCCCAGCCGTGGATCACCGAGCAACCGGCCGGCCGGCGCCAGCCAGCCGAGGGCGAGCCGTGGCGCGGCCACCATCGCGTGGGTGTAAAGCACCCGAACCAGCACCAGGTTGATGAAGAACCGCTCGATGCGACCTTCGCGCGCCGCCAGGTGTTCGTTTTCCAGGTAGCCGCCGACGATGCTCATGTTGTGCGCCCGGTACCAGCGGATAGCGTCGGGACGTCGAATGAACTCCAGCCAGGCCGCGACCGCGGGCGAGCTCGGCGGCCCGGGATGGCGGAAGGCCAGCGCGCGGGCTTCGCTGCCGTCGTAGAGCAGGCGCTCGTTGATCGCCCGCCACCACGGGCTTCCCGGCCTCGGCGCGTCGATCGGGTTGAGCACTCCGCGCCGCAGCTGCCACCGCATGAACGCCGACGCGGCCTGTCGGTACGGAAGGTAGCCGCGGTCCACGTCCGGTGGGACTCGGTAATGGTTACGCATCAGGGTCAGCCGCCCCGCGGGATCGTCGCGGACGGCTCCGACGGCGGCGAGCGCGACCTCGCTGGCCGGTTGCTGATTCACCGAGATCAGCCGGTCTTGGTGAGCAGCACCGCCTGTTCGAACGGCACCCTGGCGATGATCGGCCGCCAACCCCTGCTGACGTGCTGTGCCGCGTCGGCCCTGCTGACCACCCGTGGGTCGGCGACGCCGATTGTCCTGCCGTGGCGGCGCATTCGGCCGCTGCCCGCGGCCGTCAGGTTCTTCAGCCAGTCGCGGTCCGGGCCGTAGCTCAGCATGATCGCCAGCCCGGGCTGCCCGTTGACGGTGGCGTCGAACACCATCAACGGCGTGCGATACGCCTTGCCGGATCGCCGACCGACATGCTGGAGAATGCCGTGCGCCGGGATCCAGCCGTCGCTCAATCGCCAAAAGCGATTGGTGACGTGCCGATTGAACCGGGCCAATTGCGGTAGTTGCATGTCGTCATCAAATCTGTCTTAGGGCTGACTGGCGGTGCCGCGCCAGCGCAGCGCTTCCAAGGCCACCGCGACGTGCACGCTGGCGTCTTTTAGTGGTTGTGGCAGCAGCTCGTCGGCACGAGCGAGCCTGCGCAGCAACGTGTTTCGGTGTGTGAACAGGCGCGCGGCGGCCCGCGAGGCGTTGCACTGCTCACGGACGAAGGTCAAGACTGTGCGTTGGAGTTCGGCGTCTGCAGACTCGAAATCGCCGAGTGCGTGTTTGATGAATCGGTCCGCCCGCTCAGGATCCGCGGTGATCAGCGCGATGAGTTCGACGTCGGTGAAGCTGACGACGCGCTGGGTCGAGCCGAGCCGCACGACCATGCGCTGGGTGGTGATCGCGTCGAAATGGCTGCGCCGGAAGCCCTCAATGCCCGGTGCGCTGGGCCCGACCGCGACCCGCACGCCGGGCAGATGACTGACCGCGCTTGCGACACCGGCCAGGTCGGGACCGTCGGTGCCAGGCAACCACACCCATCGGGTGGTCGCGCCGGCCAGCACCGACAGCGGCCGGCGACCGTCGGCGTTGCGCGCCATCGCCTCGACGGCACGGTCAAGATCGGAAAGGTTGGTGTTCGATTCGTCGCCCCAGATCACGGCGGCGGTGTGGCTCTGCCCGAGGCGGTAACCGAGCCGGTTCTCGGCGTGCTGTCGCGTGATCGGCGCGCCGTCGAGGATGAGCGCGACGATCTCCCGGTGTTCGGCATGGGTTCCGCGGGTGAGCGCGTCGCGTTCGATCTGGAGTTGGTGGTAGATCCCCGCGACCGTCGCGTCGATGAACGATGCGATCGAACGCGCCGAGACGTCGAGTAGCTCTTGCAGTTCGTCGACGTCGGATGTCAGCAGGAACGCGATCTGCATCCACGCACGCCATGCCACATTTTGTCCGATCCGGTAGGCATCCACGGCGGTCGACTCGTCCAGCCCGCGGCGAATCAGGTAGCGAGCGATGGTCAGCGACTCGGGCCCGAGATTGGGCTGCACCGGCTCACCGGGGTGACTGATGTTGGCGGCCGCCCAGTGCAGCCGATTTGACCGATTGCTTTGGCGTACCGCCTCGGCGAGCACCGGATCGCCGGCAACGGTCTGCATGTACTCAGGGGTCAACGTGGCCTTGTTGAGCTCATTGAGCGGGGGGTCCTCGGGAGCGTCGAGGACCATCTTGGCGCCCAGCTGGATCAGCTCGCATACCCGCTTTGACGGCCGTTCCCAGTCCACCGACGCAGCGTATCGGCCTGAGTGCACTATGCACCACCACTAAACAGGATCGGTGCAAGATGCCCATTGCTCTGCGAAGCATGACTGCCGACCATTAATCGTGATGTAAGTATTTTCTCAGGTTATTTTTAGGTGGGTGCAACATGCAGCTCCGGCATCGCCCGTACGTCATCGCAGGTGTCGCCCTCCTCGGCGCCAGTGCCATCGCCGTCACCCCGGTTGCCGCGCCCCCACCCACGCTCCACGTGTCCGACATCCTGCTCACCGCCGGCGACGCAACAGACGATGCAACAAACATCGTCATCGACGTCGTGCGGCACGGACAAATGATTTCGCCGTTCGAAGACGAGCTCACCGGCTCTCCGGCGTATCCCGGGGCTCCGCTCAGTGAGCTCGGGCAGCAGCAGGCGCAGGAGGTCGGGAACCAACTGTTCAACGAGCTGGGCTCAAAGGTCGCCGGGATCTTCGCGGGGCAGGGCCTGCGGGAGATGGAAACCGCGGCGCCGTTCGCCGAGCTGGAGAACATGGGCAACAACGTGCAGATATTGCCCGGCCTCGATGAGATCGACAGCGGCATTTACGCGTACGATCCGATTGACAGCACCGGCGGCCAGCTTGCTTTTCTCACTGCGGGCGCATGGTCGCTGGGATCGCCGTTCGGGTTGGCGCTGCTGCCGGCTCCAGGCTCTTCCGACACCAACGGCGTGGTGTTCGACGCGAGGTTCACCGACGCGATCGACACGATGTACAACGCCGCGATGGCTGACCCGGTCGTCAGCGCGGATGGCCAGATCACCGATGTGGCGTTCAACAGCGAGGCGTCGATCTTCGTCTGGACCTTGATGAACGTGAAGAACCCCGATCTGCCCTTCTTCATCCAGCAGATCATCGAGTCGCACACCGTCCCGAACGGCCTTTCGACAGTTCTGCTGCCCAATACCGGCATCGTTCAGATCGAGGGCAATCCCACCGACGGCTGGACACTTCTCAGCTGGAATGGACAAGCCATCCCGCAGGATCCGGATTTGCTCTCGGCGCTGTTCGTCGACCTGCGCGACGTGGCCCTGCCGGCGCAAACGGCACTGTGGAACATTTCGGAGGCCATTGCCGGCGGCGATCCGACAACGATCATGAGCGCGGTGCAGACCGGTTTCGAGCAAGTCGGCTCGGCGCTGGTCCAGTTCCCCCAATCGCTGGTCGACTCCATCGTCGACGCCGTACAGAACCTCGGTACGGCCGCCGGCGCACAGGCGGCGGGCGACGCTCTCGCGGCATTGTTCTAGGAGGGTGCGGCATGCAGCTCTGGCATCGCAGCTACGTCACCGCAGCAGTCGTCCTCGTCGGCGCCGGCCTCATTGCCGTCACCCCAACACGCGCACCCGTCGTGCGCATGACCGACATTCAACTCACCGCCGGCGACGCAACAGACATCGTCATCGACATCGTGCGGCACGGACAGCGAATGCCCCCGTTCAACGAAGTTGTCACCCCGTCCCCGGATTATCCGGGGCCTCCGCTCAGTGACCTCGGTCAGCAACAGGCGGTTGACGTCGCGAACCAACTCCACAACGAGCTCGGCGATCAGGTCGCGGGGATTTTCTCCGGGCAGGCCATCAGGGACATGGAAACCGCCGCGCCGTTCGCCGGTCTGGAGAACATGGCGAATGACGTGCAGATCTTGCCGGGGCTCAACGAGATCGACAGCGGCATTTACGCGGGCGATGCGCTTAGCAGCCCCGGCGGTTTTCTGTACCTAGCGACTCCGCTTTTGTGGTCGCTTTTCGGCTTGGTGTCAATTCCGATCCCGGGCTCGGTGGAGGACCCTAACGGCATAGTGATGAACGAAAATTTCACCGACGCCGTCGACACGATGTACAACGCCGCCATGGCCAACCCGGTCGTCAGCGACAACGGCCAGATCACCGACGTGGCGTTCAACAATGAAGCGGATGTCGCTGCCTGGGTAACGCTGAACGTCAAAAATCCCGATATCTCCTACCTCTTGCCGTTATCGCTTCAAACGATATTCGGCGCCAACGATGGATATCCTCTGCTGCCCAACACCGGCATCATTCAAATCGAGGGCAATCCCACCGACGGCTGGACGCTGGTCAGCTGGAACGGATACCCGATCCCGGCGGATCCGGGATTGCTGACAAAGCTGTTGATGGATTTGCGCGAGCTGATCATTGCGCCACAAACGGCGGAGTGGAACGTTTACGAGGCCCTCCTCGGTGGCGATCCGGCCACAATCGAGAGTGCGCTTGTGACCGGCGTACAAGATGTCGGCGGGGCGATAGTCCAGTTCCCCGAGTCGGTGTTCAACGACATCGTCGACGCTTTCCAGAACCTCGCTGCCGAGACCGGTGCACAGACGGCGGGCACTGCGGGAATGAGCCTCAGCGACTTTTTCGCGTCATTGTTTTAGCGCCGAAGCCTGACAACTACACCCTGCTGGTTTCCCTTTGCTGCCAGGGGCTTTAGGCCCTAGCGGCACGACTTGGGGTCCGAATATGTTCCGTGTTGTTGTTTCGATGGATTGCCAGTGCCCAGATGGGAGATACAGCAATGAGCTCGTCACAGGCGGCGGAGACCAGGACGCGCATGTTTGCCCGGGTACTCGGCCCGTACTACGCCATCGTTTCCATTGTCGGTCTGGTGCACGCCCCGAAAACGACACCAATACTTACCGACTTCCACGTGTGGCCGTGGGATACAGGCGCCCCCATACTGGTGGGCGGCCTGATCATCGTCGCGCTTCACCCGCACTGGACAAGCCTCGCAGCCGTCATCGTGACCGTGATGGGCTGGCTGGACACGTTGCGTGGGTTCGCTCTTCTGGCCTTCCCCGGGAACTTCATGTCGTTCGCCCACTGGCTGACGGGCCCGGGCGTACAACAGATTGTGTACATCTGCCTCATCGTGATCGGGCTGTATCTGACCTACGTTGGTTGGAAGCCCGAACCCAGCCGGTCGGCGTCACAAGGGGCAAGCTCCACACCCGATCTTCCACGTGCCGCCTGATATAGGCGGTTCTCCGAGTCCGTACGACGAAAAGACAGACCCCCCGAGCCTGACAACTACACCCTGTAGTGAATCCACGCTCACGGGCTGGGACACTGGTGGACGTGTCTGGTACGGCCATCTCGGCGAAGCTCTTCGACGACGCCTGCGCGGTCATTCCCGGTGGAGTGAACTCGCCGGTGCGGGCGTTCAAGGCGGTCGGTGGCACGCCACGCTTCATCACCGAAGCCCACGGCTGCTGGCTCACCGACGCGGACGGTAACCGCTACGTCGACCTGGTCTGCTCGTGGGGACCGATGATCCTCGGCCACGCGCACCCGTCGGTGGTCGACGCCGTCGCCAAGGCCGCCAGCACCGGGCTGTCCTTCGGGGCGCCAACACCCGCCGAGACTGAGCTGGCCGCCGAGATCATCGACCGGGTGGCACCGGTGGAGCGGCTTCGTCTGGTCAACTCCGGCACCGAGGCCACCATGAGTGCGGTGCGGCTGGCCCGCGGGTTCACTGGCCGCGCCAAGGTCGTCAAGTTCTCCGGGTGCTATCACGGCCACGTCGACGCGCTGCTCGCCGACGCCGGCTCCGGGGTAGCGACGTTGGGCCTGCCGTCCTCGCCCGGTGTCACCGGGGCCACCGCTGCCGACACGATTGTGTTGCCGTACAACGACATTGAAGCTGTGCGACAGAGCTTCGCCCAGTTCGGTGACCAGATCGCCGCGGTGATCACCGAAGCGAGCCCCGGCAACATGGGTGTCGTTCCGCCCGCGCCCGGGTACAACGCGGCACTGCGCGCTATCACCGCCGAGCACGGCGCGCTGCTGATCATCGACGAGGTGATGACGGGGTTTCGGGTCAGCCGAAGCGGTTGGTACGGAATCGATCCGGTCGACGCCGACCTGTTCACCTTTGGCAAGGTGATGAGCGGTGGGCTGCCCGCCGCGGCGTTCGGCGGGAGCGCCAAGGTGATGGAGCGGCTGGCGCCGCTGGGGCCGGTGTATCAGGCCGGCACGCTGTCCGGCAATCCGGTGGCGATGGCCGCCGGGCTGGCGACGCTGCGCAACGCCGACGGCGCCGTCTACACCGCGCTGGATGCCAACGCCGATCGGCTGGTCGGCCTGCTGTCGACGGCGTTGACGGATGCCGGTGTCCCGCATCAAATTCCGCGAGCCGGCAACATGCTCAGCGTGTTCTTCGGCGAGGCACCGGTCACCGACTTCGCATCGGCACGCGCCAGCGAAACCTGGCGCTTTCCGTCCTTCTTCCACGCCCTGCTCGACGCCGGTGTCTACCCGCCGTGCAGCGCCTTCGAGGCGTGGTTCGTCTCGGCGGCACTCGACGACGCCGCCTTCGCCCGCATCGCCGAGGCGCTGCCCGCCGCCGCGCAGGCAGCCAAGGAGAGCAAGCCCTGATGGCCGAGCAGACCCGAATCCACCTGGTACGTCACGGCGAGGTGTTCAATCCCGACGGCGTGCTCTACGGCAGGCTGCCTGGATTCCGCCTGTCCGACAAGGGAATTCGACAAGCCCAGGCGGTGGCCGATGCGTTAGCCGACCGCGACATCGTCGCGGTCATCGCCTCGCCGCTGCAGCGGGCGCAGGAGACCGCCGCGCCCATCGTCGCCCGCCACGACCTGGCCGTGGACACCGATCCCGACCTGATCGAGTCGGCAAACTTCTTCGAGGGTAAGCGGATTGGTCCCGGCGACGGCGCCTGGAAAGACCCGCGATTCTGGTGGCAGCTACGCAACCCGTTCACCCCGTCCTGGGGTGAGCCGTACACCCAGATCGCGGCACGGATGACAACCGCGGTGGAAAAGGCCCGCGCACGGGCCGCCGGCCACGAGGCGGTGTGCGTCAGCCACCAGCTGCCGGTGTGGACGGCGCGGTTGTCGCTGACCGGCAAGCGGCTCTGGCACGACCCACGGCGCCGCCAGTGCGCGGTGGGCTCGGTGACCTCGCTGGTGTACGACGGCGACCGGTTGGTTGACGTGCTGTACAGCGAGCCGGCGGGCAGCTGACCATGCGGCGGCTGGCGTTCGTCGCGACCGCGGTAGCAGGCCTGCTGGCCGGCTGCTCTACCGGCGACGACGCGGTCGCTCAGGGAGGGACGTTCGAATTCGTCGCTCCCGGCGGCAAAACCGACATCTATTACAACCCGCCCGACCACCGCGGCCGGCCCGGAACCGTCTCGGGCCCGGACCTGATGGACCCGTCCCGCACCGTGTCGGTCAGCGACTTCGGCGGCAAGGTCGTCGTCATTAACGTCTGGGGGCAATGGTGTGGGCCGTGCCGCGCCGAAGTCACTCAGCTGCAGCAGGTGTACAACGCCACCCGCCCGGACGGCGTCCAGCTGTTGGGCATCGACGTCCGCGACAACAACCGCGAGGCAGCCCAGGACTTCGTCAAAGACCGCGGCGTCACGTTCCCGTCCATCTACGACCCGGCGATGCGCACGATGATCGCGTTCGGCGGTAAGTACCCGACCACGGTCATCCCGTCCACGCTGGTGCTCGATCGGCAGCACCGGGTGGCCGCGGTCTTCCTGCGTGAACTGCTCGCCGCGGACCTGCAGCCGGTGGTGCAACGGATCGCCTCCGAACCATGACCGGTTTCACCGAAATCGCAGCTGCCGGACCGATATTGCTGGCGCTGGCCGTGTGCCTGCTGGCCGGGCTGGTGTCCTTCGCCTCGCCGTGCGTGGTGCCGCTGGTGCCGGGTTACCTGTCGTATCTGGCCGCCGTCGTCGGGGTCGACGAGGCAGCGATGACCCCGCCCGCGGCACGGTGGCGGGTCGTCGGCTCGGCGGCGCTGTTCGTCGCCGGGTTCACCGTGGTGTTCATGCTCGGCACGGTCGCCGTACTCGGCATGACCACCACGCTGATCACCGATCAGCTGATGCTGCAGCGGGTCGGCGGCGCGCTGACGATTCTGATGGGCCTGGTATTCGTGGGATACGTTCCGGCATTGCAGCGTTCGGTCCGGTTCGCGCCGCGCCAGCTGTCGACGGTGGCCGGGGCGCCGCTGCTGGGCGCGGTGTTCGCGCTGGGCTGGACCCCGTGCCTGGGGCCGACGCTGACCGGTGTGATCGCCGTCGCGTCGGCCACCGACGGCGCGAGCGTGGCTCGCGGGATCGTGTTGACGATCGCTTACTGTTTGGGCTTGGGTATCCCGTTCGTGTTGTTGGCGTTCGGGTCGGCGGCGGCGGTCGCCGGCCTCGACTGGTTGCGCCGGCACACCCGGGCGTTGCAGGTCTTCGGCGGCGTGCTGCTGATCGCAGTCGGCGTCGCGCTGGTCGCCGGCGTGTGGAACGACTTCATATCGTGGCTGCGCGACGCGTTCGTCTCGGACGTGAGGTTGCCGATTTGACAAGGATTTTCGCGCTGGCCCGCAACACCTGGCGCGCGCTGACCTCGATGGGCACCGCGCTGGTGTTGTTGTTCTTGTTGGCACTCGGTGCGGTGCCCGGCGCGCTGCTACCCCAACGCAGCCTCAACGCCGGCAAGGTCGGCGACTACCTGGCCGCCCACCCCCTGATCGGGCCGTGGCTGGATAAACTGCAGGCGTTCAACGTATTCGGCAGCTTTTGGTTTACCGCGATCTACACGCTGCTGTTCGTGTCGCTGGTCGGCTGCCTGACGCCGCGCATGATCGAGCATGCCCGCAGCATGCGGGCAACACCGGTGCCGGCTCCCCGCAACCTGGCTCGGCTGCCCAAGCACGCCACCGCCGCAGTCGTCGGCGACCCCGATCAGCTCGCGGCGACAATGGCCGACCGGCTGCGGGGCTGGCGCAAAGTCACCCGCAGCACAGACGGGGCCATCGAAATCTCCGCCGAGAAGGGCTATCTGCGGGAATTCGGCAACCTGGTGTTCCATTTCGCGTTGGTGGGCCTGCTGGTGGCGGTGGCTGCCGGCAAGCTGTTCGGCTACGAGGGCAACGTCGTCGTCATCGCCGACGGCGGTCCCGGGTTCTGCTCGGCGTCACCCGCCGCGTTCGACTCTTTCCGGGCCGGCAACACCGTCGACGGCACGTCATTGTATCCGATCTGTATGCGCGTCAAGGACTTTGACGCGCACTATCTTTCGAACGGGCAGGCAACGTCGTTCGCGGCCGACATCGACTACCAGGCCGGGCGTGACCTCGCGAACGACAGTTGGCGGCCATACCGGTTGGAGGTCAACCACCCGCTGCGCGTCGGCGGCAACCGCGTGTACTTGCAAGGCCACGGCTACGCGCCGACGTTCACGGTGACGTTCCCCGACGGGCAGACCCGCACCTCGACGGTGCAGTGGCGACCCGACAACGCGCGCACGCTGCTGTCGTCGGGCGTCGCGCGTATCGACCCGCCGGCCGGCGCCTATCCCGACGCCGCCGAACGTCGCAAACACCAGATCGCCATCCAGGGTCTGCTCGCGCCCACCGCGCAGCTCGAGGGCACCCTGCTGTCGTCGAGCTTTCCCGCGCCGAACGACCCGGCAGTCGCCGTCGACATCTACTCCGGTGATACCGGCCTGGACAGCGGCCGGCCGCAGTCGCTGTACACCTTGGATCCGCGCCTCATCGACCAGCACCGGCTGACCCGGGTCAAACGGGTCAACCTGCGGGTCGGCGACAGTGTGCGGATCGATCAGGGCCCGGCGGCGGGCACCGTCGTGCGGTTCGACGGCGCCGTCCCGTTCGTGAACCTGCAGGTGTCGCACGATCCCGGGCAGATCTGGGTGCTGGTGTTCGCGATCACGATGATGGCCGGGCTGGTGGTATCGCTGGTGGTGCGCCGACGGCGGGTATGGGTCCGGCTGCTCCCCGGCACGGCCGGTACGGTGAACGTCGAGCTAGGCGGCCTGGCGCGGACGGACAACTCCGGCTGGGGCGACGAATTCGAGCGGCTTGTCGACCGGTTACAGGACGGGCTACCAGCGTCGCAAGCCGAGCCGGTTGGAACCGGGAGGAGCCAATGAATACCTCGCATGTCGACCTGGGTCTGGCGCGCAATTCCGACTGGGCGTTCACGTCCTCGGTCGTGGTGCTGGTGGTCGCGTTGTTGCTGCTCGCCGTCGAACTCGCGTATGCCCGCAGCCGACGCGCCGACCGTGAGTTGGTCAGCGCCGGATCGGTGGCCGGCCCGACTGACCGACTCCTCCCCGGGCCTGGCGGCCCGCATCGTCGTCGGTCGGAAGACAGCGCGACGCCGGGTGTCGTGGTGGATGCCCCGCGGCGGCCGTTCGACGAACGCGTCGGGCGGGCCGGGCTGATCCTGGTCTACGCCGGCATTGGCCTGTTGCTGCTGTGCATCGTGTTGCGCGGGCTGGCCACCGTCCGGGTGCCGTGGGGCAACATGTACGAGTTCATCAACCTGACCTGCTTCTGCGGCCTGGTCGCCGGTGCGATCGTGTTGCGCCGGCCGCAGTACCGTCCGCTGTGGGTTTTTCTGCTGCTGCCGGTGCTGATTTTGCTGACGGTGTCCGGTCGCTGGCTGTACACCAACGCGGCGCCGGTGATGCCGGCCCTGCAGTCGTACTGGCTGCCCATCCACGTATCGGTGGTCAGCCTGGGCTCGGGGGTGTTCCTCGTCGCCGGGGTGGCCAGCATCCTGTTCCTGCTGCGGACCTCCCGCCTGAGTGAGCCGGACACGCCCGGCGCGTTTGCTCGGATGGTGCACCGGCTGCCCGACGCGCAGACACTGGATCGCATCGCTTACCGGACGACGATCTTCGCCTTCCCGGTTTTCGGCTTCGGCGTGATCTTCGGCGCCATCTGGGCCGAGCAAGCCTGGGGCCGGTATTGGGGCTGGGATCCCAAGGAGACGGTCGCGTTCATTGCGTGGGTGGTCTACGCCGCCTACCTGCACGCTCGGTCGACGGCCGGGTGGCGGGACAGGAAGGCGGCATGGATCAACGTGGTCGGTTTCGTGGCCATGGTGTTCAACCTGTTCTTCGTCAACCTGGTGACCGTTGGCCTGCACTCCTATGCTGGAGTGGGCTAGACCGAGATCGGGGGGCGCCAATCGGCGCTGGGATATGTTCGGTAACAGGACCGATCGTCAACATGCGACCCGAGTGTTGCAACAAGGGGAAAGTGCAACGTGTCTGACCATCCGACGCAAAGTGCGAACGCGGGGGTATCGCCCGGTCGCCACGACCAGCCGACAACAGAGCGGAGGCCGCCGCCACCTCCGCCGGCCAACGAGCCGCCGACCACGGCGTTTGCCGGGTTCCGCACCGAGCGGCGCTTTAGCGAGGCGGCGACGCGGGGCGTGCCGCCCCCGGAGACCCGCGTCGAACCACGGGCTTGGGCGGCCACGCCGCATAAGGGACTTCCGCAGGTCGTCGATTCGCCGTCGCAAACCTCGAGCGGCTTTTACCGGGGACAGCCGCACGGCGCGGCGACCCACACCGGCCAGCGGCCGTCCGTGCATCCGTCGCCATATCCGGAGCTGTCCACCAGCACTCTGCTGCGCCAGGTCAAGCCGCCGCCGACGGAGGGCTGGCGTCGGTGGCTGTACGTCTTGTCCGGACAGCTGATCAACGTCGGCGAAAGTCCGCGGATCTTGCGGTACAACGACCTGATCGTGCAGGTCAACAGGCCGCTGCGGGGTTGCTATCGGATCGCGATGCTGTCGCTGAAGGGTGGTGTCGGCAAAACCACCATCACCGCCACGCTGGGCGCGACCTTCGCGTCGATCCGCGGTGACCGGGTGGTCGCCGTGGACGCCAACCCCGATCGCGGCACGCTGAGCCAGAAGGTGCCGTTGGAGACGCCGGCCACCGTGCGGCACCTGTTGCGCGACGCCGAGGGCATCGATCGCTACAGCGATGTCCGCAGCTACACCTCGCAGGGTCCGAGCCGGCTGGAAGTGCTTGCCTCGGAGAGCGACCCGGCGATGTCCGAGGCGTTCAGCGCAGAGGACTACGCGCAGACGCTGGAAATCCTGGAGCGGTTCTACGGCCTGGTGCTCACCGACTGTGGGACCGGCCTGTTGCATTCGGCGATGTCGGCGGTGCTGGAGAAGGCCGACGCGCTGATCGTGGTCAGCTCGGGATCGGTCGACGGCGCGCGCAGCGCCTCAGCGACGCTGGACTGGCTCGACGCGCATGGTCACGAGGAGTTGGTCCGCAACTCGATCGCGGTGATCAATGCGGTCCGGCCCCGCTCCGGCAAGGTCGACATGCAAAAGGTGGTCGATCACTTCTCGCGACGGTGCCGTGCGGTTCGTCTGGTGCCGTTCGATCCGCACCTCGAGGAGGGCGCGGAGATCAACTTGGACCGGCTGAAGCGGGAAACCCGGGAAGCGCTCATCGAACTGGCAGCCGTTGTCGCCGATGGTTTTCCGAGCGATCAGCGCCGATCCAACGAGCACTTCATCTAGCGCATAACGCTTAACGGGGCTTGTTATCGCCGTGGCCCAATCGCCACAGGAAGTCTGGATCGTCGTCGGGTCCGATGACGCGGGTCTTCTGCCGGTTGACCTGTGCACGGGCAGCGCGCAAACCGACGTAGAACAAAGTCCCCAAAACAAGGACGAGGAGCAGGTACAGCACTCAACACCTCCTTGGTCTGAATATACGCGGCGTCTTAGGCTCGCATGGTGCCAAAGGCTCAGAGCTCGACCGGTGGGGCTGTCGTCAGTGTGCTGCTCTACGTCGCGGCCCGGCTGGTCTTGGTGGTGGCGTTGACCGCGGTGATCTATGGAGTGGGCCGATTGCTCGGCGTGCACGAGTTCCCGTTGATCGTCGCACTGTTGTTTGCTTTGGTGATTGCAATGCCGTTGGGCATCTGGCTGTTTGGTCCGCTGCGTCGCCGGGCGACCGCGGGCATCGAGGTGGCCACCGAGCGCCGGCGCCGCGACCGCGAGCAGTTACGGGCCAGGCTGCGCGGCGAGGCACCGTCCGACGCGGACGCCGACAGCTCTGACTGAAAACGCTGCGCACGCGGGTCCGCGAAAGTCTGTCAATGAACATTGACAGTCCAAAGGTTGTCAAGTTACATTGACAAGCGTGAGTGAGTTGTCCGATCTGTCGCCGGGGCCCGCCGCAGAAGCCGCCGGTAGCGCCGACCCTGCGGTCGGGCTGCGCGCGGTGCGTGCACTGCAGCGCCTGCAGGAGCGGCTGGAGGCGATCCACGTTGCCAACGCACGCGAACAGGGCTGGAGCTGGCAGGCGATCGCCAACGCGCTGGGCGTGAGCCGGCAGGCGGTGCACCAGAAATACAACCGGAGGAGATGACCGATGTTCGAGCGTTTTGCCCGCAATGCGCGGGTCGCGGTCATGTTGGCCCAGGAAGAGGCCCGCGAACTGTGTGAGCGCGAAACCGGTTCGCAGCACTTGCTTCTCGGAGTCCTGCAGGCTGCGGGCGAGGAGCTCTCGGCGGTGCTGAGTGGCTACGGGCTGACGGCCGAGGTGGTGCGGGCGCGGCTGGCCGAATCCGCTACCGGGGACAAGTCGTTCGACGAGGACGCCGACGCGCTGAGCACTATTGGGATTGACCTGCGCGCGGTTCGCGACAGCGTGGCCCGCACTTTCGGCGCCGACGCTTTCGGCAACGCCCTGTCTCGTTCGGGTCGGCGTCGCCGGCCGCGAGGCCGAATTTCGTTCAGCCACGGCGCGAAGAAGGCCTTGGAGCTGGCGCTTCGAGAAGCATTGGCGCACAAGGACAACGAGATCCGCTGTGAGCACCTCTTGTTGGGCATCGTGCGAGGTGGCGACAAAGCGGCCATCGGCTTGATCACCGAGCACGTCTACACCGCGCAATTGCACGCGGCGATCATCAAGCTTATCGAGAAAGCCGCCTAACCGCTCAGGCTGCCAGCGCCAATGCGGCTGCGACGGCGATCGACCACACCAGCAGCGTCAGGCCGGTGTCGCGCAGCACCGGAATCAGCTCGACTCCCAGCCGACCGGATCGCACCGGCGCCGCCGCCCGCAGCGCCAACGGGGTGGCCACCAGTCCGACCGCACACCACGGCGTGGCCGCCGTCAGTGCCAGGGTCAGCGCCGCGGCGAGCGCCAGCAGTGCCTGGTAGAGCCTGCGGGTCCCGGTGTCGCCCAACCGCACCGCCAGCGTGAGCTTGCCGGACTGTGCATCGGTGGGGATATCCCGCAGGTTGTTGGCGACCAGCACCGCCGACGACAGCGCGCCAGTCGTCACCGCCAACACCACACCCACCCAGTCCACCCGCAGCGCCTGGGTGTACTGAGTGCCGAGCACCGCGACCAGGCCGAAGAACACGAATACCGCGAGCTCACCAAAACCCGCATAGCCGTAGGGCTTTGACCCGCCGGTGTACAACCAGGCTCCGGCGATGCAGGCCGCGCCCACCCCCACCAGCCAGGGCGCGGTGGTCAGCGCCAGCACAAACCCGGCCACCGCGCCGACGGTCATGGCCAGCACCGCTACCGTGAGCACCGAGCGCGGTGTTGCCAGCCGCGAGCCCACCAGCCGCACCGGGCCGGCGCGTTCGTCGTCGGTGCCGCGGATGCCGTCGGAGTAGTCGTTGGCGAAGTTCACCCCGATGATCAATGCCACCGCGACGGCCAGCGCGAGCAGCGCCTTCCACCAGACGGCGCCGTGCAGCCAGGCAGCGCCGCCGGTGCCCGCGATCACCGGGGCGATGGCATTGGGGAGGGTCCGCGGTCGCGCACCCGCGATCCATTGCGCAATACTGGCCACCCGCCAATCGTTCCATGAGCCCGTGCATGCCGTCGTAGAAGATGCCGTCGTAGAAGATAATGAGCACATGCTCGGAGTGATCGGTGGCAGCGGCTTCTATGAGTTCTTCGACTCAGACGCCCGCACCGTCAACCTGGCCACCCCGTACGGCGACCCGAGCGCGCCGGTGACGGTGGGTGTCGTCGGTCAGCTTGAGGTCGCATTTCTGCCCCGCCACGGACCCGACCACCAGTATCCGGCGCACAAGGTCCCGTACCGGGCCAACATGTGGGCACTGCGCGCGTTGGGGGTCCGGCAAGTTTTCGCCCCGTGCGCGGTCGGCAGCCTGACGCCTGAACTCGGACCGGGCGTGATCGTGGTGCCCGACCAATTGGTGGACCGGACCCGTCGTCGTGCGGACACCTACTTCGATTCCGGTGCGGCGCACACGTCGTTCGCCGACCCGTACTGCCCGACGTTACGAGCCGCGGTCACCGGAATGCCCGGCGTGGTCGACGGCGCCACCATGGTGGTCATCGAGGGTCCGCGATTCTCCACCCGGGCAGAGAGCCAGTGGTTCGCCGCCGCGGGCTTCACCCTGATCAATATGACCGGCTATCCGGAGGCGGTGCTGGCGCGCGAGCTCGAAATCTGCTACGCGACAATCGCTCTGGTGACCGATTTGGATGCCGGCATCGACGCCGGCGCCGGGGTGAAGGTCGTCGACGTTATCGGTGAATTCGAGAAAAACATCGAGCCGTTCAAGAAGCTGGTACGTGAGGCGATCGGTCAGGTCGGCGCCGAACACACCTGTACGGAGTGCCTGTCGCACACCGGTATTCAGCTGCCGTTCGACCAGCCGTGAGAGTGCTGCTGACCGGCGCGGCCGGTTTCATCGGGTCGCGAATCGACGCGGTGCTGCGCGCCGCGGGGCACGACGTGATCGCCGTCGATGCCCTGCTGCCCGCCGCACACGGCGACGATGCGGCGCTGCCGCGCGATTGTCGACGTGTCGATATTCGCGACGCCGACGCGCTGGCCCCGCTGCTGAGCGGTGTCGACCTGGTCTGCCACCAGGCCGCGGTCGTCGGGGCGGGCGTGAACGCCGCCGACGCACCGGACTATGCCAGCCATAACGATTTTGGGATTGCCGTGCTGCTGGCGCAGATGTTTCGCACCAGGGTGACGCGGCTGGTGCTGGCGTCGTCGATGGTGGTCTACGGGCAGGGTCGCTACCGCTGCGGCGAGCACGGACCGGTCGACCCGCTGCCGCGGCGGCGGACCGACCTCGACGCCGGCGTCTTCGAGCACCGCTGCCCCGTCGGCGGGGAGGAGCTGGCCTGGCAGCTGGTCGACGAGGACGCGCCGCTGCGGCCGCGCAGCCTCTACGCCGCCGGCAAGACTGCGCAGGAGCACTACGCGCTGGCGTGGTCGGAGTCGACCGGCGGATCGGTGGTGGCGCTGCGCTACCACAACGTCTACGGCCCCGGCATGCCGCGCGACACCCCGTATTCGGGGGTCGCCGCGATCTTCCGCTCATCGCTCGAAAGGGGCGAACCGCCAAAGGTTTTCGAAGATGGCGGCCAGATGCGGGACTTCGTTCACGTCGACGACGTCGCCGCGGCCAACGTGGCAGCGGCGCAGGCCGAACGTGACGGATTTACCGCCGCGAATGTCTGTTCCGGACAGCCGATTTCCATCATGGAGGTGGCGACGCAGCTGTGCCAGGCGCGCGACGGCAGTGTGTCGCCCGTCGTCACCGGCCAATACCGCAGCGGCGACGTGCGCCACATCGTCGCCGATCCGGCCCGGGCCGCCGAGGTGCTGGGTTTTCGTGCGGCCGTCGATCCGCGTCAGGGTTTGCGTGAGTTCGCATTCGCCCCGCTGCGAGGGTAGATCCTCAAAGTCTAAGCACCTCAACGCCGGTCATCGCGTCATAGTCGCTGTCCTGTGTCACAATCGGAATGTTGTGGGCCACGGCGGTCGCCGCGATCCAGCTGTCATTAATCGGTATACGCCTCTTGGCCGTCCGCAGCTGGGAGACCAGCAGGGCCCAGGATTCCGAGACCGTTTCATCGATCGGGAGCGGTTCGAACCGTTGCGCCAGTTGATAGGTCGAGAGTCGTCGCGCAGCAACATCGGGACCGGAGGCCTGCAAAACGCCGAGTCGCAGCTCGCCCAGGGTGATCACCGAGACGCCGAATTCAAACTCTGCGAACCGATTGGCTTCGACCCGTGACGCCTCTAGGCCGATGAGCACAGACGTATCCGCCAACGCTCGCCTAGGCGTCACGGCGACACATCGTCCGTCGTTTCGGTCAATGCTTCTCGAATTTCTGCGCCCAGTCCGGTCGTGTCGGGGCCCAGCCGCGACAACTCGCGGATCACCTCGGACGCGGGCAACCATCGACGCCGCCGCGACAACGGAACGAGCTTCGCGACGGGGCGGTTGTCTTTGAGCACCTCGATCTCCTCGCCACCCTCCACCCGCCGCAAAACCTCCGCAGTGCGGTTACGCAGGTCACGGGCTGGAATCGCCGCCATGCTACGACTGTAGCGTATGGCTACGCCCGTAGCAATATTGATGCCGAACGGTCAACTCGCCAACCCACGCGCACCTAGCACTGGCTGTCCGCCCAGACCGTCGTTGAAGTCCGACGCCCATGGCCAGCGACCACATCGGTCAGACCACACCAGTTGCTGCGCAGTTAGATCACCCTCGAAGATCTCTATCGCCATGTAGAGGTGCGCTTCAGGATGCTCAACCTCGACCACTTCGAGCGGAGGGGCGACCGGCACCGCAATGTGCGAACCTGGCACGGGCGGCCCGTCACGTAAGCATTTGCGGGCAACGCCGTTCAAGATTCGAAGCGCCCGCTGGGGCGAGACGCCGGTCACCAACAACTCGGGCAACTCGTATCGAGTCAGTCCGATGGTGTAGGCAAACGGTGTTCGATCACTTTCGACATACTGCACTGTCCAGCCGCGCTTGAGCATCTTCCTGCGCAACAGGTCGAGGTATTCCTCGATGTTGCTGCCCGGGTGGTCGCACATCCAGCACATGGTGTGGTCCTTCCTCGTCGTACTTTCGACCACCCTGCACCCGAGGTCCGACAAGCCGGGTCCGGCTACTGTCGAAGGCCATGACCGACGGTCTGGTGACGGTGGTGTTGCCGTGTCTGAACGAGGCCGAGTCGCTGCCGGTCGTGCTGGCGGCCCTGCCCGTCGGCTACCAGGCGTTGGTGGTGGACAACAACAGCACCGATGACACTGCCGACGTGGCCCGCCGGCACGGTGCGATGGTGGTCGCCGAACCGCGGCCCGGCTACGGCTCGGCCGTGCACGCCGGGGTGGTGGCGGCGACGACGCCGATCGTGGCGGTGATCGACGCGGACGGGTCGCTGGATCCCGCCGCTCTGCCCTCGTTGGTCGCCGAAGTGGAGCACGGCGCCGACCTGGCGATCGGTAGGCGCCGTCCGGTGCCGGGGCTGCGTTGGCCGTGGGTGGCGCGGCTGGGCACGGTGATGATGAGCTGGCGGCTGCGCACCCGGCACAAGCTGCCGGTGCATGACATCGCACCGATGCGGGTGTTTCGGCGCGACGCCCTGCTGAGCCTGGGCGTCAGCGACCGCCGGTCGGGATATCCGCTGGAGCTGCTGGTGCGGGCGGCCGCGGCCGGCTGGCGGGTGGTCGAGCACGACGTCGCATACGGGCCCCGGGTCGGGGGTAAGTCCAAGGTGAGTGGCTCGTTGCGGGGCAGCGTCACCGCGATCCTGGACTTCTGGAAGGTGATCTCTTGACCGTCTTGCCGGTGACGCTGCTGGTGGTGGCCAAAGCCCCGGTGCCCGGCCGGGCCAAAACCCGGCTGGCCGCGACGGTCGGCGACCGGGTCGCCGCCGAGATCGCCGCCGCCGCGCTGCTTGACACCTTCGACGCGGTGGCGGCCACTCCGGTGGCCGCGCGGGTCGTGGCGCTCACCGGCGAGCTGGACGCCGCCGCCGACGCCGCCGAGATACGGCGCCGGCTGGCATCGTTCACCGTAATCGGCCAGCGCGGCAACGACTTCGGCGAGCGGCTGGCCAACGCGCACGCCGACGCCGCGGCTGTTGCCGGACAGCCGGTGCTGCAGATCGGCATGGACACTCCGCAGGTGACCGCCGAGCTGCTGTACGACAGCGGGCGACGCTTGGTCGAATCTGCGGCCGTGCTTGGGTTGGCCCCCGACGGGGGATGGTGGGCGCTCGGCGTGCACAGTCCTGCGCTCGCCGACTGTTTGCGCGACGTCCCGATGTCGCAGCCAGACACCGGAGCGCTGACGCTGAAAGCGTTGCGCAGCAATGATGTTGACGTAACACTGCTCGACGAGCTGGCCGACTTCGATGTCGCCGACGACGTGGCCGCGGTACGCGAAATCTGTCAGCCGGGCAGCCGGTTCGCCATGGTCAGTCGTGCCGCGGGTTTGTGAGGGACCGTTGGGCGATCGCGCGTCCGGTCAGGCCGATCGCGAACACCCCGAGCCCGACGACCACCGACTGCCACGGCAAGGTGGCGACCAGCAGCAGGCAGCCGATCACCCCGCACACGTTCAGCACCCGCGGCCAACTTGTCCCTGGTCCGCCTCCTCCTCGGGCCGCTTCCCGGCCTGCATCGTCACCGGACGGTTGCGCGGCCGGCTGGGTGTAGGCCGATGCGTTGGCGATCGCGTAGTAGATCAGCACCCCGAACGACGAAAACCCAATCACGCCACGCAGATCGACGGTGGTCACCAGCACGCACACGACGACCGCGAGGGCGATCTCGGCGTGATTCGGCACCTGGTAGCGCGGGTGGACGGCGGCCAGCCAGCCAGGCAGGTCGCGGTGACGGGCCATCGCGAGGGTGGTGCGCCCGATCCCGGCGATCAGCGCCAGCAGCGCGCCCAGGCTGGCGAGCGTGGCGCCCACCGCGACCACCGGCAGCAGTGGCGCGGCCCCGACCGCGCGCAGCGCCTCGGCGAGCGGGGCGCTGGAGCGCGCCAGCCGCTCGGGTCCGGCGGCCAGCAGCACCGCGACCCCGACCACCAGATACACCACGACCGCTATCCCGAACGCGACAATGATTGCCCGCGGTATGGAGCGGCCCGGGTCGCGGACCTCTTCGCCCATCGTCGCGATCCGCGCATAACCGGCGAACGCGAAGAACAGCAGCCCGGCCGATTGCAAAACGCCGTAGACCGTGACCGACGACCAGGCACTCGCACCAGTGAGATTCGACGGCCGCACGCCGGCGATCGTGATGGCAATGACGACGGCGGCGAGGGCGACGAGCGTGCAGGCCACCAGGATTCGGGCCAATCCCGCCGTCTTGGTGACGCCGCGGTAGTTCAGCGCGGTCAGCCCGATCACTGCGACGACGGCGATCAGGCGCTGTGCCCACCACGGGCCCGGTAGCGCATAGGTGCCGATGGTCAGCGCCATCGCCGCACACGACGCGGTCTTGCCGACGACAAAACCCCATCCGGCCGTGAAGCCCCACCACGGGCCGAGCCGTTCGCGGCCGTAGATGTAGGTGCCGCCGGACGTCGGATACACCGCCGCCAGTTGTGCCGAGGCGGTGGCATTGCAGTACGCGATCACCGCGGCAAGCGCCAAGCCGATCAACAGCCCCGCACCGGCGGCACGGGCGGCGGGGCCGAACGCGGCGAACACCCCAGCGCCCATCATCGATCCCAGACCGATCACCACCGCGTCGAAGGTGCCGAGTCGGCGGGACAGTTCCGGCATACCCAAGCCCCTCTACCAGTGGGTGAAGATCAGACTGTTCAGCAAGAATGCCCCGACGACGTTAACGGCCAACCACAGCCGCTGCGACTGCGGCGGAAGCAACGCCGGCGCAGCGGTCAGCCAGACGGTGAACGGCAGCCAGATCCGTTCGGTCTCGGCCTTGCTCAGCATGCTCACGTCCGCGCAGACAATGGCGGCCAGCATCGCCAGCAGCAGCAGGTGCAGGCCTGACCGCCGGCGGATTGCGGCCGGGTCGAAGATCCGGCCGAGCCCGGCGACGCTGCCCAAGCCGATCGCGCATACCACCGACGCCAGGTTGGCCCAGCTCCAGTACTGGAATGGCCGATCCTGCGCGATGCCAGACCAATAGCGTTGCTGCACAAGGGTATAGCCGTCGAGCCAGCAGAAGCCGGCAGCGCTGAACGCCGCCGCCACCGCGGCTGCGGTCAGAACTGCCGGCCACAGTGCCCGCAACGACGAGCGCCAGTCGGTCGCGCACGCCAGCACCGCGACCGCCGGGAACGCCATCAACGTCAGGCCGTAGCTGAGGAACACCGCCCAGCCAAGCAGCAATCCGGCTGCGGCAGCGGCCAATACAGGAAGCCGGACCGTGCCGCGCACCGCCCATACCAGCAACGCGATGCCCCAGGCGGTGACTCCGGCAAAGTATCCGTCGGCGGAGACCGCGATCCAGATCGCCGTCGGC
>DATJOR010000296.1:0-3622 GCA_035506875.1 Mycobacterium sp.
CTGCACCGAATCCGTCACCAACACACTGGTTTTCACCAATATCAATGGCTGCGTTTTGCTTGTCGAGATGCTGTTCCTGCGGTGGCTGCTGGACGGCAGACCCAGCCGGCAGTGGTGGGCCGGCCTCGTGATCGGCCTGACCTTCACGCTCAAACCCGTGCTCCTGCCGCTGCTGTTGCTGCCGCTGCTGAATCGTCAATGGCGAGCGCTGGTGCCCGCCTTCGTCGTCCCGATCGTCATCAACGCGGCCGCCTGGCCCCTGATTACCCACCCGGCAGATTTTCTCACCCGCACGCTGCCCTATATCGGAGGTGTCCGCGACTACTTCAACAGCTCGATCGAAGGCAACGGCGTCTATTTCGGGCTGCCGTTCTGGCTGATTTTGTTGTTGCGAATCTTGTTCACTCTGTTGGCGATTGGCAGCTTGTGGCTGCTGTACCGCTACTACCGCACCCGCGACCCGCTGTTCTGGTTCACCACGTCGTCGGGCGTGCTGCTGCTGTGGTCGTGGTTGGTGCTGCCGCTGGCCCAGGGCTACTACTCGATGATGCTGTTCCCCTTCCTGATGACGGTCGTGCTACCCAACTCGGTGATTCGCAACTGGCCTGCATGGCTGGGTATCTACGGGTTCCTCACGATGGACCGCTGGCTGCTGTTCAACTGGATGTACATCGGGCGGCCGCTGGAGTACCTGAAAATCACCTATGGCTGGTCACTGTTGCTGATCGTGGTGTTCACCGTGCTGTACTTCCGCTACCTGGATGCCAAGGCCGAAAACAGGCTGGACGACGGCATCGATCCCGCATGGCTGACGCCCAAGCGTGAGCGCGCTAGCGTGGAGGCATGACGACTTCTCCGCAGCCCAAGCTGCAACTCAGCGATGACGAGTGGCGCAAGAGACTCAACCCGCAGGAGTTCGACGTGCTGCGACGAGCCGGCACCGAGCGTCCGTTCACCGGTCAGTACACCGACACCAAGACCGAGGGTGTCTACGAGTGCCGGGCGTGTGGCGCCGAACTGTTCCGCAGCTCCGAGAAGTTCGAATCCCATTGCGGCTGGCCATCATTCTTCGATCCGGCCAACTCCGACGCGGTGGTCCTGCGCCCCGATCACTCATTGGGCCAGACCCGCGTCGAGGTGCTGTGCGCCAACTGCCACAGCCATCTCGGCCACGTCTTCGAAGGTGAGGGCTATCCGACGCCCACGGATCAGCGTTACTGCATCAACTCGATTTCGCTGCGTCTGGTGCCGAGCTAAATTCCTGCCGAGCGGCCAGTTATTGCAAGCGTTTCGGCTGATCGTGTTCATAACTGGCCAGTCGGCGCAAAGAATCAGTCCATCCGTGTGGCGTGCATCTCCCAGAAGGGCGCGTGGGCACGCCCGTCGGTGAGCCACGGTTCGATGATGCGGAATCGCTCCAGCATCGGCCGCATTTGCTCGGCCATGTCGGGGTTGCGCGCGAGCATCATCTCAAGGGTTTCCACACTCATATTGACCAGGTACGTGGTGGGCCCCAAATGCGTTATCTCCCAACCGGCGTCGGGGAACACTCCACGAAAGGCGTCCTCCGACAACGACCGTGGCATCTGGAAGCCGTTGACGTTGCCAGTGCCGAATTCGAACATATAGAGCCGGGCTCCGGGTTTGGTGGCGCGGTGCAATGCTCGGGCGTACGAATGCTGCAGCTCAGGCTCGGTCGAAAAGGTGTGATAGAAGGCGCAGTCGACGACGGTGTCGAAGCGACTCTCCAAACCCTCTAGCTTTGTCGCGTCGGCCAGCTGGAAGTTTACCGATACTCCGGCTTTTCGTGCGTTCTCGCGGGCTCGCTCCAGGGCGCCTTCCGACCCGTCGATTCCCGTAGCCGAGTAGCCCTTGGACGCGTAGTAGATGGCGTGGTGCCCAGGGCCGGTACCCGGGTCGAGAACCTCACCTTTGATCGCCCCCAGCGCGACCAGCTGCCGGACCACCGGCTGCGGGCCGCCGATGTCCCACGGTGTGGCTGCCGGCAAGCCGTGCGAGGTCCGCTGATCGCGGTACATCTCGTCGAACCGGGTCGGATCGGTCGGGTCGAATTGCGTCGTCATATGTCCCCCTCGGTTATGGCAGCGACGTGACGAGCTGCTCGATCGGCACCCGCGGCCCGGTGAAAAACGGTGTCTCCTCGCGGGTGTGCCGCCGGGCGTCGGTAGCCCGCAGCTCGCGCATCAGGTCGACGATGCGGTGCAGCTCAGGGGCCTCGAACGCCAGGATCCACTCGTAGTCGCCGAGCGCGAACGCCGGCACGGTGTTGGCCCGGACGTCCTTGTACTCGCGGGCCGCCATGCCGTGTTCCGCGAGCATGCGCCGGCGCTCCTCGTCGGGCAGCAGATACCACTCGTAGGACCGCACGAACGGGTAGACGCAGATGTAGGCGCCCGGCTCTTCGCCGGCCAGGAACGCCGGAATGTGGCTCTTGTTGAACTCGGCCGGCCGGTGCAGCGCCACACTGCTCCAAACCGGCGTGCACGCCCGGCCCAGTGTGGTGGTACGCCGGAAATCCTCGTAGGTGGCTTGCAGCGCCTCGACCGTTGCGGCGTGCGTCCAGATCATGAAATCGGCGTCGGCCCGCAGCCCGGCGACGTCGTAGAGCCCGCGCATCACGACGCCGCGCTCTTCGCGCTGTTTGAGGAAGGTCGCGGTCTCGTCGACGACGGCCTCTCTGTCGTCGCCAAGTTCCCCCGGACGCACCGAGAACACCGAGAACATCAGGTAACGAACGGTGGCGTTAATCGTGTCGTAGTCCAAGCGGGCCATGACAACTATCGTGCCACGGTGGTTTCGACCGCCCGGATCGCGCTGGTGACCGCCCGGCCGGCCGCGGCGATACACGCCGGCACACCGATCCCGTCGAGATAACTGCCTGCCACCGCCATCGTCGGTGGCAAGCCGGCGCGCAGTTCGGCGACCACGTCGCGATGGCCGGGGCCGTATTGCGGCATCGCGTCCGGCCACCGCTGTACGCGGACGTCCACCGGGTCGACGGCCAGCCCGAAAACCGTGCCAAGGTCCTCTAACGACCACGCCAGCAGCTCGTCGTCGGAGGCGCGAGGGGCGAGCTCTTCGCCGAAGCGCCCGAACGAAAGTCGCAGTAACTCCACGTCGGTGCGTCGCCCCCACTTTCGCGACGACAACGTAATGGCCTTGGCGCGCAACTGTTCTCCGGTTGCTACCAGCACACCGGAATTCTGCGGAAACTGGATACCGCGGGGCACGGCCAGCGCCACCACCACCGACGACGCGCTGGCGATGCGGCTTGCCGCGGCGGCGGTGCGCGGCGCAAAGGTCTCGACCAGCCCGACCAGGCGTGCGGCCGGGACGGCCAGGATTACCCCGTCGGCGTGCCACTGACCGCCGGCGTCGCGCAGCGTCCACCCTTGCGCAGGACTCCCAGCCGCCTCGATCCCGTCCACAGCGGCCTGCACCCAGTCGAGCCGGCTGCGATGAACCAGTTCGTCGACCAGCACCGCGTAGCCGCCGCCCACCGCGCCGAACACCGGGCCCGCAGTGACGCTCATCAGCGCCTGGCGGACCGCCTCGGTCAGATGCGCAGCGCCGCCGTCGAGAGCGGCGGCGAGGGTGGGAG
>DATJOR010000297.1:0-10587 GCA_035506875.1 Mycobacterium sp.
CCAGCGATACGTACACCGCGCCCGGGATGTGGCCTTGCAAGTACGTCGCGTGCCCATCGGGCTGATCGAGTCGCCAGCGCACATCGAGGATCGTGACGGGGCGCTCGGCGCGGATCAGATCCCTCAACTCTGCGGCGGTGATCAGGATTTGAGCGCGTGCGGCCACCGCGTCACTCTATGGCGCGAATCCCAGATCGTGCAGGGCGTCCATGCAGCCGCGGATCCAGTCGGCCGCATTGGGAGGTGGCGCTCCGCCGCTCATCTCGAGCTGGCAGACCGTCGCGGTGGTATAGCCGTTCTTCATCTCGCCCTTGAGGAACGTGTGGTTCTGCGGCGTCGAGTAGTACTGATGCTCGGTGTCGTAGCCGTTCTGGTACGACGGGCTGTGATTGCCCGGCCCCGGCGTCGCGGCGGCCGGGGCGGCCAGGCTGATCGCAGCCGCCGCGATGGCGGTCGACACGAGAGTTGAACGCGCGTACACATCGCGCATCATTTCACGAGAGTGCCCCCGGCAGGATTCGAACCTGCGACACCGGCTTTAGGAGAGCCGTGCTCTATCCCCTGAGCTACGAGGGCGAGGGGCCAAAGTGTAGCGGGCTCATAACACCCACGCGACCAGCCCGATGCGTGATGATACGCGGCGCGACCTGGCAATCCGTACCCGCTCACCGCCGTCCCACGCCCGCGTGAGAACGATTTCACGGCGGCGACACGGTGCGCAGCGGGGCAACCAAACTCGACCTGTCACCGCGCAGGAGGTCGCGGTGAGAAATCGCAGGTCACCGCATGTTGTGACCCACACTTCGCGCTATTGCGTGGCGAACACCACACAGTCGTGCAGGCAGCCCGTGGCGGACCCAGGTGTCGTGGGGTCGGCGTTGCGATGCAGCAGTGCCCGAGTCGGCACCACTAGAAGCCCCGCGGTGCCATCATCGGAGTCGTGGGAGTCGGCAATTTCGCCGGTGCCGTCGACGATCAACGAATAGCCGCCCGGCTCGCTCGGTGGCCATAGCAATGTGACGGCGCTGCGGCCCTCGACGTTCCGACGGGTTCGGCCGCCGATCAGCCCGACGTCCATCACCTGGTCGCGCAACTCGGGTTCGACCGTCACGGTATGCACCCGGTAGTCGTCATCGACGGTGACGAGGTAGGCAAACCGGTAGCCGTCCAACGCGGCGGCCAGGCGTTCGAAGTCGACTTTTTTCGCGGCCTTGGTACCCATCTCGTAAAGCGTAGGCTGCAAACAGGGGCAGGAGAATGGCGGGAGCCGTGGTGGTGGGCCGGTGGGTTCCGGTGGCTGTCAGCGTTATTGCCGTTGCCGGTTGTGTGGCACCTGGAAGAGCGCTGGAGAAATCACCGGAGATCACTGTGACGACAGGCGGTGCGGCGCTACGCGATCCGGTGTGGTCGTACCGCAATGCTGCCCTCGTCGGGCTCACCGCTGATCACCGAGTAGCCGAAGTCACCGACCTGCCCCGCGCCGGCCCCGCCATCACGCGGCTGTCGTTGCCGATGGCGGTGGGCCGCAATCTACAGATCAGCCGGAAGGACGATCGGCAGGTCTTTGTGCCTGAGCCTCAACGCGGCAAGGTCGCGGTGGTCGATTTGACCACTTTGCAGCAGGTCGGTGAGTTCGACGGCGGGCCTGCACCCGATTACCTGTCCGAAGACAGTGGAATGCGGGTGTTGCTCGCGTTGTCGGCTGACGGATCGTCCGTAACCCCCATCGACGAATACGGTTTTCGGAAGCTGCCGACGGCCAAGATCACCGGTGGTCCCGCCGACGTGATCGACGGCGCCAACCGCGGGCGCGACATCGAGTACCACCTGTACGGGCCCTCGGGAATTCGCTATTACCAGGGACCCTCGTCGCCGCCCAAGGAACGTGGATCGCTGGCCATGGATGTCGCGACCTCGGCAGGTGACGGCACCGCGGTGACTCGCAGCTATGTGGCCCGCCGCGACGACGACACGCTTTATGTCGTCGACTTGAAGCGCTCTGGGGAGGGCTTGCGGGTGCGCGCGGCGACCCGGTTGCCGTCGCCGATCCGGCGGATCTGCACCGACGACACCCGTATCTACGTGGCCACCGATCGGGAGGTCGCGGTGCTGGAGACGAACAGCTTCATGCGCTTCGAGCAGGACAAGATCCCGGTGCTGCGGATCACCAATTACCGTGCAGCTCTTCCTGAATCGCAACGGTCGCTACCGCTTACGGGCATGGCGCTCGGACCGCACCGGGTGTATCTCACTTTCGAAGGCACACCATTAGTGGTCAGCGTCGCCAAGGCGCACCTCTGAGTGGAAAGACATGGAACCAAACCCCGCACCGATCACCATCGACGATGACGTCGAGTGGCTGACCGAACAGATACAGGCGCTCCAAAAGCTCGGTCAACAACACGAAGTGACCGAGAGCGAGAAGTACGACTTCAGCATCAGATGGGGTGTCGCGCTCGCCGGGCGGCTACCGCGGCTGGTTCATTACAGCTCGCGCGGTCTGCTCGACGACGCCGATTTACGCCGGTTTGACGCGTTATGCGACGAACTGCGTCGGCTCTCCGACCTAATAGACCGACTTGGTCTCACTCAGCCGGTTTTCAGCGAGACGGGGCCGAGGCCAGCCACGTCGCGGCGCGGGCCACTGCTCCGTCGGCGCTGAGAAAGTCGTTCTCACGCAACCTGATTGCGGTGTGCGGGTGTGCGCACTCCGGGTTGCGGCACGTCAGCGCGATCATGTAGGCGTCGTCATCTTCGTCGAGAAACAAAAAGCCAAGGTAAAGGGCGTGGCCGATCTCGAAATCGGTTCCGCCGCAGTTTTCGCAGTACCCGCCTTTTGCGGTGAGCAAGCCCCGAACGCGGTCCCGGTCCGCGGGGACCAGGCTGATCAACTCGGGGCGCACTTGTCCGGTCAAATTTCCACGTCCTTTGCGTAGTAGACGTTGTCCTCACGCCAACCGCCCGCGCCCTTGCCGATGCCGGAGTAGTCGTTGACGAACTCAATCTGGTTGATCCACTTGGCCATTTTGAATCCGACTTGGGTCTCCACCCGCAATCGCAGCGGTGCGCCATGTTTGATCGGCAACGGCTTGCCGTTCATCTCGTAGGCCAGAATCGTCTGCGGCTTGTACGCGAGTTCGAGGTCCATCACTTCGTAAAACTGCCCTCCACCATGGGAACTGGGCTCGTCTCGGTCGTTGTCCTGCATCGTCATCGAGCAGATGTATTTCGCCTCAGGCAGCGGGCGCACCAGTTCGACAAGCGTGCTGAGGTGCAGGCCGCTCCACTGACCGATGCTCGTCCAACCCTGCACGCAATTGTGCATGACCCGTTGCATTTCCGGTTCGCCCAGCGCGCGCAGCTCCGCCAAATCCAGCGTCACCGGATTTTCTACCAATCCGCCGACCCGCAACCGCCAGTCGACGAAGTTGTGCACGGCCATGACCTTGTACTCGGTCGAACACGGCGGCTTGCCGTTGACGCGGTGCTGTATGGTCAGCTTTCGCTCCGGATAGTGCTGCCGGGAGTTCAACGGCCGCAACAGCGGCCGCCGAACCACCGCTACAACTTTGTCGAGCACTCGCTGAACCGAACGAGGGTTGCGCAGGCTCCACAGCGTCGCCGCAACGTGAACCGCGACGATCGCTGCGATGATTACCAGCGATAAGGCGGTTGCCCAGTAAGTGTTGCGAATCGAGCCGAATATCATCGCGGCGGTGAGGTGGCCCCAGCCCCAGAAGAACACCATCGCTAGATGGATGACGATGAAGCCCACAAAGCCTACGAGCCCGATGAAATGCAGACTGCGCGCGCATTGCCGTCCTCCGAACATCCGGACGTACCATGGGAATCTGGCCTCGACCGCCGGGGATTGGGCTGCACCGGTGAGGATTTGGAATGGGGCCAGCCCAAAGACGACACCCGCATAGGCCAGCTTCTGCATTGCGTCCAGCGGCTCACCCGGCAGCAACGGTGGCAGGTTGAACGACAGATACGTGACGATGTCATTCCAGGCTTCCGGGAAGATCGACCACGACGCGGGCCAGTAGCGATGCCACTGCCCGGTCGCGAAAAGCAGGATGTAGTAGGACAATCCGACCAGAATCCAGCCGATCACCGCGAAGAAATGCCAGTGCCGGCCGATGCCTAACTGCGCATGGCCCGGTAACGAAATGAACGGGCTGTAGTCCTCCTCCTCGTCGAGGGTGTCGTACAACTTGTTCTTCGGCATGACCTTGCGAGTGAAGCGCGCCCACTCACTTCCGGGCCTGCTGTCGTCATTCCAGTACAACTTCGGATGGGTGGCCAGGATCTCGATGCCGCTGCGAATGATCAACGTCACGAACAGCACGTTGAGCCAATGGTCGACCCGTAGCCACACCGGATAATCGAACGTTGTTGTCATCGCCGAATTCCCTCAGTCGAACCATGGCTGCCCTCGCGGATAAGCCACATTGATGCCCAGCAGCACCGACATGTGAACCGCGATGAAGCCCAGCGCGAACGCGCCCGCCAATGTGCCGGGTGCGAAATCCCACTGGCCGGTGACCGCCACCATTCCCGGCAGGGTCACCGCTCGACTGACAAGATAGACCCCCAAGAAGGTGACCGAAAGCAGATCACCAAAGAACCATCCTAGTTGCGGCACACGGGGATTGCGGCCCAGACACAGGCACGCGGCAGTTAACAGGCAGCAGGCTCCCAGGATGGCGGCGTAAAGGAAGAAGTACATCGGCAACGCTGGCCGGCTGGCCAATACGTACACATGGGCTGCGGCGACTCCGATGAGCAGCGTTGCGCCCAAAGCCGTTACCGTTCGGGGCAAATTGAAAGCGACATAACCCTTCAGCCGAACCAATTCATACAGTCGACTGCGCTTCCACCTTTCGATGACCGGCGCCACCGCATTTGCGTACCCAAATGCGTCAATCCGGAAACGCTTTGGGAGTTTCGACGATCACCGTGGTGGCCTTCACAATTGCGACCGCAAGACTGCCGGGCTCGAGTTTCAGTTCGCGCGCGGCCTCGGTGCTCATCAGGGAGACGACGGTGTGCGGGCTGCATTGCATCTCGACCTGTGTCATGACCTTGTCGCTGACCACATTGGTAACCAACCCGACAAACCGATTGCGCGCGGAACTCCCCGTGCCGAGCGGGTTCGGGGGTAGCGGTCGGGCGTTGTTTCGCCAGAATTCCGCCAAGACCTTCCCGGCGATCACCTTGCGGCCCGCGGCGTCTTGGCTGGCCGACAAAGTCCCGTTGTCGATCCAGCGCCGGACCGTGTCGTCGCTGACACCTAACAGCTCTGCAGCCTCACGGATCCGCATCGTCGGCACAGACAAATGCTAGATGAACGCCATAACCTGCAGGAAGGCGTGCGCGATGTCTCTTTCTGCGAGGCGGGTGGATGCAGGAGGATAATGGCGACGTTGCCCGCGACCATCCGGATGGTGCCATGATCACGACGCTCGGTGTGCCTTTGGTGCCGCGCGTTGGGCTGGCGACGCGAGCTCCGTCCACCGGCCCGCTCGTCGACAGCTACGGACGATCCACAACCGATTTGCGAGTGTCCCTGACCGACCGCTGCAATCTGCGATGCACCTATTGCATGCCCGCCGAAGGTCTGCCGTGGACGGCAGCTGAGCAGCTGCTGCAACCCGACGAAATCGTCCGGCTGGTGCGCATCGGCATAACACGGCTGGGCATCACCAAGGTGCGGTTCACCGGTGGAGAACCGTTGCTGGCCAAGCACCTTGAAGAAATCGTCGCCGCGACGGCCGCACTGCGGCCGCGTCCGGAGCTCGCCCTGACCACCAACGGGGTGATGTTGGCCAAGCGTGCGGAGGGGTTGGCGCGGGCTGGCTTGGGCCGGGTGAACGTGTCGCTCGACAGCGTCGATCACCTGCGCTTCGCGGCGATCACCCGCCGCGACAGGCTGGATGACGTGCTGGCCGGGTTGGCCGCCGCACATGCCGCGGGTCTGCGACCGGTGAAGGTGAACGCCGTACTCGACCCATTGACCGGCCTCGACGACGCGGTATCGCTGGTGCGCTTCTGCCTCGGCCACGACTACCAGTTGCGGATCATCGAGCAGATGCCGCTCGATGCCGGACACCAGTGGCGGCGTGAGGCCGCGGTGACCGCGAAACAGGTGCTAGCGCAACTAAGACGGCACTTCACACTGGAGCCGGATCGGGCGCCACGGGGTTCGGCGGCAGCCGAGTTGTGGCGGGTGACCGATCCCGCGACCGGACGCAGCGGGAAGGTCGGCGTCATCGCCTCGGTGACGCATCCGTTCTGCTCGACCTGTAACCGCGCCCGGCTGACCGCCGACGGGCAACTCCGGAGCTGCCTGTTCGCGATCGAGGAGACCGACCTGCGGGGGCTGCTGCGCAGCGGTGCCGACGACGATGCGGTAGAAGCGGTGTGGCGGACGGCGATCTGGGGCAAACCCGCCGGTCATGGCATCAACGATCCAGACTTCGTCCAGCCGCCGCGGCCGATGAGCGCAATCGGCGGGTGACGTGACGATCACCGTGCGGTATTTCGCGGCCGCCCGTGCTGCCGCAGGATCCGAATCCGAGGAGCTGGCGGTGCCCGCTGGCGCGACGGTCGGCGAGCTCGTCGATACCCTGGGCGGCCGCAGCCAGGAACTTGCCCGCGTGCTCAGTCGGTGCTCGTATCTCTGCGACGGCATGGCGGTTCGTGACCAAGCCCAGCCGCTGCGGGCAGGCAACACGATTGACGTGCTGCCGCCGTTCGCCGGGGGATAGACGCGGCCGCCCCGTTAAAATTTACGTCGAGCCCACCCACTCGTCGGTTCCGTCGGCGAACACCTGGCGTTTCCACACCGGCAACCGCGCTTTGATCTCGTCCACCAACTGTGCGCAGGTGGCGAATGCCGCGTGGCGATGGTCGGCGGCGACCGCGGCGACCAACGCCGCCTCGCCGATCTGCAGGACACCGATGCGGTGACTGGCCGCAATGGCCCGGGTTCCGGGGGACTGCGCGGCGACGTCGGCCACCACTTCGGCGATGACGTCGGCGGCCGACGGGTGCGCGGAGTACTCCAGCTGCACCACTTGGCGTCCGTTGTCGTGATCGCGGATCATCCCGACGAATCCCACGATGGCGCCCGCTGCCTGATGACTGACCAGCTCCTCGTGCTCGGCAAGCAGAATCGGCTGATCGGTCAGCGCGGCGCGCACCACCAGACACCCCACGCGACCAACTATATTTATCGACGCCATGCGGTCGGTCGAAGAGCATCAACGCGTTGTCGCCGGGCTGATCACTGCCCGGCCCGCCGTGACCGCTGAACTGCCCGACGCCGAGGGCCTGGTGCTGTACGGCGATGTGACCGCGACGGTGTCGCTGCCGGTTTTCGACAACTCGGCCATGGACGGTTACGCGGTGCGTGCCGAAGAAATCGCATCAGCGGCCTCGGACCATCCGGTGAAACTGCCTGTGGCCGAAGATATTCCGGCCGGTCGCATCGACGTCCCCGCGCTCGGGCCCGGTACCGCGCATCGCATCATGACCGGCGCGCCGGTGCCGGCCGGCGCGACGGCGATTGTGCCCGTCGAGGACACCGACGGGCGAACCGATGTGGTGTCGATCAGCGCACCCAGCGCCGAGGGAACACACATCCGCCACGCCGGCGAGGACGTCGCCGCGGGCACTACCGTGTTGCGGGCCGGGCAGCTGGTCACACCGGCAGTGGTTGGCCTGGCCGCCGCGCTGGGACTGCACCAGCTGACGGTGGTTCCGCGTCAGCGGGTGCTGATCATTTCCACCGGATCAGAGCTGGTCTCGCCGGGAACGCCGTTGCGACCGGGGCAGATTTACGAGTCCAATGCGCCGATGCTGGCCGCCGCGGTCCGCGACGCTGGCGCCGAGGTGGTCGCCACCGCGGTTGCCGGCGACGATGTCGCCGAGTTCACTGCGTTGCTGGACCGCTACGCCGTCGAGTCGGATCTGATCATCACCAGCGGCGGCGTCAGCGCAGGTGCCTACGAGGTGGTCAAGGACGCGTTCGGCCGGGCCGGGGATCAGGGCGTGGAGTTCGTTAAGGTGGCGATGCAGCCGGGCATGCCGCAGGGGGCCGGCCGGGTGGCCGACACGCCCATCGTCACGCTGCCCGGTAACCCGGTCAGCTCGCTGGTGTCCTTCGAGGTGTTCATCCGGCCGGCGCTGCGCACGGCGATGCGACTACCCGATCCGTACCGGCCGCGGCTCACCGCGGTGCTGAAAGAGACGTTGACCGCGCCGGCCGGCAAGCGGCAGTTTCGCCGCGGGGTTTTCGACGCCGCCGACGGCACCGCGGTGAGCCACGGCCCGCCGGCGTCACACCATCTGGGGTGGCTGCCGTCGGCGAACTGCCTACTGGACGTGCCGGCGGAGGTCATCGAGATTCCGGCCGGCGCTGTGGTGCAGATCTGGGACCTGCGCTAGTTAGCTGTCAGAATGGGACCCGTGGCTGAGTCGAGTCCGCTCTCGCACATCGATGCCCACGGTGCGGCGCATATGGTCGACGTCACCGCGAAGGTGGCCTCCAAGCGCACCGCGGTTGCCGCGGGTTCGCTACGAACCTCCGCGGAGGTGATCGAGCTGATCGCGTCGGGCGGACTACCCAAAGGCGATGCCTTGGCCACCGCGAGGGTGGCCGGCATCCTGGCCGCCAAGCGCACCAGCGATCTGATCCCGCTGTGTCATCAGTTGGCGCTGACCGGAGTCGACGTCGAATTCAGCGTCGGTGCGACGGATGTCGAGATCACCGCAACGGTGCACAGTACCGATCGCACCGGCGTGGAGATGGAGGCGCTGACCGCGGTGAGCGTCGTCGCCCTGACGCTCTACGACATGATCAAAGCGGTGGACCCCGCGGCGCGCATCGATGACATTCGGGTGTTGCGCAAGGACGGCGGCAAGCACGGAACGTGGGTGCGGTGATGACGGGCACACGTTCCGCGCGGGTCATCATCGCCTCGACCCGGGCTTCGGCCGGGATCTACGAAGATCAGTGCGGGCCGATAATCGCCGAATGGCTTGTACAGCATGGATTTTCGTCGGTAGAGCCGATGGTGGTCAGCGACGGTGAGCCGGTCGGTAAAGCGCTGCGTGACGCGATCGACGAGGATGTCGACGTGGTGATCACCTCCGGTGGCACCGGCATCTCACCAACCGACAGCACCCCGGACCAGACCGTGGCGGTGCTGGACTACATGATTCCTGGATTGGCCGAGGCAATCCGGCTGTCCGGCCTGCCGAACGTGCCCACCTCGGTGCTGTCCCGCGGCGTGTGCGGGGTGGCCGGCCGGACCCTGGTGGTGAACCTGCCGGGATCGACGGGCGGAGTGCGCGACGGACTTCGGGTACTCGACGACGTGCTCGACCATGCGTTGGACCAACTCGCCGGCAAAGACCACGAGCAGTGAGCGGACTTAGTCAGTGGCGGGCGGCCCAGGTCTGAATCCAGTGCGCCACCCACCAAACCACCAGTGCGCCAACGAGTGCGATGGCGAGGTTGGTCAGAAAGCCGGTGATTCCGACCGCTAGGGCAAACGCCCACTGCCACGGTCCCCGCAGATCCTTCAGCAGCATGATGTGCAGCAGGCCGGCGACCGTCAACAGACCAGCCAGGATCGGCACCGGGAACCCTGACAGCGCGGCGGTCAGCGTCGCTCCCACCGCAAAGGCAAGCGCAATCAGCGTGCTGCCCAACATGATCGGCGCACCGCCGCTGCGGGCACCGAAGCTGCGATGCGCCGTCATGCCCCCGGCGCCGTGGCACACCGGCATGCCGCAGATCGAACCGGCGAACAGGTTGGCCAGGCCGAGCGTGGTCGCCAACCGTCCCGGACGCACCCGCTCGGCGGCATCGCCGAAGTAGGTGCGCGCCGTATCCGCGGTGGCCAAGCACGAGTTGGCGAACGACAGCGGAAACTGCGGCAACACCAAGGCGACTGCCGCGGCGGAGAACGCGGCCCAACTCAGGTGCGGGGTGTGCACCGCCGACGGGCCGAAACGGAAGGAACCGTGGAAGCTCAGCACCATCGCCACGACGGCAATCACCAGGAAGAGCAGCGTGATCTGGCGGTGCCGCAACAACAGCGCCGCGGCGACCACCACCACGGTGACAATCCCCAGCCACCAGACAGAGTGCCGGTGGTCGATGAACGATTTCGGCGGCGCGGACACCAGCTTGAAGGCCAGCTCGCAAAACAGCAGTCCCACCGAGAGCTGAATGCCGCGAATGATGGCATGCGGGAACACTTTTGCGACCCAATCCAACAGGCCTGAGGCCCCGAGCGTCAGAAAGATCGCACCCATCAGCAATGCGCCGGCGGCGATGTCGTCGGCGCCGAATCCGTGTGCGATCGCGATCGCCCCAAAGGCTTTCAGCGGCTGCACCGGAACCGGCAGTCGATACACCAGGCCGGCCACCACGTACAACACGCCGGCCGGCAACAGCACCGCCGTCGGCGTGAGCCCGTTCTTGACGATCAATGCCACCGCGATCGGCACCAGCACGCCCAGATCGCCGACCGCTCCGGCTAATTCGGCCCGGTCGAACCGGAACGAGCC
>DATJOR010000298.1:0-9822 GCA_035506875.1 Mycobacterium sp.
TGGACATCAATGACGCTATTCATGTCGCCGCCCGCTGCGCAGGTGCCGTAGTGCCCTTTCCACAGCCGACGTTGGACCCTACGAACGGGATCTGCGAATCGCCATGCTGGCTAGGACATTGCGCATAAAGCGGTGCCCGTCAATCGAGGACCTATGGCCCTGCCGCTGCCAGCGTCGTCGGACAAGTCTTAGGCAAGTGAAGATCGGGAGGACCAGATATGACTACCACCTTGGTAGAGACCGGAGTCGTCGAAGACGCGGTGTCGGCGGCGTGCCGGGCGCCCTCGCTGCACAACAGCCAGCCCTGGCAGTGGGTTTTCAGCGATGGCCAGGTCCGGCTATTCCTCGATCCAAGCCGAGTCATGGACACAGACCAATCGGCGCGCGAAGCGCTGATCGGTTGCGGCGCAGCTCTCGATCATCTCCGGGTGGCGATGGCCGCGGCCGGATGGCGGGCGCACGTCGACCGGTTTCCCAATAGCGACAATCCAAACCATCTGGCATCGATCGAGTTCAGCCCGATCGAATACCTGACCGAGCGAGGTCGGCGTCGCGCCGGCGCCATCTGGGAACGTCGTACCGACCGGCTCCCTTTCAGCGCGCCATCGGACTGGCAGTCGTTCGAGGCGGTGTTGTCCAGCAGCGTCGACAGCAACTCGGTCCACGTGGACATCATCCCCGAAGACATGCGTCCGCGGCTCCTCGAGGCATCGCAGATGGCCGAGTCGCTGCGGCTGTACGATTCTTCCTACCACGACGAGCTACGTTGGTGGACTGCACCATTCGAGGAATCAGAGGGCATCCCGCACAGTTCGCTGGTTTCGGAGGCAGAGAACGATCGGGTTGGTGTCGGTCGGGTGTTCCCCGCCATCCATCGGCCCGACAGGCGCCCGGAGATCTCTGAAGACCAGTCCATGATTTTGGTGCTGTCCACCGACCATGCAGACCGCGCCGACGCTTTGGCTGCCGGTGAAGCGCTTTCCGCGACTTTGCTGGAATGCACGATGGCCGGCTTCGCCACCTGTCCGGTGACACACCTTACCGAACTCGAAGATCCCCGCGACCTCATCCGATCGCTCATGACTCACAAGGCCGTGCCGCAGATCCTGGTCCGTGTGGGCGTGGTGCCACTCACCGAAAAGGCGCCAAAGCCTACGCCGCGGCGACCGCTGTCTGAAGTCTTGCGACTGAGGGCTTTCGACTGAAATCCAATCCGCATTGTCCGACAGTGCTTTTCGAATTTTTAGGAGCGAACCATGATCGAATTCGATCTCGACACCGCACACTCCATCCTGGTCGTGCGACCTCAATCTGCGCTCGAAGCAAACGACTTTGCCGAGCTGGCGAAGGCTGTCGACCCCCTGATAGAGACGAACGGCGACCTTGCCGGCCTCATTATCAACGCACCGAAGTTCCCGGGCTGGGACAATTTCGGGACGTTGGTCAGTCACTTTCGCTTCGTCAGGGATCATCACAAGCACGTCAAGAAGGTCGCGGTCGTAACCGACTCGCACCTCGCCGACGTCGCCGAGCATCTGGCATCGCACTTTGTATCAGCAGAGATCCGGCACTTTTCCGGCGACCAGCTTGACCAGGCACGACAATGGATCATCGGCGGTGCCTAATCTGTTGATTTGTAACCGATTAACTAGCCGACCGAAGCGAAACAGCCATGACAAGCCCTACTAATGGGGTCGATGTGCGGCGCCGAGCGGGTTGGCTGCCGGAAGGCCAGGAGGAACTGGAGTGTTGGCTTTCCGGTCACCGCAAGCGGGTGCAGGCCAAAGGCGAACACGTCAGATTGCACCCTGTCATCTCCGAGTTTCGCGAGCTGATCGACGCTGATCCGGTGGTGCGCATGTACATGAACCGGATGGTGACCGAGGTGCCTCGCACGAAGCGGTACCGCAAGAACCATCTCGAGAGCGTCGGACAGATGCTGCGGCTGATCAACGAAGTGCTCACCATGGCACCGGAATTCGGCAACAACGCAATCATCACGCCCCTGTGCGCGATTCTGGACTGGACGATGGGCACGCCGGCCGGGTTTGCCGCCTATCGCGATCCGCGGATCAACGCGATGCTCGAAAAAATCCTGACCACCTGGTGTGAGTTTCTCGACAGTGCTGCGTCGCTCTATGTGCTCAATGATTCGCCGTCGGGTTGGAAATGCGCCGCGGCCCAGCGTGCGATCGGTATCGAGGAATTCGAGCACGATCCGGCAGATCAGCACTGGGGCTTCAGGTCCTGGAACCACTTTTTCACCCGGCGTTTCAAGGAGGGCGCTCGTCCGCTGGCCTCACCGGACGACGACAACGTGATCATCAATGCCTGCGAATCGACGCCTTACCGATTGGCCACTGGTGTCAAGCGCCGGGATCGCTTCTGGCTCAAAAGCCAGCCGTATTCGCTGCAAGACATGCTGGGCGACGACGATTCGGTTGAGCAGTTCGTGGGCGGCACTGTTTACCAGGCGTATCTGAGTGCGATGAATTATCACCGGTGGCACAGCCCGGTGGCCGGGACGATTGTCAGGGCCTTCCGCAAGCGCGGAACTTACTTCTCAGAGGTGGTTTCGGAAGATTGGGACGCAATCCCCCCGCCGGTTTCACAGTCTTATTTGGCGCACGTTGCGGTGCGGGCGATCATCCTCATCGAGGCTGACAATCCAGTCCTCGGGCTGATGGCCTTCGTCGCGGTCGGCATGGACGAGGTCTCATCGTGCATGATCGGCGAAAACATGAAAATCGGCTACCACGTCGCGAAAGGTGAGGAACTGGGCTATTTCCAATTCGGCGGCTCGACTCACTGCCTCGTCTTTCGCCCCGGCGCTATCGCCGACTTCACCCTGGCGGCTATTCCAAGGTTGCACGATCCCAACGCACCGCTGGTGCCTGTCCGGTCCAAGCTCGCGATTGCCAACACAACAGCATGAGCGCCAGTTTGCGGGAGCCGGGCGAGGTCGCTGCGTCGTTGACGCTACGTCCGGCTCTTAGAGCCGACGTGCCGGATTGCGGCCGGGTCTGCTACGACGCGTTCAACTCGGTCGCCGCCAGGCACGGGTTCCCGGCTGAATACCCGTCGGTCAACGTCGCAACCACACTGGTTTCCGAGTTGGTCGAACATCCAGGCTTTTTCGCCCTCGTCGCTGAATGCGGCGGACGGGTCGTGGGAAGCGGTTTCCTTGACGAGCGATCGGCAATTGTCGGGGTTGGCCACGTCACGATCGCGCCCGACATGCAGGGCCATAGGTTGGGCCGCGCACTGATGACTGCGCTGTTGCAGCGGTGCGCGCAGCGGCGGGTACCAGGCGTGCGACTGCTGGAGGCCGCCTATAAGAACCGTTCGATGTGTCTGTACGCCAAGCTGGGTTTTGACGTCCGGGAGCCGATCGTGGTCATGCAGGGCGAGCCGCTGTCCCTGCGGATCCCCGGATACGACGTGAGAGCAGCCACGGTGGCTGACTTCGAGGCATGCAACGCTGTTTGTCTGCGGGTGCACGGTCACGACCGCGGTGGTGAGTTGTGCGACGCGCTGGCGCAGGGCACCGCCAGAGTAGTCGAACATGGCGGGCGGCTCACCGGATATACAACGGGCATAGGCTTTTACGCGCATTCGGTGACTGAGACCAACGACGACCTACAGGCGCTGATCGGTGCGGCTGAGGCATTTCCGGGCCCTGGATTCCTTGTCCCGCTGCGCAACCCCGGGCTGCTGCGCTGGTGCCTGGCCCACGGGTTACAACCGGGTCTCGTACTGAACTTGATGACCATCGGCCTTTATTCAGAACCTCGCGGCGCGTTCCTCGCGTCGGTGTGGTACTAACGTCCGGCCGCATCAGGGCCTAACGACCCTATATCGCACGACACGGTGATCTTTAACGTTGGCAAGATATCAGCGACACAGGACAATTAGGGAAACCAATGGGCGCTATTACGACAGTCGCGGTAGCGGGCGCCAGCGGCTATGCGGGTGGAGAAATCCTGCGCCTGCTGTTGGGCCACCCGGCATTCACCGAGGGGCGGATGACCATCGGCGCGCTGACCGCGGCGGGCAGTGCAGGCACCACACTGGCCGAGCACCATCCGAACCTGCTGCCGCTCGGCGATCGAGTGCTGCAATCCACCGATCCCGACACGTTAGCCGATCACGATGTGGTGTTTATGGCGCTGCCGCCCGGCAATTCGGCAGCCCTGGCTCAGGAGCTCAGCCCAAACACCGTGATCATCGACTGCGGCGGCGACTTTCGGCTGCGTGATTCCACTGCCTGGGAGCGGTTTTACGGCACGCCGTACGCGGGCAGCTGGCCCTATGGACTGCCCGAGCTACCCGGTGCACGCGACCAGTTGCGCGGCGCCACCCGAATCGCAGTCCCAGGCTGTTATCCCACCGCGGCGTTGCTCGCGCTGGTGCCCGCAGTCGCCGAGGGGCTGGCCGAACCGGCAGTGACGGTCGTCGCGGTTAGCGGTACCTCGGGAGCCGGCCGGACGGCCCGAACCGATCTGCTCGGCTCCGAGACCATCGGATCGGCGCGCGCTTACAACATCGGTGGTGTTCATCGCCACACTCCCGAAATAGCCCAGGGTCTGCAAGGCGTGACCGAGCGGGATGTGTCGGTGAGTTTCACCCCAGTCCTGATCCCGATGACCCGCGGCATCCTGGCGACGTGCACGGCCCGCTGCGTCACACCACTTCCGCGCGTGCGGACTGCCTACGAAAAGCACTACACTGGTGAGCCTTTCGTTCATGTGCTGCCAGAAGGTCGACTACCGCACACTAATGCCGTGGTCGGCAGCAACGCCGCCCAGATAGCGGTGGCCGTCGACGAGGACGCCGAAACGCTGGTAGCGGTCTGCGCGATCGACAACCTGGTCAAGGGCACCGGCGGCGCCGCCGTGCAGTCGATGAACCTGGCGCTGGGCTGGCCGGAGACAGCGGGTCTCTCGGTGGTGGGGTTGACACCATGACTAACTCCGGTGTCGCCGAGCGGGCGGCTCTCCCATTCTCTGCCGACGACCAGGCGCGCACGATCAGCCGTGAGACCAGGGCGCACGTGCTGGCCGAGGCGCTGCCATGGCTCAAGCACCTGCACCACAAGATCATCGTCATCAAATATGGCGGCCATGCGATGGCCGATGAGACGCTGAGGCGCGCGTTCGCCGCCGACATGGTGTTCCTACGCAACTGCGGCATTCAGCCGGTCGTCGTCCATGGCGGCGGACCGCAGATCAGTGCAATGCTCCAACGCCTCGGTATCACAAGTGAATTCAAGGGCGGATTCCGGGTCACCACGCCTGAAGTGCTCGACGTCGCGCGGATGGTGCTGTTCGGTCACGTCGGCCGCGAGCTGGTGAATCTGATCAATACGCACGGACCGTACGCGGTCGGGATCACCGGTGAGGATGCGCAGCTGTTTACCGCGGCCCGACGCAGCGTCATGGTCGACGGGGTGCCCACCGACATCGGTTTGGTCGGCGATGTTCAAAACGTCAACACCGAGGCGATCACGGATCTTATGGCGGCAGGCCGCATTCCGGTGGTGTCCTCCATTGCGCCGGATGCTGCCGGCGTGGTGTACGACATCAACGCCGACAGCGCCGCCGCTGCCCTGGCCGAGGCGCTGCACGCCGAAAAGCTGCTCATGCTGACCGACGTCGAAGGAATTTACACGCGGTGGCCCGATCCGCACTCGTTCGTCAGCGAGATAGACACCGTGACGCTGGGCGAGTTACTGCCGTCGCTGCACGTCGGAATGGTGCCCAAAGTCGAGGCCTGCCTGCGCGCGGTAGAGGGCGGCGTGCCGGGCGCGCACGTCATCGACGGGAGAGTCGCGCATTGCGTTCTGGTCGAGCTGCTCAGCAACGTCGGCGCGGGAACTACGGTGGTCCGCGCCTGATGAGCACGGATACGCTGCTGAAGCGATGGGACGCCGTGATGATGCACAACTACGGCACCCCACCGCTGGCACTCGCTTCGGGTGCCGGCGCTTTGCTCATCGATGCCGACGGCAACACCTACATCGACCTGCTCGGCGGCATCGCGGTGAATATCTTGGGCCACTGCCATCCCGCTGTAGTCGATGCGGCGATCGGCCAGCTGAAAACGTTGGGCCACACTTCCAACCTCTACGCCCACGAGGCCGGCATCGCACTGGCCGAAGCCCTCGTGGACCGGTGGGGAGTTGACGGTGCGCGGGTGTTCTTCTGCAATTCGGGTGCCGAAGCCAACGAATGCGCGTTCAAGCTTTCCCGGCTCACCGGCCGAACGAAACTGGTTGCGGCGCAAAAAGGTTTTCACGGCCGCACGATGGGATCGCTGGCACTGACCGGCCATCCCGAGTTCTCCAGACCGTTCGCTCCACTGCCCGGCGAGCTCACCCATGTGCCGTATGGGGACGTCGACGCTCTGGCAGCTGCGGTGACCGATGAAACCGCGGCGGTGTTTCTCGAGCCCATCATGGGCGAGGCCGGCGTCATCGTCCCGCCGCCTGGCTATCTAGTCGCCGCTCGCAACATCACCGCTGAGCATGGCGCGCTGCTGGTGATCGATGAAGTGCAGACCGGGATGGGCCGCACCGGAGCATTTTTCGCCCACCAGCACGACGGGATCATCCCGGATGTCGTGACGATGGCCAAAGGTCTCGGTGGCGGACTGCCGATTGGGGCGTGCCTGGCGGTCGGACCGGTCGCGGCATTGCTGACACCCGGCTTGCACGGCAGCACATTCGGCGGCAATCCAGTGTGCGCGGCCGCAGCGCTGACCGTCTTGCGGGTCCTGTCGGAGGAAGGCTTGATCGAACGCGCTCGCGAGCTTGGCACGTTGCTCAGCGATGGCGTCCAGTCACTCAATCATCCTCTCGTGGACCACGTTCGGGGCCGAGGCCTGCTGCGAGGGATCGTGCTGACGAGGCCGGCTGCCAAGGCGGTGGAGTCCGCGGCCCGCGAGGCCGGTTTCCTGGTCAACGCTGCTGCGGCGGATGTGATCCGGCTGGCGCCGCCGCTGGTGATCACCCAGTCTCAGCTCAACCAGTTCGTCACAAGTCTGCCAAATGTGCTGGACACCGTGAGCGGAGGAAGTAGGACCTCTCACCAGTAGACGTTCGACCCTACGAACAGGTCCTCCGAGTTGCAACGCTGGATGGCACGTTGTGATAACCAAGTGAGGTTGCCGTGCAAAGTTTCGTGATCCGGCCGATGACGTGGCCGGTCCTTCGGCTTTTCAGCCGCAATCCGCTGATCCGTGCCAGCGACCGTATCGAGGCAGTAGTCGGCACGCTTGCCGTGGTAGTGGTAGTGGTCGCCACCGCCTGTGCGGGAGTGCTGGGCACAATGATTCACGACAACCGAGCTCAGAAGTACCTTCAACAGGCGCAGACGCGGCACGCCGTTGTGGCCATGGCTGTCACCGATGGCGAACCGGCGGTTTCACCCGAATCGATGGCCTTTACAGTGCACGCCCAATGGCGGTTCAACAGCGTTGATCACACCGATCTGCTCGGCTGGCCTGCAGCCGTCAAAGCCGGTGCGCCGCTACAGATTTGGGTCGATGACCTTGGCAGCCGAGTGGAAAAGCCGAGTCCGGTCGAGCGCGCTGCCGTTGACGCGCTGGCGGCCGCCGTCGTCGGATGGCTGATCGTGATCGCGGCCACCGCACAACTCGTACTCGTCGTGCGTGCCCATGCGAGCCGTATGCGGGATGCTCAATGGGAGCGAGACATCCGCTTTCTCGTCGACGAGGACGTCGATGAAGACGGCGGACGTACCAACCGTTCACAATGATCAGCTGAGGATGCTAAGGGAGATGCAAATGTCGACTCCGACAAATAATTCGGGTGTCCTGGTCGGCGTTGACGGATCGCCGGCCGCCAGGTATGCCGTCGACTGGGCCGCGCGTGACGCCGCGATGCGCGATGTCCCCCTCACCCTCGTGCATATCGTCCGACCCATCGGCCCGACCCTGCCGCCATTGCCGGCGCCGGCGGCCTTCGCGCGCTGGCAAGTAGAGCAGGCGCAAACGATCCTTGACGATGCCGTCGAGATCGCACGCAGGAGCACCCCGGGTGGTGGACCCGCACAGATCGAGAGCGAACTGCTTTTCTCGCCAGTCGTTCCTTCCCTGGTCGATCTGTCCAAGGAGGCCCAGCTGGTCGTCGTCGGCTCCCGAGGGCGCGGACCGTTAATGCGCAGCTTGTTAGGGTCGGTAAGCTCTAGCCTGATCCGCCACGCGCACTGCCCGGTTGCGGTGATTCATGACGAGGACCCGCTGATGCCGCATCCCGCGGAGGCGCCGGTACTAGTCGGCATCGACGGCTCTTCGGTATCCGAGCTGGCGACGGCGATCGCTTTCCAGGAGGCGTCCTGGCGAGGGGTCGAGCTTGTCGGGTTGCACGTCTGGAGCGATGTCGAGGTGAATGATTTCCCCGCCATCGATTGGCCGGCAATGAAACCGGCCGCAGAGCAACTACTCGCCGAGCGCCTGGCCGGCTGGCAGCAGCGGTATCCCGACGTGTCGGTGCGGCGGATTGTCGAATGTGACCACCCGACATACCACCTCATCAAGCAGTCGGAATCGGCGCAACTAGTTGTCGTTGGCAGCCACGGGCGGGGTGGCTTCGCCGGCATGTTGCTCGGATCAGTCAGCACCGCAGTGGCTCATTCGGCCCGGATGCCGGTAATCGTCGCGCGCCAATCGTAGGCGCGCGCAGACGGATTCGGTCCCTGTCGCTACTCGGGCAAGGGTACTGACCAGCGTACTGTCGTCTCGCCGTCAGGGCCGGCGTCGATCGTAAGGCCGCCCCCGATCTCTTCGGCGACACGACGCGTTTCGGCGAGGTTGTCGGCGCGCGCTTCGTCGGGTGCGCCTTGACCATCGGCGGCAACCTTGATACCTAGCTCGTCGTCGACCTCGACGACGACGCTGAGCCTGCTGACGTTGGCGTGGCGCGTCGCGTCGCCAACGGCCGCGCGGACGAACGCTTCCGCATGATCCGCCAAGGTCGCATCGACCACGGACACCGGGCCGACAAACTGCACCATTGTCCGCAGGCCGGCACCGGAGTGCTCGGCGATGGCCTCTTCCAACCGTTGTCGCAGCCGGACCGGACCCGAAGGAGTGTGCAGGCCGAAAATTGCGGTGCGGATGTCCTGAATGATGTCTTGCAAATCGTCGACTTGCTCCGACAGGCGTCGTTGCACCTCAGTCGATTTCGCCAAGGGCACGGTCGCCTGCATCGCAAGCCCGACGGCGAAAAGGCGTTGGATCACGTGGTCGTGCAGTTCGCGGGCAATCCGGTCACGGTCGGTCAATACGTCCAGCTCACGCATGCGCCGTTCCGAGGTGGCAAGCTGCCAGGCCAGTGCCGCCTGGCCCGCGAAAGCGGCCAGCATGTCGAGCTGTTCATCGTTGAAAGGAGGCAAGCCCGCCCGGCGAAGCACAATTAATACGCCGGCGGCGGTGTCGGCCACGCGCAGCGGCAGCAGCAGAGCCGGGCCCGGGTCAGTGAAGCCACCGATCACCAGGTCAAGGTTGTCCACCCGTCGCGGAGTGCGGTCTAAAAAAACGTCGGCAACGGCTGTGCCGGTCACCGTCGTTGCATCGAGCTCCGAAGCAGACAGTGCACCAGATGTTTCCGCTATCACCAACTCGGAATTGCCGGAAGCTGACGGTTCGGCCTCGACGGGAATCGCAACCATGGTGGCGGTCGCACCGGCAAGCTTCAACGCTTTGTCCGCTAATAGGGCGAAAACCGTCGCGGGGTCAGCGCCAGACAACATCTCGGTTGCGATATCACGTGCCGCTTCGATCCACGCCTGACGGGCCCGC
>DATJOR010000299.1:0-5734 GCA_035506875.1 Mycobacterium sp.
CTGATGGAGCGCTTCCTGGACGCGTTGTGGGGCGAAATCGCCCGCCGCAAGGCGGTCTGCGACAACGCCGGCGTCGACGACGCCAAGGAATACAACGAGATGCGCGGCAGGATGCGCGCACGCGGTCAGGACATTCCGCCGCTGCCGATGCTGGTGGTCGTCATCGACGAGTTCTACGAGTGGTTCCGCATCATGCCGACCGCGGTCGATGTGCTGGACTCGATCGGCCGGCAAGGTCGTGCCTACTGGATCCACCTGATGATGGCCTCTCAGACCATCGAGAGTCGGGCCGAAAAGCTCATGGAGAACATGGGTTACCGGCTGGTGCTGAAGGCGCGTACCGCCGGTGCGGCGCAGGCGGCCGGGGTGCCGAATGCGGTGAACCTGCCCGCGCAAGCCGGTCTAGGCTATTTCCGTAAGAGCCTCGAAGAGATCATCCGGTTCCAAGCCGAGTTTCTCTGGCGCGACTACCGGCGCGGCATCTCGCTTGACGACGATCACCAGGCCGCACTCACGCATTCGGTGGATTACATTCGGCCGCAACTGTTTACGACTGGCTTTACGCCTATCGAGGTAAGCGTCAGTGGACCGGACGACTTCGACGCGCTGACCAACGGTGAGGTTCTCAGCGGCAACGGAGCCGGCGAGTCCTACGACGAGGCCGAGGAAGAAGAAGAGGAAGCCATCCGGACGCCGAAGGTCGGCACGGTGATCATCGACCAGCTGCGCCGCATCGACTTCGAGCCCTACCGGCTGTGGCAACCGCCGCTGGACGTGCCGGTGTCGATCGAAGACCTGGTGAACCGCTTCCTCGGCCGGCCCTGGCAGGAGGAGTACGGCACCGCCAGGAACCTGCATTTCCCGATCGGGATCATCGACCGGCCGTTCAAGCACGACCAGCCCCCGTGGACGGTGGATACGTCGGGGCCGGGTTCTAACGTGCTGATCCTTGGCGCCGGCGGCGCCGGCAAGACCACCGCGCTGCAGACGCTGATTTGCTCGGCGGCGCTGACCCACACGCCCGAACAGGTCCAGTTCTACGTCCTCGCCTACAGCAGCACCGCGCTGACGACGATAGCCGGGCTGCCGCACGTCGGCGAGGTCGTCGGCCCCACCGACCCCTACGGGGTTCGTCGCACGGTGGCAGAACTGCTGGCGCTGCTCCGCGAGCGCAAGCGCACCTTCCTCGAGTACGACGTGCCCTCGATGGACGTGTTCCGTCGGCGCAAGTTCGGCGGGGAGGCCGGCAACGTGCCCAACGACGGCTTCGGGGATGTCTACCTGGTGATCGACAACTACCGGGCGCTGGCCGAAGAGAACGAGGTGCTGATCGAGCAGGTCAACCAGATCATCAACCAGGGCCCGTCGTTCGGCGTGCACGTGGTGGTCACGGCCGACCGTGAATCTGAGCTGCGGCCGCCGGTGCGCAGCGGTTTCGGATCCCGGATCGAGCTGCGCTTGGCCGCGGTCGAGGACGCGAAGCTGGTTCGCTCCCGGTTCGCCAAGGATGTTCCGGTCAAGCCGGGTCGCGGCATGGTCGCGGTGAACTACGTGCGATTGGACAGCGACCCGCAATCAGGTCTGCACACGCTGGTCGCCAGGCCCGCGCTGGCCACCACGCCGGACAACGTTTTCGAGTCCGACAACGTCGCTTCGGCGGTCAGCCGTGTGGCGGCCGGCCACGCACCGCCGGTGCGCAGGCTTCCCGCCAAGTTCGGGCTGGAGCAGGTCCGTGCGCTCGCCGCGGCCGATCGGCGCCAGAATGTCGGCGCTGGCGGAATCGCTTGGGCCATCAATGAATTGGACCTGCAGCCGGTATACCTCAACTTCGCCGAAAACGCGCACCTGATGGTGACGGGTCGGCGCGAGTGTGGGCGTACCACGACGCTGGCCACCATCATGTCCGAGATCGGTCGGGTGTACGAGCCGGGAGCGAGCATTGCGCAACCGACCTCGCGTCCCTCGGCGCAGGTGTGGCTGGTCGACCCGCGTCGTCAGCTGCTGACCACGCTGGGCACCGACTACGTCGAGAAGTTCGCCTACAACCTCGACGGCGTCGCGGCGATGATGGACGAGTTGGGCGCGGTGTTGACCCGACGCGAGCCGCCGCCGGGCTTGTCGGCCGAGGAGCTGTTGTCGCGGGCTTGGTGGAGCGGACCGGAGATCTTCTTGATCATCGACGATGTCCAGCAGCTGCCGCCGGGCTTCGATTCGCCGCTGCACAAGGCCGCGCCGTGGGTGACCAGGGCAGCTGACGTCGGCTTGCATGTGATCGTCACCCGCACCTTCGGTGGCTGGTCTTCGGCGGGCAGCGACCCGATGCTGCGGGCACTGGCCCAGGCCAACGCCCCGTTGCTGGTGATGGACGCCGACCCCGACGAGGGCTTCATCCGCGGAAAGATGAAGGGCGGCCCGCTGCCCCGCGGCCGTGGTCTGCTGATGGCCGAGGACACCGGCGTATTCGTACAGGTCGCGGCGACCGAACTGCGTCGATAACCATCTCTCGTGGAGTCCCCTCGCTCGTAAGGGCGGGGGGACTTTCGCGTTTGCGGCGCCACTCCCGGCCCGCGCCCGGATTGTCAGAGGTTTCATAGCTGACGCATAGCTAGGCCATGTCAGCAGCCCATCTTGCCTAGTTAATGTCCCTAACTAGTGACGGGTGAGTGCTGGTGTGAAGGGAGTGCCGGATGTCGTTTGTGAGCACCCAACCAGAAGATTTGACGGCCGCGGCCGGAAACTTGCAGAGCATTGGCTCGGCCGTGGCCGGGCAGAACGCGGCCGCGGCGGCTCCGACCACCGGCGTGGTCCCGGCCGCCGCCGATGAGGTCTCGGTGTTGACGGCCACGCAGTTCGCGATGCACGCCCAGATGTATCGGGCGGTCAGCGCGCAGGCGGCGGCGATCCACGACATGTTCGTCAACATGCTGGGGACCAGTGCCGGTTCCTATGCGGCCACCGAGGCCGCCAACGTGGTCGCGGCCGGCTAGGGCGGGTCGACCCGATGCTGGATTTTGGGGTGCTGCCGCCGGAGATCAACTCCACCCGCATGTATGCCGGCCCAGGGCCCGGCTCGATGCTGACCGCTGCGGCGGCCTGGCAGTCGCTGGCCGACGAGCTGAACTCCGCCGCCGCGAGCTACGGCTCGGTGGTCTCTAGCCTGACCACTGGGCCGTGGGCCGGCCCCAGCGCAGTGGCGATGGTCGCCGCCGTCGCACCGTATGTGACGTGGCTCGGCGCCACCGGCGAGCAGGCAGAGCAGACCGCTGCGCAAGCTAGCGCGGCGGCCGGAGCATACGAAACGGCTTTTGCCGCAACAGTTCCGCCGGCGATGGTCGCTGCTAACCGGAGCCTCCTGGCGCTGCTCGTCGCGACGAATGTCCTCGGCCAGAACACGCCGGCGATCGCCGCTACCGAAGCGCACTACGGCGAAATGTGGGCCCAGGACGCCGCCGCCATGTACGGCTACGCGAGCGCGTCGGCCACCGCCGCACAGGTGACACCGTTCAGCACGCCGCCACAGACCACCAACCCGGGTGGGCTCACCGCACAGGCCGCCGCGACCGCCCAGGCTGCCGGCACACCGGCCGGCACCGACGCCGAGACGCTCATGTCGTCGGCTCCGCAGCTGATCTCCGGAATGCCCCAGACCCTGCAGGGCCTGGCGTCGCCCCAGAGCATGGCAACCCTCACCTCGACCGCAACCGACACCACATCTTCGTCGTCCTCGACGTCGTCTTTGTCGGAGCTGAGCGCCTTGAGCACGCCGTTGCGGATGGCAACGATGCCGATGAGCATGCTGTCCAAGCTTTTCACGACGGGCAGCACGGCTAATGCCGCCCGCACGGTGAGTACCGCGGCCACCGAGCTGGATGCGGCGAAGTCGGCTGGCCTCGGTGCGGGCACTGGCGCGGTGACCTTGACCGGCATCGGCTCGGGCTCACCTGCGATCTCCGCGGGGATGGGTCAGGCCACCGCGGTTGGCCCGCTGTCTGTGCCGTCGGCCTGGGGGAGCGCGGCGTCCGCGGCAAGCCCCGCGGCGGCGCTGCCGTTCACCGGTGCCGGCGCAGTGCCGGCAGCGCACGCGGGCGCGTCGGCGGGCATGCCGCCGATGATGCCGGTGACCAACCTGACCGGACGCGACGCGGCGGCGGCTTCGAGCCGGTTTGAGATGCGTTCCACGGTGATTCCGTTCTCGCCGGCGGCCGGCTAGCAGGGGCCGCGACGACGACCAACGAATGGCGCTAAACCGAACGGTGAATGAACAACAGCAGCTCCGGGGTGAACACTGCTTGATGAGGAATGAATAGTCGGCATCGTCGTCCCGGATCACGCGCGCCGCCATCTAATGTCTCAACCAGCGACTGTTCAGTGATGGGCATCGGCGCCCAATGTTGTTGACGCTGAGGGTTACCGAGGAAAGAAAGTGCATTTCGTCTGTGGCCACATACCGCGCTCCGCACATCGATATCGATCGGGCGGTCAACCAGGACCCGCCGATTGCTGACCAGTTGACGACAACGTCGCACGCCGCCGCTTCCATGCTGCGGTTGACGCGGTCGATGCAATCTTGGCTTGCTGACGGAGGATGCTAGTGCTTGATTTTGGGCTATTCCCGCCGGAGTTCAATTCGGGCCGGATGTATGCGGGTCCCGGACCCGGTCCGTTGTTGGCGGCTTCTGAGGCCTGGGACAACCTGGCCGCGGAGTTGGGTTTCGCGGCCACGGGTTACGAGTCCGCGTTAGCGGAGTTGACGAGCAACTCGTGGTCAGGCCCCACGTCGACGGCGATGATGGCCGCGGTCACGCCGTACATCGACTGGATGAGCACGACCGCCGCGCAGGCCGAGGAGACCGCCAACCACGTTCGCGCGGCCGTCGCCGCATACGAGGCGGCGTTCGCGGCGACGGTTCCGCCGCCGGCAATCGCGGCCAATCGTGCACTGCTGGCCGCTTTGGTCGCCACGAACTTCTTCGGGCAGAACACCCCCGCGATCATGATGACCGAAGCCCTGTATATAGAAATGTGGGCGCAGGACGCCGCTGCCATGTACGGCTACGCCGGCGCCTCGCAGGTCGCCGTGGCGGTGACGCCGTTCACCGCGCCGCCGCAGACGACCACCGATAACGCGACGAGCAGCCAGGCTGACGCGGTTGCCAAGGCTGCCGCCGCGCCGGCCGGCCAAGTCGCCGCGACGGTGGCGCAGAACGCGACGGCGGCGGTGCCGTCCACGACTGCTCAGACAACCACCACAACCACCGCAACCACCGCGGCGACCACCACAGGCACGGCCGCGACCACTGGCGCGGCTCCCAACACGTTCATCGGCTGGCTCGAGCAGTTGATCTACAACACCGCCTCACAATATCCGACCGGCGGTTGGGGCCTGGGCTTTACCGGCGGATCGAGCGGCAACCTGAACTCGATGCGGCAGATCCTCCAGGCTTACTTCGCGGTTGGTCTCGGAAACTTCGGTTGGGGCATGGGCCAGCAGCTGTTCAACCCCGCTGCGTTGGGTTTAACACATCCGCCCGCTGCCTTGTTGCCGCCGGGACTTGGCCTAGGCGCCGGCCTAGGCGGTGGCACCGCAGGCGTAAGCGGCGCACCGTTTACGGCCAGCAGTGTGTCGGCCGCTTTGGGCGAGTCCAACGCTCTCGGTCGGCTGTCGGTGCCCGCCAGTTGGCAACAGGCGGCGTCTCCGCAAATGCAAGAGGCCCGGCTGATCAGCGCCGCACGC
>DATJOR010000300.1:0-6310 GCA_035506875.1 Mycobacterium sp.
TCTCCGAGGTGGAGGCACCGGTGATGTACCGGATCGTGCGCGAGCTGGCCACCCTCGCGCACCAGCCGATGCCGCGGCTGTTCATCAGCGACACCAACGCACCCAACGCGTTCGCCACCGGCCGCAACCCCCGCAACGCCGCGGTGTGCTGCACCACCGGGATCCTCAACATCCTCAACGAGCGTGAGCTGCGCGCGGTGCTCGGCCATGAGCTCTCGCATGTCTACAACCGCGACATCCTGATCTCCTGTGTAGCGGGCGCGTTGGCGTCGGTGATCACCGCGTTGGCCAACATGGCGATGTTCGCCGGCATGTTCGGTGGCAACAACCGCGACGGCGCCAATCCCTTTGCGCTGCTTTTTGTTTCGATGCTCGGCCCGATCGCGGCGACGGTGGTGCGGATGGCGGTGTCGCGTTCGCGGGAGTACCAGGCCGACGAGTCGGGTGCGCTGCTGACCGGCGACCCGTTGGCGTTGGCGTCGGCGCTGCGCAAGATCTCCAGCGGTGTGCAGGCTGCGCCGCTGCCCCCTGAGCCACAGCTGGCCGCGCAGGCACACTTGATGATCGCCAACCCGTTCCGCAACGGTGAGCGAATCGGTTCGCTGTTCTCCACGCACCCCCCGATGGCCGACCGGATCCGCCGGCTCGAGGAAATGGCCGGGCACTAGCGGGCTATAGTCACACCAGCCTCAGCAGTCTCCACAAGCTGGGCATGAGGTGACTCCGCGTTTGTGTACGCATGTGATATCACCCGACGGTGAACCATTACACCTACCGCGCCGAATGGTGTTCTGAACAAGGCCAATACGTCGGCCGATGCATCGAAATGTCTTGGTTATCACGGTGGGCGCCCACGATGCGGCAGGCGATCGCCGACGTCGAGCAGTCCGTCGACGAATACCTCGCCGATTGCGAAGGGGACGCACCGCCACCGATAACCGAACGGCAATTCAGCGGCAAGTTCGTCGTCAGGACGTCGCCCGCGCTGCATTCGCGCCTGACTGTCGAAGCCGCCGAGCAGAACGTGTCGCTGAATCAATGGGTCGTGCAGAAATTGGCTGACCGGCCGCCGATCGGCCTCTTCGACCTCTGATATCGCATGCGCATCGTTTTCAAAAATAGAGTGCGCCCTCAGAAACCTGAGCCGTGCACCTCGTGCCCGGGTGTCTCGGCCGCCAAGCCGCGGTAGGCGTCTTCGACGGTCGCGCCATGGTTGATCACGGCGTCGACTTCGCGCGCGATCGGCATGTTCAACCCGTACTTGTCGGCGAACTCCATGATCACGCTGGCGGCCTTGACGCCCTCGGCGACCTGGTTCATCGACGAGATGATTTCGTCGATCGGTTTGCCCGCACCGAGTTGCTCGCCGACGTGCCGGTTGCGGCTGCGCTGGCTCGTGCAGGTGACGATCAGGTCCCCCATGCCGGCCAGGCCCGCGAAGGTGTCGCGCTGTCCGCCCATCGCCTCGCCCAGCTTGGACATCTCGCGCACCGAGCGGGCGATCACCATGGCACGGGTGTTCTCGCCGATACCCAGCGAGTAGCCCATGCCGACCGAGATCGCGTAGACGTTCTTCAACGCGCCGGCCATCTCCACGCCAAGCACATCGTCGATCGTGTACACGCGAAAACGCCTGGTGCGGAAAAGCTGTGCGAGCTGGGCCGCCAGATGCTGGTCAGGCATGGCCAGCACCGCGGCCGCCGCGTAGCCTTCGGCCACCTCACGGGCGATGTTGGGGCCGGCCAGGATGCCGGCGGGGTGTCCGGGCAGCACCTCGTCGACGATCTGCGACATCCGCATATTGGTGCCCTGCTCGAGGCCCTTGACCAGCGAGACCACCGGCACCCACGGCCGTAGCTCGCTGGCCAGTTCGGTCAGCACTCCGCGGAACCCGTGCGATGGCACGCCCATCACAACGACGTCGGCGGACCGCGCGGCCTCGGCGAAGTCGGTGGTGGCGCGCAGGCTTTCGGACAGTACGTGGTCCTTGCCCAGATATTTGGTGTTGCGGTGGTTATCGTTGATGTCGTTGGCGGTCTCTTCCGACCGCACCCATTGCAGCGTCGGCCCGCGGCGGGCGCAGATGGAGGCGACGGTGGTTCCCCAGGAGCCACCACCCAAAACGACGACCTTCGGTTCGCGTAAAGCAGCTGCCATGGCGACCAGCGTATTGCCGTGGCCCAATCTTTACCGGCGGTTGGTTAGAAGTGACCCCAGCCGCGCTGGCCGTCCCAGCCGCCACACACTCCACCGGAGCAGGCGTTAACAGTGCCACCCTGGAAGCCAAGGCCGTGTGACGCCAGCTGCCAGGCGCTGTCACTTCACCTAACCGGCCAGCGCCGTCTTATCGTCGGCGCGACCGAACACCATCGCTTCTTCGATCCGGTCGAACTGGTAGTCGATGGCATCGGCGAAGTAGTTCTGCCGAACGTTCCACGGCCGCTTGGTACCGGACTTGGGCAGCGCGTGCGGCGAGCGCTGCACATAACCGGCTTGGATGTCCCACGAGGGCTTTTCGGGCATCGGCTCGCCGTCGAGATGCGGATAGGCATGGGTGTATCCGTGAGACTTCATGTGGGCCAGTAGCTTTGCCGTCGCGCGGGCGGTCATGTCGGCGCGCAGCGTCCAGGAGGCGTTGGTGTACCCGACGCACCAGAACAGGTTGGGCACTTCCTCCAGCATGTGCGCCTTGTAGACGAAGCGGTCCTGCGGCTTGATCTCGCCGCCATCGAGCGACACCGTCACGCCGCCGAGCGCCTGCAATTGCAGACCGGTGGCGGTGACGATGATGTCGGCGTCGAGATGCCCCCCGGACCTCAAAACGACTCCGGTGGAATCGAAGTGGTCGATGTGGTCGGTGACCACCTCGGCCCGGCCCTCGCTGATCGCGACGTACAGGTCGGCATCGGGAATCAGGCACACCCGCTGGTCCCACGGGTTGTAGCGCGGCTTGAAGTGGGTGTCGACGTCGTAGCCCTCGGGCAGGTTGTTGATCGCGACGCGGCGGATCAACCATTTGGCGAAGCCCGGGGTCTTGCGGGCGAAGAACCAGCCCACGCCCTCGAGCAGTGCATTGCGCTGGCGGATGATCAAGTGAGCAACCCTGCCCGGCAACGCTTTCCGCAACAGGTCCGCAGCAGCGCTGTATTTCGACCCAGACATCACGTAGGTCGGCGACCGCTGCAACATGGTGACCTTGGAAGCCTTTTCGGCCAGCGACGGTATCAGTGACATCGCGGTCGCGCCACTGCCGATGACGACCATCCTCTTGCCGGTGTAGTCGAGGTCCTCGGGCCAATGCTGCGGATGAACGACGGCGCCGTTGAACTCTTCGATGCCGGGGAAGTCTGGGGTGTAACCCTCGTCGTAGTTGTAGTAGCCGGACCCGAAGAATACGAACCGTCCGCGGTAGACCGTGCCGGCCCCATTTTCATCTTCGGCCGTCACCGTCCAGGTGTCGGTTGACGAATCCCAGTCCGCCGAGCGCACGTAGCTGTTGAACCGGATGTGACGGTCGATGCCGTACTTGTGCGCGGTGGCGGTCAGGTACTCGCGGATGTGCTCGCCGTCGGCCACCCCTTCCGGTCGCGTCCACGGCTCCCACGGAAAGCACAGCGTGAAGATGCTGCTGTCCGAGCGCACGCCCGGATAGCGGAACAGGTCCCAGGTACCGCCGATCCGATCGCGCCGCTCCAAGATGACGTAGCGGATCCCGGGGTTGCGCTCGCTGATGCGGTACGCCGCGCCTAGGCCGGAGAAGCCGGCGCCGATGATGACGACGTCAACGTCTTCGGCGTCGTGGGGCGTGTCGTTCATCTCACCAGACTAAGCACCGATCAAGCGGTCTGAAGCAAGACGTCGATATGCAGGGGTGCACAGAAGTCGATCAGCCACATTTGGTCGGCCGGGCTGCCGAAGATGCGCGCGTGCGACGGGTCCTGAGTGAACGCGTCGTCGCACCGATCACCGAAGAAGACGTAAGCCTTGGCGGTGTTGCATAGTCGCGATATCCACACCATGCCGTCCAGGCCAATACCGTGTGCGGCCTCGGCCCATTTCACGGTGGTCGGGTAGTCGGACGCGGGCGTCGACGTGACGTCCTCGGGTTCGACCTTAAGCCGGCGCAAATCAATGCCGTGCAGAACAACGAGACGCAGATCGCGGGTTGCTTCGAGGCGGGCGAGGACTTTACGGCTGTACTGGTCGTAGGGCAGGACGCCGCCGTCCTCCGGGATGTCGTGCAGGAGGCTCTCGGCGATGGCCGCTTCTTCGGTGTCCGCGGCATACGAGATCGGCACCACCGGCTTGCCGAAGAAACCGAACCGCGTCGGAGCACCGACACCGGGGTTCAACTCAGTGGCCTTGCGGGTCGAGGTGAAGACGCGAAACAGCCCGTGTCCCTTGGCCAAGGTTTCGGCGGCTGGCTTGAACGGGCTCGGCGGCCCTTTCACCACGAGACGGCCAGCGCGTCCGCCGCCACCTCGACAACGCGTTCTGGATCCTCGATGAGATGGTCGACGGGTCGGTCTCCGTGGAAGTAGGTCGTTGGCGAGCACAGCCACTGCACGAGACCGGCCTCCGACCACTCGTTGGCTTCCGCGGTGGCGCGCAGGCGGCCGATCACTTCGAGCGGCTGCCCGTCCGGCCCGAACTGAAACCCGGGATAGACGAGGCTGTTACCGCGCCGCACGGCGACGAGGGCGTGGTCGCGGTGCGCGGTGGCGGCGAGGTTGCGCGGTGCGCGTGAGCGCGACCCCATCCGGGTGCCGGCCTCGGTGCTGGTCAACATCCCGAATTCGTTCTCGATGCGGGTGTAGAGGTTCTGCTCGGCTTGCACGGCGCGGGCAATCGCGGGCTCCGTGTACACCGCGACCGAGGACAGTGCAGCGCCGACGGCCTGCGCACTTTCCCGAACACGCTGCGTTGCGACGACTAAGTCCTCGGCGGTGGTCATGGCTACCATGCTACGTGCGATTCATGCATCTGCGCATACTGCACGAATCGCACGTGCTAGCGGTAGTTGACGAACTGCAACGCGACGTCGAGGTCGGCCTTTTTGAGCATGGCGATGACGGCCTGCAGGTCGTCGCGCTTCTTGCTGCTGACGCGGACCTCTTCGCCCTGAATCTGGGTCTTGACGGTCTTGGGCCCGTCGTCGCGGATCAGCTTGGTGATCTTCTTGGCGTTTTCGCTGCTGATGCCTTGTTTGAGGGTGCCGGTGACCTTGTAGGTCTTGCCCGAGGCCTGCGGCTCGCCGGCGTCGAAGGCCTTGAGGCTGATGTCGCGGCGGATCAGCTTCTCCTTGAAAACGTCGACGGCGGCCTTGACGCGCTCCTCGGTCGAGCTGGTCAGCTCGATCGCCTCTTCGCCTTTCCAGGCGATTTTGGTGTCGGTGCCACGGAAGTCGAAGCGGGTGGACAGTTCCTTTGCCGCCTGGTTCAGGGCATTGTCGACCTCCTGGCGGTCGATCTTGCTGACGACGTCGAACGATGAATCCGCCATCGGATCCGTCCCCTTCCTGTCGGAGTTGGCCGTTTGCGCCCCCGGTACGTCCTCGTTGTACTCTTGCTACCCGTACCACACCGGCAGATTGCCCGAGCGGCCAATGGGAGCGGACTGTAAATCCGTCGGCGTATGCCTACCCAGGTTCGAATCCTGGATCTGCCACCAAGGTCAGAGACATGTCGGGCTCTGATCATGCGTTCGAGTCACCCTGAATTGTCACGGTTTGTCACAACCCGCGCGAAACTCTGCGCCGCAGCGTTCAACGCCCCAGGCTGCTCCCCGCTACTAGGCAACACGGCCCTCGGAGAACTCTCCGGCTGCCGTTTTCATGCCCGATGGGAACACTTTTGGGAACATTAGCGTCCCTAACGGGTCCGTTGGGAACAGATTGGGAACGGCATCCGAGGCACCAAGCTCATCCCAGTAGGTGGTGGTGCAGGTTGTCGGTGAGCCAGTCGAGGTAGTGGTCTTGATCCCACCCGCGGGCATGGACCAGTGCGTAATGAAGTGCGGGGTCGTTGTAGATCCAGATGATGTCACGGGCGTGGTCCAGTGACAGACCGTCGCGCAGGCCGGCGCGCTCGTCGAGCAGGGCGGCGATGCGTCCTGCTCCGGTGAGCCGTTCCTGGCCGATCTCTTGCCATAGCTGGCCGACCTCATGGTCACAGCCCGCCGCGTAGCGCACCACTTCGTAGATGGCGGAGACGCGCTGCATCGCCGTGGCGATGATGCGGGCATAACCCGCGATGATCTCGGCGGGATCGGTCATCTCGAACAGCGTGCGAGCCTGAGGCCGCTGCAGCAG
>DATJOR010000301.1:0-30633 GCA_035506875.1 Mycobacterium sp.
ACGCGACTGTGAGGCGCCGGTTGATCGGCGTAGTCTCCGGCCCATGGCGACCGATCGAGAGGCGCTGCGGGGGCAACTGATCGCTTACACCTGCAGTCAAAACTGCATGGGTGTCCGCGGAAACTCCGGCGGATGTTGCACGCTTGACGATCGCGACTTCATCATCGGGCCAGTCCGCGACGCGGATGCCTTCCTGGCCGATCTTGCCGGTCTACTCGGCCGGGAGGTATCCCACGCCGAGGCATTCATCGACTTCGACGAGGGACGCGCCCTCTTTCCGGAGCGCCCGACGTGGCAGGATCCGGCCAATTACCCGGCGCTGCGCGTCCGACCGGACGTGGACTGGATTCCGTGCCGGTTCTTCGAGCCGGCAACGGGTGCGTGCACCGTCTACGACATCCGACCGGCGTTGTGCAGAAACTATCTCTGCGACCACCTCAAGGACGTCATCGCCCTGCTCAACCTCAACGAGGAAGCGGCTCCACCGGGATGAGCCGTCGCAGTTGTGTCACGTGTTTCGGCGAGAGCTCTTCGAGGCAGGTGACACCGAGCAATCGCATGGTCCGGGTCAACTGGCCGGACAGGATCTCGACGGCGCGATCGACGCCGGCTTCGCCGCCGGCCATCAGTCCATATAGATAGGCGCGGCCGATAAGCGTGCAGCGCGCGCCCAGCGCGACTGCGGCGACGATGTCGGCGCCGGACATGATGCCGGTGTCCACCAAGATTTCGGTGTCGTTGCCGAGCTCACGAGCAACCGACGGCAGCAGGTGAAACGGCACCGGGGCCCGATCGAGTTGCCGGCCGCCGTGATTGGACAACACGACGCCGTCGACGCCACGATCGACCACGGCGCGCGCATCGTCGAGGGTCTGGATGCCCTTGACGACGAGCTTGCCCGGCCACTGCGCTTTGATCCACTCCAAGTCATCGAAGGTGAGGCTGGGATCGAACATGGTGTCGAGGTACTCGCCGACGGTGCCCGACCACCGATCCAGCGACGCGAAGGCCAGCGGCTCGGTGGTCAGCAAGTCGAACCACCAACGCGGGCGCGGCACCGCGTTGATCACGGTGCGTAGCGTCAACGCCGGCGGAATCGACATCCCGTTGCGTACGTCGCGCAGCCGCGCACCGGCAACCGGGACGTCGACGGTGGCCAGCAGGGTGTCGAAGCCGGCCTCGGCGGCCCGTTGCACCAACGCCATCGAACGCTCCCGATCACGCCACATATAGAGCTGGAACCACTTGCGGCCCCGCGGCGCAACCTCCGCCACCTCCTCGACGGAGGCGGTGCCCAGAGTCGACAACGAAAACGGGATCCCAGCCGCCGCGGCCGCCCGGGCACCGGCGATCTCGCCCTCGGTGTGCATCAACCGGGTGAAGCCCGTCGGGGCGATCGCGAACGGCAGTGCGACGGGTCCGCCGAGCACTTCCCAATCGGTCGCGACATTGCTGACGTCACGCAGGATCGTGGGGTGAAACTCGATGTCGCGAAAGGCTTGTCGCGCGCGTTGCATCGAGATCTCGTCCTCGGCCGCGCCGTCGGTGTAATCGAATGCCGCCCTCGGCGTCCGCCGCTTGGCGATCCGCCGCAGATCATGAATCGTCTGCGCGTCGTCGAGCCGCCGTTGGACACGGTCGAACCGGGGCTTGCGGAGCCGGATCAGCGGCGCGAGGTCGCGAATCCTCGGTACCTGCCGCTTGACCACTGTGTCACGGTAGGACATATGGAATCCGCAAACGACCCCTTTGATTTGCGGCGTTTCGTCGACGCACAGGAGCGGGTGTACCCAACCGTCCTCGACGAGCTGCGCGTAGGCCGCAAACGCAGCCACTGGATCTGGTTTATCTTCCCGCAGGTCGCCGGGCTGGGCAGCAGCCCAACGGCGGCCCGCTACGCGATTTCCTCGCTCGACGAAGCCCGGGCGTATCTTCAGCACGCGCTGCTCGGTCCGCGGTTGCACGAATGCACACGGCTGGTCAACGCCGTGCAGGGCCGCGCGATCGGAGAAATCTTCGGGTCGCCCGACGACCTGAAAGTTCGGTCGTCGATGACGTTGTTTGCCCGTGCAACCGACGACAACCAGGATTTCGTGCAGCTGCTCGAGCGCTACTACGACGGCGAGCACGACCCACTGACGCTGGAGAAGCTGACCTAGAGCGGGCGCAGGATGCGCCAGCCATGCGGCTCGATTGACAACGCGTCGACGACTTCCTCCGGCGGCATGCCGCTGCCGGCGATCACTTCCGCACGTCCCAGATCTCTAACGCGGAGAGGGGCGTCGTCGATGTTGAGCGCCACGATCAGCGCCTGGTCACCGCATCGGGACTCGTAAACGTAATGCCGGTTATGCAGTCGCAACTTGGTCGTCGACGCGGCATGCAGCCATGAATGGCGCCGGCGCAGCCCGACGAGGTACTGGTGTAGGCGCCACACTTCGGCCTGACGCACATCCAGTTGGGCTGGAGGAGAGCCGAATTCGGGCCGTACCGCGTCATCGCCGCCAACTCGCTCCTCTTTGATCCCGTGAAAGCCGAACTCGTCGCCGGCGTAGATGCTCGGAATCCCACCTACGGTCATGAGGAGCACCAGCGCGTGAGCGAGGTGTTCGGGGCGCTGGAGTTGACTGGCGATGCGGGTCACGTCGTGATTGCCGATGAAAGTCAGCGGAGCAAAGCTCTCTACGAAATCGTTGTGGCGCCGCATCGCCCAGTCCAGCTCGTAGAAGTTTGCGTCGTTGAGACCGCTCCAGATCGCCTTCCACAGTTCGTACTGGGTGACCGAGTCGAAGCCCGCTTCACGAACCGCCGCGGCATAGTCCCCGTGTATCAGCTCGCCGACGAACCACGCGTCCGGGTGGTGTTGGCGAACGCGCGGCAACACCGTAGCCCAAAATTGTTGTGGCACAGCGTAAGCAGCATCCAATCGCCACCCGTCAGCACCTCGTCGTAGCCAGTGCGCCATGACGTCGGTGGTGTAGTCGGCGACCTCGGGGTTGTCGTGGTTCAGCGTGACCAGACCGTCATGTCCTTCGAAGGTGTGAAAGTTGCCGCGACACCCACGAAACCACCCAGCCCGACCCTCGCGGTAGCGGGGGAAGTCGACACCGACGTGGTTGAACACGCCGTCCAGAAGCACTCGCAAGCCTCGCCGATGCGCTTCGACGACGACGTAGTCGAAATCGTCGTCGTCGCCAAGCCGAGGATCGATGCGGTAATGGTCGGTGGTGTCGTAACCGTGTGTGCGCGAAGCGAAGATCGGCCCAAGTGCGATCCCCGACGCGCCCAGCTGGATGGCGTGGTCGAACCAATCGGCGACTCGCCGCAGCCGGTGTTCAGCTGGATCCGGGGATGCAGCCGCCGGGAAAGCACCAACGAAGCCGAGAGGGTAGACATGCCACCAGATCACATGCCGTACCCAGGGCGGTACCGTCACCGCCGATACCTGGTTTCGTAAAGGGATTTGATCTCTTCGGCGAGTTCGGGTGCCGGGCCGTCGGCCACCGCTCGGGGCGCTACCGCGGTGATCGGCAACATGGCGACCGGTGTGGGCACCCGCCACTCGGCCAGCCATTCAGTGAGCTGAGCACACGACGTCGCGTACACGATGCGCCCGAGACCGGCCCACGCGTGCGCGGCCGCACACATCGGGCACTGCTCACACGACGTGTACAGGGTTGTCCGAATACGATGCACCGGAGCCAAATTCGTGGTCGCCCATCGAACAATGCCCATCTCGGCATGCAATGTCTGGTCGTCGTCGGTGACCCGGTTGTGGTCCTCATACAAGGTCCTGCCTTTGGGGTCGACCAGGATCGCGCCGAACGGTGCGTGCCCCTTGTCCAGAGCCGCGTGAGCGAGTTCGACACAGCGCCGCAAATGGTCCAGATCGACTTGGCTCACGCCCACAGACCCGAAGTCTACGGGCTGCTCGACCTCCGCCGTCACACCAGCACCAAGACCCGACCACCACACTGTTTTTCAAAACGTGACGCATGCGATATCAGCGCCGTGGGCCGGGCGGCGTCTAGCCGGTGGCGGCCAGCGTTTGGGCCGTGGTGATAGCCTGCGCGACGCCGGCGACGATGGCCGCAACCTTCAACGCCTCGAGGATGGCTTCCCGGTCGACACCGGCCTCGTGCAGGGTGTGCTCGTGGGCGACCACGCAGTGCGAACATCCGTTGATGGACGACACCGCGAAGGACCACAGCTCGAAGTTTGCTTTGTCCACACCCGGGTTGCCGATGATGTTCATCCGCAGGCCTGGCCGCAGGTCGTCGTATTTGCCATCGAGGAAGCCACGGCCGCGGTAGAACACGTTGTTCATGCCCATGATCGACGCTGCGCCCAGCGCCGCCTGATATGCCTCCGACGACAGGTAGTCGGTGGCCTCGGCGCCAATCTCGGCCAGCACCTGGGTATTCCGTGTCGCTGCGGCGCTGGCTAACAGGGTGCCCCATAGCTGCTCCTCGTTGAGCACCGTGCTGCGGCTGATCGAACCCAGGTTGAGCTTGAGGTCCTTGGCGTATTCGGGCAGTGCGTCCTTCAGATTCTCGATACTCATCAGGCTGACTTCCTCAACTCTTCGCCTGCGTCGATGGTCGGGTCACCCTTGCGCCAGTTGCAGGCGCACAGCTCGTCGGATTGCAGAGCATCGAGCACCCGCAGCACCTCGTCGACGTTGCGGCCCACCGAACCGGCAGTCACCGAGACGAATTGGATCTCGTTGTTGGGATCAACGATGAAGGTGGCCCGGTCGGCCACGCCCTCGTCGTTGAGCACCCCGGTCGCCTCGACCAGCTCGCGCTTGATGTCCGACAGCATCGGGAACGGCAGCGTCTTAAGGTCGTCGTGCTGGGCGCGCCACTGGAAGTGGACGAACTCGCTGTCAATCGAGACACCGAGAACCTGCGTGTCGCGATCTTCGAACTCGTCGTTCAGTTTGCCGAAGGCGGCGATTTCGGTCGGACACACGAAGGTGAAGTCCTTCGGCCAGAAGAACACCACCCGCCACTTGCCCTCGTGGTCGTCGCTGGAGACGGTGCTGAAGTAGTCGTCGGGCTGCTGGGCGTCGACCTTGGACAGGTCGCCACCGATCAACGCGGTCAGCCGGTACGCGGGGAATTGGTCACCGATGGTGAGCAGTGCCATGCCGTCACTCCTTCGCTCAAATTGGATCAAGTCAAGTTTTCGTGCTGTCACCATCCTGCTCCAATCTCACTTTAAATAAAAGGTGATATGTCCCACTACAATGATCGGTATGGCCGATAAGAGTTATCAGCCCACCATCGCCGGGCTGCGGGCGTTCGTCGCTATCGCGGAAACGCAGCATTTCGGCAGCGCCGCAACGACTCTCGGTATCAGCCAGTCGACGTTATCGCAGGCCCTGTCGGCGCTGGAGACCGGGCTCGAGGTCCAACTGGTGGAGCGTTCGACCCGTCGGGTGTTCCTGACCGCGGAGGGCAGGCAGCTGCTGCCGCACGCGCAAGCGGTGATCGAGGCGGCGACGGTGTTCACGGCCGCGGCCGCGGGAGCCTCGGACCCCCTGCAGGGCAGCATCCGGCTGGGTCTGATCCCGACCGTGGCACCGTATGTGCTCCCAACCCTGCTGGCGGGGCTGGTCGAGCGGCTGCCCGCGCTCGACTTGCGGGTGATCGAAGACCAGACCGAGCGGCTACTCACCGGGCTACGCGAGGGATCCCTGGATGCCGCGCTGATCGCGTTGCCCGCCGAGGTCGGCGGCATCACCGAAATCCCGATTTACGACGAGGATTTCGTGCTCGCGTTACCGCACGGGCATCCGCTGGCCGGCAAGCGACGAGTGCCGCCGGCCGCGCTGGCGGAGCTGCCGCTGCTGTTGCTCGACGAGGGGCACTGCCTGCGCGATCAGGCCCTCGACGTCTGCCATAAGGCCGGCGTGCGGGCCAAGCTGGCCAACACCCGGGCAGCATCGCTGGCCACCGCGGTGCAATGCGTCACCGGTGGGCTCGGCGTGACGTTGATCCCGCAGAGCGCGGTACCCGTCGAGACCGCGCGCAGCCGGCTCGAACTGGCCTACTTCGCCGCACCTCGTCCCGGCCGCCGGATCGGGCTGGTCTTTCGCTCGTCGAGCGGGCGCGACGGGCCCTACCGGCAGCTTGCCGAGCTGATCGGCGAGCTGGTCGGCGCCGACCAGCAGGTACGCCCGGCCCGGTAGCGGCCGGAAAGTGAACGTGTTCTAGTTTCGGCTCATGCTGGACTTCACGCTGGAGAACATCAGCGCCGAGGACGTCGCACAGCTGCGCGCGTTATATGAGCCGCTGGCACACTCGGTTCGCGAGTTGATCGACGCGACTGTCAGGACCCAGGCCGACGCCGCTTCCGTGGCGGCGGCCAAGTCCGAGATCGACTCGGCCACCGCACGTTTGCGCCGAAAGCAGCTCGCGGGGAGCTTCGGCGTGCGTTACCTGGCCAGCGGCGAGCGGATGGCCTGGGGGAACGCCGTCATCGGGATTCGCAATCCGATCGCCCCACCGCTAGACATCCAGCACGACGGCTCGGGCACGTCCTGGTGCGATTTCCACCTCGGCGCCGCCTACGAGGGACCACCAGGCCACGTCCACGGCGGGGTCGCCGCCCTGATTCTCGACCACCTGCTGGGCGAGGCCGCCAGCGACGGCATCACCCCACGCCTGACCGGAACGATCAGCTTTCGCTACGTGCGAGCTACCCGACTCGGAGACCTGCACGCCGAAGCAACGACCACCCGCGTCGACGGGCTGAAAACTTTCGCAGCGGGTCATCTCGCCGACGATCAAGGCGTCACCGTGGAAGCTGAAGGCGTGTTCATTCAGCCGCGGTGGGCGCGAGACGACGGCGACTAGGTTTCGCTTATGGAAAAGGTAGTGATGCTGCTGATGGCCGCCGACCGCGACGACGACTGGTGCCAACGGCAGCGGGGACCGGTCGCCGATGCCATTCTTCGACTCGGTGTCCACGGCTTGGCCGTCAATGTCCGTGACTCGGTCGTGCGTCATTCACTGATGACGCTGACGACGCTCGACCCGCCGGTGGCCGCCGTGGTGAGCATCTGGACCCACCAGTGCTACGGCAATCAGATCGCGTCGGCGCTGCGCCTGCTCGAGATGGAGTGCGATTACCTCGCGGCCTATCTGGTCACCGAGTCGGTTCCGTTGCCGGCGCCACTCGAATTAGGCAGCCGCACAACGGGTTTAGCTAACATCGCACTGCTGCGCCGACCGGCGGAACTGGACCAGGCGAGCTGGCTGCACCGTTGGCAGCACGGCCACACACCGGTGGCGATCGAGACCCAGTCCACCTTCGGCTACACCCAGAACGCCGTGGTGCGTGCGCTCACGCCGGGCGCACCAGAGCTGGCCGGCATCGTTGAAGAGCTGTTTCCGGCCGAGGCGATCACCGATCTGAAGGCCTTTTTCGGCGCCGCCGACGACGCCGATCTACAGCATCGCCTGGGCCGGATGGTCGAAAGCACGTCAGCGTTCGGCGCGAACGAGAACATCGACACCGTGCCGACCAGTCGCTACGTGCTGAAAACACCGTTCGAGACATGAGGAGACACCGGTGATCCTGCAGAGCGAAGACCACAACCGGGTGCGCACCCTCACGCTGAACCGGCCCGAGGTGCTCAACGCGTTCAACGAGGCGCTCTACGAAGCGACCGCCGAAGCGCTGACGTCAGCAGCCGACGATCCGGATATCGCTGTGGTGCTGTTGACCGGCGCCGGACGGGCCTTCAGCGCCGGCAACGACCTCAAAGAGATGCAAGCCCGCATCACCGATCCGCAACTGGCGCGTCAGGGATCGCATTTCACCACGATGATCGACGCGCTGACCCGGTTTCCGAAACCGCTGATCTGTGCGGTCAACGGCGTCGGTGTAGGGATCGGCACCACCATCCTGGGCTACGCGGACCTGGCATTCATGTCGTCGACGGCTCGGCTGCAATGCCCGTTCACCAGCCTGGGGGTCGCGCCGGAAGCGGCGTCGTCGTATCTGCTGCCGCAGTTGGTGGGCCGGCAAAACGCCGCCTGGCTGTTGATGTCCTCGGAGTGGGTGAGCGCCGACGAGGCGCTGCGAATGGGCTTGGTCTGGAAGGTGTGTGAGCCGTCCGAGCTGATCGCTGATGCCCGCCGGCACGCCGAAATCCTTGCCTCTCGGCCGATTTCGAGCCTTATCGCGGTCAAACAAACGATGGTCGAACCGACTCATCCGGAGATCGCGGCAGCAACCGCTCGGGAAAACGCCCAGTTCGCCCAGTTGCTCGGCGGTCAGGCTAACGCGCAGGCGCTTGAGGACTTCACCCGTCGGCGCGGCTAGCGCGACCCGCTGGTTTCCAATTGCGCGGCCGCCGCGATGATCGCCCGCAACGTGCGCCGGCAACGTCCGCAATCGGCGCCGGCCCCGCAGGCCGCCGCAACCTCTTTGGATGTCGACGCCCCGCGTTCGACAGCGTCAGACACTGTCTGACTTGTCGCTCCGACGCACAGGCATACGTACATTGTTAGTGGAGTCTAACCTAAGTGAGTTAGTGCAGTCTAACCTAAGTTTTCAGCGCACTTCGGCCGTGTCGACGTGCCGCTGACCAGCCCTTTAGCGTGCCGCGCTGTGGGGCACCAACAGCTGGGTCGCCTGCGGCAGCCACGTTGCTTGCCGCAACCGCCTTTGCGATGCGAATAGTCAGGCCGGTGCTCGCAATGGGCAATTTTCTCGTTGACGGGTGCACCCGCAGCACACTGGCGGCATACACCCAAACCCGCTTAGTACGACACCCAGGCAGCCCATGAACTCCGAGAATGAGTTGCTTCAATCAATCTAGGCTTGCTTACTTAGGGAAAGCTGGCCTGAGTGAGTATTACCTTGGGTGACAACGGCTTTGGCCTGCTGTAGCGTGTCCCCAACGACCGCGGTGGCATTTTAGACAGGAGTAATAATGCAAGGCGATCCCGACGTTCTACGTCTGCTGAATGAGCAATTGACCAGTGAGCTCACCGCAATCAATCAATACTTTTTGCATTCCAAAATGCAGGAAAACTGGGGTTTCACCGAAGTGGCGAGCCACACCCGCGCCGAGTCGTTCGACGAAATGCGGCACGCCGAGGCGATCACCGATCGCATCCTGTTGCTGGATGGGCTGCCGAACTACCAGCGCCTCTTTTCCTTGCGCATTGGTCAGACGCTGCGCGAGCAGTTCGAGGCCGACCTGGCGATCGAACACGAGGTGTTGGACCGGCTCAAGCCCGGGGTCATCATGTGCCGCGAGAAGCAGGACTCGACCAGTGCCTTCCTGTTGGAAGGCATCATTGCCGACGAGGAAAACCACGTCGACTACCTGGAGACACAGCTGCAGTTGATGGAAAAGCTCGGCGAGGAGCTCTATCTGGCTCAGTGTGTCTCTCGACCGCCGACGACAGGACAGGCCGGGCACTAAACCCGACGTATGACAGCTCAGATTGCTGCCGGGCCGGATGCCGAATCCGGCAGCACACTGATCAGTCCGCGGCGCCGCAATTTCGTCTTCCTGGCGATCATGCTGGGAATGCTCATGGCGGCGCTGGACCAGACCATCGTCGCGACCGCGCTACCGACGATCGTTGCCGACCTGGGCGACGCCGGCCATCAGTCCTGGGTGGTGACCAGCTATCTGCTGGCCTCGACGATCATCACCGCGCTGGCCGGCCGACTCGGTGACCTGTTCGGCCGAAAACGGGTCTTCCAGGCGGCGGTGACGTTCTTTGTCATCGGTTCGGCACTGTGCGGAATCGCGCAGTCGATGGCCATGCTGGTGGGCGCCCGGGCGTTGCAGGGCTTTGGTGGCGGTGCCATCACGGTCACGGCGACCGCGCTGATCGGCGAAATCATTCCGCTGCGAGATCGCGGCCGCTATCAGGGCGCCCTGGGTGCGGTGTTCGGTGTGACGACGGTGATCGGTCCGCTGCTGGGCGGTTATTTCACCGACCATCTGAGCTGGCGATGGGCGTTCTATGTCAACGTACCTCTCTCGATCGTCGTGTTATTCGTTGCGGCAGCAGCGATTCCGTCATTGGCCGAGCGCACGAAACCGCTCATCGACTACACGGGCATCCTGTTCGTCGGCCTGGGTGCGACCGGTCTGACCCTGGCCACCAGCTGGGGCGGCACCACCTACCCGTGGAAATCCGCGACGATCATCGGGCTGTTCATCGGCTCCGCGGTGGCACTGGGTGTTTTCGTCTGGGTCGAGAGTCGTGTTGCCGCGCCGATCCTGCCGACCCGGCTCTTCGCCAGTCCGGTATTCACCGTGTGCTGTGTTCTTTCCTTCGTCGTCGGGTTCGCCATGTTGGGGGCGCTGACGTTCCTGCCGACCTACATGCAATTCGTGGACGGTGTGTCGGCGACGACATCAGGTCTGCGCACATTGCCGATGGTGGCGGGCATGCTGCTGACGTCGATGGGCAGCGGGGTGTTGGTCGGCCGAACCGGGCGATACAAAATCTTCCCGGTCACCGGCACCGCGGTAATGGCGATCGCTTTCCTGCTGATGTCCCGGATGAACCCGTCCACATCGGCGCTGCTGCAATCGCTGTACCTATTCATCCTCGGCGCCGGCATCGGCCTATGCATGCAGGTGCTGATCCTGATCGTGCAGAACACGTCGCGCTTCGAAGACCTCGGTGTCGCCACCTCGGGCGTCACATTTTTCCGCACGATCGGAAGTTCTTTCGGAGCTGCAATATTCGGCTCGCTGTTCACCAATTTCCTGCGAGCGCGCATCGGTCCGGCCATCGTGGCCAGCGGCGCATCTCCGACAGCGGCGAATTCGCCGGAGGCGTTGCGTCGGCTGCCTCGTGCCATGGCCGCGCCGATCGTGAACGCCTATGCGTCGTCGCTCACCCAGGTGTTCTTGTGGGCAGTTCCGGTGGCGCTGGTCGGTTTCGTACTGTCGCTGTTTCTTCGTGAAGTCCCGCTGCGGGACGTCGGCCCCAGCGCCACCGACCTCGGCGACGGATTCGCCATGCCGACCGCGGAGACGCCGGAGGAGATGCTGGAAACCGCGATCGGGCGTCTGCTGCGCGGTGAACCGGGGATGCGGCTGCGCAGCATCGCCATGCGGCCCGACTGTCGGCTCGACGTCGCCGAGCTGTGGGCGTTGATGCGCATCAACCGAAACCAGCGGGCTTTGGGTGTCGCTCGTATCACCGACATCGGTGAGCAGTTGGGCATACCGTACGAAATCCTCGAGCCCACTTTCGATCGCCTGGTCCGCCGCGGTTTCGCGCAACGCGACGTCGACCGGCTATGGCTGACCCCGTCCGGGATGCGACAGGTCGACTTCGTCTCGACGCTGCTGCAGGGGTGGATCGTCGACAAGCTCACCCGATCACCCAACTTCCAGGGCAGCCCCGACCGCGCGCAGGTCGAGGCCGCCCTGAACCGGATTGCGCACCGGATCGTCGTTCAACCCGATTGGGGTGATGATCCACGTCGGCTGTCGGCCGGTACGACGGAACGGATTCCCATCTCGCCGTGAGTCGAGCGGCCATCTGGCTGACGAGACCGGACGGCCTCGCCAGCCGGATAATCAACTCGTCAGAACAGGGACAAGCCCGAATTCAGCAAGCCGTCAACGACCGGGTCGAGCAAGCTGGCGGCGGTGGGTGCCGTCAGGTCGGCAACGCCGGCGCTCAACGCGCCGGGGTCGAGTGCCGCGACCAAGTCGGCGGCCGGACTCACATCGACACTTTCCGCGCCGGATGGCAACGAAGCGATGATCTCTTGAACGTACGGGGCGATCAGGTTGTCGATGCCGAAGGGCCCGAACAGGTAGGTGTCGGTGAGGTAGCCCAGCTCACCAAACTCGTCCGTCGGCGTCGTGAGGGACGTGGAGGAGAACGCCTCCGGGTCGAGTGCGAAGATCAACTCGCTGATCTCAGGCGTATAGGTCGGCGGCGAGGACGAGACCGTACCCACCAATTCTTGAACGAGCGGGGCTAGCTCGGCATCGATGCCCGCGGGCCCCAAGAGGTAGGTGTCGGTGTAGTAACCGATGAGGCCGAGCGCGTCGGTGGGTGCACCCGTGGCACTAAACGAGTGCGGGTCGATTGCCTCGATCAAGTAGCTGAGTGCCATTGTGTCGGAGACGCCCGCCGCGGGAAGCGCCTGCGCATCGGATGCCGGGATCACGTCAGAGACCGCATCGGCACCGAGGACGTCGGCACCAGCTACCGGTGCGGTGCCCATGCTGAGCGACGCGCCAATAAGGGCGGCGCCGGCGATTGTGCCAAGACTTACCGCTATGCGGCGAGCGTTGCGACTCATGTGCGAGTGTCCAATCCGGGGTATGTGTGGCGATGTGTATGCGCATTGGGTTGCAGCCCGATTACGGCGTCCTGACGGATCGCCGACCGCCCGAGCGTATCTCAGAAGACGTTGGTTATGTATATAAATCTTGGCTGCGCCTGAGTTTCTATTAGTGGCTACTTGGGTTGCATTCAGGGAAAGCGTGTGCGCCGGTCAGCTCTTTGACGGGGAGGGCGCCAGCATGGCCCGTCGTCGGAGTATTCCGGGGTTAGATTGCGGCGCAACAGATTTCGGTCGAAGAAACCCCCGGATCCGCGTTAGTGATGCGATACGCGAGCTCCGTCCGACCCGTGAGAGCGGGTATTTCCATACATGTCTGGGAATCAAATGGAATTCAACGCATATCTAACGTTAAGGTATCGGAAAGGTGGCGCCATTTGTTTAATCGGCATGACCATAATGGTCGATGACGCTACGCCTCGGCGAGCGCCTTGGAGCCTTTTGGGGTTGCGGGATACGACAGCGGGAGGCGTACCATCTCGCCATGAGCCGCATCGGAACGTTCCCCGACGACGACGTCTACAGCTGGGCGACCAAATCCCCGGATCTCGGCGGCGCGATCGCCAATTTCAGCCAGGCCGTCTACACCAAGAACCGGCTGCCGATGCGCACCCGGGAGCTGGCCCGCGCGGTGATCGCCCACGACAACGAATGCGAAGTGTGTGTCAACACCCGCGACGCCGACGGACCTGCCGCAGGTGTCGACGAAGAGCTCTATGAGCACGCCCTGGAGTGGCGCACCTGGCCGGGGTACAGCGAACAGGAGCGGCTGGCCGCCGAGTTCGCCCACCGGTTCGGCACCGAGCACACCAAGCTGCGCGACGACGAGGACTTCTGGGACCGCGCCAACGAGCACTTCTCCGAGGAGCTGCTCGCCGACCTGGCAATGTCGTGCGCGCTATGGGTCGGCATGGGGCGCATGCTGCGAACGCTCGATATCGGTCAGTCCTGCAAGCTGACGCTGCCGAGTCGGGCCTGACCCACCGGGCCCGCCCGGCGCATGACCACCGCACCGCTAGCCGCCGCGGCCATCGCCCAACTTGAGGCCGAAGGGGTCCACGCGGTCATCGGCACGGTGGTGAATCCGGCCGGGCTAACCCTGGCCAAGACCGTACCGATCCGCCGTACCAACGCATTCGCCGATCCCGGCCTGGGCGCCAGCCGGAGCTGGCATGGCTTCGCCATCGACCAGACCGGCATCGCGTTCAGCGAACACATCGGTGTCGTCGGCGATCAGCGCATCCGAATTGACCTGTCGGCGTTGCGCATGGTCGGCGACGGATTGGCGTGGGCGCCCGGCTCATTCTTCGAACAGGACGGCACGCCGGTGGCTGCCTGCAGTCGCGGAACGCTCGGCCGCATCGAGGCGGCGCTGGCCGAAGCCGGGGTCGAGGCTTTGGTCGGTCACGAGATCGAATTCCTTTTGGTCAATCCGGACGGCCGCCGACTGCCGTCGACGTTGTGGGCGCAGTACGGACTGGCCGGTGTACTCGAACACGAGGCGTTCGTCCGTGATGTCACCGCAGCAGCTTCGGTATCCGGTGTCGTCATCGAGCAGTTCCACCCCGAATACGGGGCCAACCAGTTCGAGATTTCCCTGACACCGCAATCGCCGGTCGCCGCGGCCGACCAATTGGTCCTGACTCGGCTGATCATCGGACGTGTTGCCCGCCGCTACGGGCTGCGTGTCAGCCTGTCACCCGTGCCATTCGTGGGCGATGTCGGATGCGGCGCCCACCAACATTTTTCGCTGCACACCTCGTCCGGGCCGCTGTTCTCCGGCGGGGCAGGTGCCCGCGGTATGACGAGCAAGGGCGAGAACGCGGTGGCGGGCGTGCTGCGCGGTCTTCTGGAGGCCCAGGGCATGGTGTGTGGGTCGATCGTGTCGGGCTTGCGACTGCATCCCGGCAACTGGGCGGGGGCGTTCGCCTGCTGGGGCACCGAGAATCGAGAGGCAGCACTGCGCTTCATCGTCGGCGGCCCTGGTAACCCGTACGGGGGCAATCTGGAAGTCAAGGTCGTCGACCCTTCGGCCAACCCGTATTTCGCGACGGCGGCGATCCTCGGACTGGCGCTGGATGGCATCAAGGATGCGGTCGTGCTGCCGCCGGAGATCAGGGTCGACCCCGCGGTGCTGCCCGACGCGGAACGTAGCCGCACCGGCATCGTGGCACTATCCGAGTCGCAAGCTAAAGCGATTGCCGCACTGGATAATTCGAGCCGATTGCGTACAATTCTCGGCGACTCTGCCGTCGACGTCGTGGTCGCCGTCCGCAGCTTCGAGCATGATCAGTACGCCCATCTCAACCGTGAGCATTTGGCCGACAAATTCCGTATGGCCTGGAGCGTGTGATCATGGCGGCTCTGGCGGACCACATCGCCAGCGTGCCGCTGATCGACCAGCATATGCACGGTTGCTGGCTGGCCGCGGGGGACCGGCGCCGGTTTGAGAACAGCCTGAACGAGGCCAACACCGAACCGCTCGCCGAGTTCGACTCCGGATTCGACTCACAGCTGGGCTTCGCGATACGAGCCCACTGCGCACCGCTACTCGGACTGCCCAAACACGTTGATCCAGAGGAGTATTGGCAACACCGCCGCCAGCTCACCGAGGCCGAGCTGGGCCGAATCTTCCTGCCAGCCTCCGGCGTCAGCGACTGGCTGGTAGACACAGGGTACGCCGAGGGCGTGACGGACGTCGCGCAACTCGCCGAATGGTCCGGTGGCCGTGCCCACGAAGTGGTTCGCCTCGAGCAGGTGGCCGAGCAGGCCGCACAAGCCCCGGGGGACTACGCCTCGGCATTCGAGGAGATCCTGCACACGCGCGCGGCGACAGCGGTGGGCACCAAGTCCATCCTGGCCTATCGCGGCGGGTTCGACGGTGATCTGACCGAGCCGTCGGCGGCCGACGTCGCCGAGGCCGCCGCCCGATGGCGGGACACTGGCGGAGTCCGCCTCGACGATCGGGTGCTGCTGCGCTTCGGGTTGCATCAGGCCGTGCGGCTGGGTAAGCCGTTGCAATTCCATGTGGGCTTCGGCGATCGGGAATGCCATCTAGATAAAGCTAATCCGCTGTATCTGCTGGACTTTTTAAGCCGGTCCGGTGATATCCCGATCGTGCTGCTGCACTGCTATCCCTATGAGCGCGAGGCGGGCTATCTGGCCCAGGCGTTCAACAACGTCTATTTGGACGGCGGCCTGTCCGTCAACCATTTGGGCGCCCGATCGCCGGCCTTCATCGCTCGTCTGCTGGAGCTGGCGCCGTTCCGCAAAATCGTGTACTCGTCGGACGGCTTCGGCCCAGTTGAGCTGCATTACCTCGGTACACGATTGTGGCGCAACGGCATTCATCGGGTGTTGAGGGAATTCGTGAACAACGGTGATTGGAGCAGAGCCGATGCCGTACGGGTGGTCGACCTCATCGCCCGTGACAATGCGGCCCGCATCTACCGGCTGGCAGCCGATTAAACATGCCGCTCGCCGGGTACAGACCCGATATGCCCGGTCTAGCAGGAGTGCTGGAGTGGACCCGCTCGCAGATAGCATCGCGGGTCCCGAAGGCAGACCTCGACCAGAGGGATCCCGACTACATCCGCGATCAGTTGCCTCGGACGTGGCTGCTGGCATCGCTGTACTTTCGGGCCGACGTGGCGCACCTGGACCGGATACCCGCCGAGGGACCGGTGTTGCTGGTCGGTAATCACAGCGGCGGCAATGTGCCACCCGACACTTTTGTGTTCACGCTCGCGTTCTGCTCCTATTTCGGCGTCGAACGACCCTTCTATCAACTGGCCCACAACCTCGTCGTCTCCGCACCGCCGCTAGCCTGGCTGCGCAAGTTCGGCACCGTCGCGGCCAACCACGAAAACGCCCGAATGGCTTTGGAATCCGGTGCCGCACTGTTGGTCTATCCCGGCGGAGACTACGAGGTTTTCAGACCGTCGTGGCAACGCAACAAGGTCGACTTCGGCGGCCGCATGGGCTATGTGCGGCTGGCGCGCGAGGCCGGCGTGCCGATCGTGCCCATCGCCAGTGTCGGCGGCCAGGAAACCGCGTTGTTCCTCGACCGCGGACAGTGGCTGGCCAAGCTGCTCTTCGCGGATAAACTTCTGCGGCTCAAGAGTATTCCGATATCTTTGGCGCTGCCGTGGGGCCTGAACATCAGCGACCTGGCCGGACACATCCCGCTGCCCGCCAAGATCGCGATCGAGGTGCAAGACCCCATCGACGTCGATGGCGACGATGAGGCGGTGCACGACAAGGTGATGGCCAGCCTGCAGGCCGGCGTCGACCGGCTTGCCGCCCGTCGTCGATTCCCGGTGCTCGGCTGATGCGTGTCGAACGGCGCTGCGTGATCGACGCCGACCGTGACGCAATCTGGAAGATCGTCAGCGATCCCGATTGCTACCCGTCGTTCATGAGCAACCTGGAGCGGTGGGAGAGCGCCAACGAACAGCCGGCCGGCGTCGGAGCCCGCTATACCGTGCACTGGAAGATCGGCTCGGTGCCGGTGGGCGGCCTCGTCGAGGTGGTCGAGTTCGACGACCTGCGCGACCTGGCGTGGGTCGGCATCACCGGTATCAGCCTGCGCGGCCGAATCCGGTTGCGCGACGCGGGGGAGAACCGGACCAAGGTGACATTCCGGCTTTCGTATCAGGCGCCCGGCGGGATTTGGGGCTACATCGCCGACCGCGTCGCCGTGAGACAGGTGGGACGCACCACAGCCGATACTCTCAAACGCCTCAAGACACTGGTCGAATACGGCGACTGAAGGTCAGTTGGATTGGCCGACTTGTAACACGTGGATACTCGACATGTGTCAAGTATCCACGTGTATTGTCATTCCAGCGCAAACCGCGCGGTGGAGGGGGTCGTCATGACCAACCGCTATCTGCAGGGTCCGTTCGCGCCGCTGCAGGACGAATACACGCTGACTGACCTGGAGGTTGCCGGAACAATTCCGGACTACCTGGACGGGCGGTACCTGCGCAACGGACCCAATCCGATCGGCGAGATCGATCCGGAACACAGCCACTGGTTCATTGGTGACGGCATGGTGCACGGCATCCGCATTCGTGATGGCAAGGCAGAGTGGTACCGCAACCGCTGGGTGCGCGGCCCCAACGCGGCAAAGGAGCTAGGTGAGCCGCCACCGGCGGGCCATGTCGGCCTGTACGGGCTGGGCTCGAACACCAATGTGATCGGACACGCCGGCAGAACCTTCGCCTTGGTCGAAGGCGGTGAACCCCAATATGAGCTCACCGATGATTTGGACACAGTCGGGGTTTGCGACTTCGACGGGACGCTCACCGGCGGTTACACCGCGCACCCGAAACGCGACCCGGAAACCGGTGAGCTGCACGCGGTTTCGTATAGCGCGTTTCGTGGCAACAAGGTGCAGTACTCGGTGATCGGGGTTGACGGTCGAGTGCGACGCACCGTCGACATCACGGTAGCCGGTAGCCCGATGATGCACGACTTCTCCTTGACCGAGCGTTATGTCGTGCTTTACGACCTACCGGTCACCTTCGACGCCCCGATAGCTGCGGCTATGACGGTGCCACGCGGACTCCGACTGTCGGCCCGGTTGATGCTCTCGGCATTGATCGGCCGAGTTCCCATCCCGGACCCGATCACCGCCCGCATACACGTTCCGAAGGCCTCGGAGCGGCGGTTCCCTTACTCGTGGAACCCGAAGTACCCAGCGCGCGTCGGCGTCATGCCGCGCGAGGGTGGAGATGCGGACGTGCGCTGGTTCGACGTCGAGCCGTGTTACGTGTTCCATCCGATGAATGCCTTCGACGAGGGCAACACGATCGTGCTGGACGTGGTGCGATACCCGAAAGTGTTCGAGCGCGACCACACCGGGCCCAACGACGGGCCGCCCGCGTTGGATCGTTGGACGGTCGATCTGGCCGACGGGAAAATTCGCGAATCCCGCTTCGACGATCGTGCGCAGGAATTTCCGCGTGTCGATGAGCGCCTGGTCGGCAAACGACACAGATACGGCTACGCCCCGACAGCGCTGGCGGGTATCGAAGGCGATGACACCTTGCTGAAGCATGACTTCGTCCGCGGCAGCACCGAGTCGCGTTCCTTCGGACCGGGAAAGGCGCTGGGGGAGTTTGTGTTTCATCATTCATCACCGGGTGCGGCTGAGGATGATGGCGTGCTGATGGGCTTTGTGTATGACCGGCCCACCGATCGCAGCGAACTGGCCATTGTGGACGCGCACACCCTGCACGACATCGCGAGCATCAAGTTGCCCCATCGAGTGCCCGCCGGATTTCACGGCAACTGGGTGCCGAGCAGTAACTAAGCCAATTGGCCGAGGCTGAAGACCCGATCCCACACCCACTGCCATCAGCGATCCATGCCGCGACACTGAACAACTGGCCACCCGGAGATCCGAGTTTGAACATGCACCTGTATTGCGCCGCACGGCGAAGATCCAGGCAACGTCAAACGATGCGCGCGGTGATTGCGTCCAGGTTATGCTCCGTGCGACAAAACGTGTCGGGGGCACGAGGGGACCGGGTGGGTAATCGTGAGAAAAACGATTCTGATCACCTTGTTTGGTGTGATCGCTCTGTTCGAGGCCGGCGCGGCCCATGCCGACAGCCTTGATGATCCCGGCGTCTTGTCGGGTTCGGATCTCGCGATCATCGTCGGGCCGACCGGCATCGATTACCCCAACGCCACTTACATCGCAGACGCCGAGAAGCTCTACCTCGAACCTAACGGGTTCAGCCCCAACGGATCTGCGGAAGATCTGGCCCTATATGCGGCATCTGATAACTTCGGTCCATCAGTGGCCGCTGGCCAAAATGACCTGACTCTTGCCGCAGTCGCCGACTACTACCTGGGCATGTTCAATGCCGAACATCCGTTGACGTTGTTCTGTTACTCGCAGGGCGCGGTGGTCTGCAATAACGACGAACCAACCTTGATCAAGCTCGGTATACCGTCCGACGACATAAAAATCGTTGAGATCGGTGACACGTCCAGTTCGCAAACTGGGTGGGACGGTGCTCCCGGCCCAATCGATGGTTTCCTCGATAACTACGCTGCGCCAGGCAGTGTGACCGCGCTGGGTCTTGATGCTCTCGGGTGGGGCAATCTTGTCGGCGACACCACGCCGAACAACGACTACGACACCTACGTCTACACCCTCTACGGTGACATGTGGGCCGACGTCACCGCCCCGCTCTGCGTGTTGTGCCACGACGCCTATCTGGGGCTCACGCCGGCGGAGATCAGTTCTGCTGTTCCGGTGATCGACGGCCTGACGACATATTTCGACATTCCCGCGCTGTCCACTACCGCGCTGGATAACGCGCTGCTCGCCGCAGTAGGAGCTTTTTAAAAGCGCCACGCACAGCGGCTCCGGTCGCACATCGGTGTGCCGCGCCAGCGCGGTTGCGCGCCAACAGCGTCACTTTGAGGTCCTCAATGAGCGGATCAAGAAACTCGTGTCGGTACTCGCCATCGCCAACAGAACGCGCGCTGACGTACATCACGAGGCCCGCCACAAAGAACAGCAACTGCGTAACCCAAGCCACCGCGGTTATCCGCAGGAGCTGTGCCCTCACGGGCGCGGTTCGGGCTCGCGCCGGATGTATTTCTTGTCGTCGCGGAGGTTTTTCAATTCCTCCCCGCCATGCTCAACGCCGAGTTCACGACCGTGTTCGACGGATTCCCCAACGTCGAACCGATCACCCCGCCCGATGCCCTTGCTGATTTGGCTGGTGCATTGGACGCCGCACCAGCTGCCGACCTCGCAACCAGTCTGGACCCTGCTACAGCAATCGACCCATCTGTGTTCGGCGACCTGCTCTCGTCAATCGGGTTCTAACCGTCGGACCGACGCGATGCGACCCGGGCAGCAGCTTCCAGCCAGGCGATGACGGGGCCCCCGTCACTTCCAATGACTTGCTGATCGGCCTGGTCTACGGCGGTCATCTACTCACAGCGGATTGGAACCGCCCCGAGATCGACGACACGACATGGGTCAAGGTCAGCGCAGTCCTCGCTGACGTGAACGCCAAAGGCGGTCCAGGAGTTGGGTTTACACCAATCCCGGCCTAGGCATGAGGAGCCGTAACGCCGCGCACCTCAAGATCGATAATTAACCATCGACCCTCGCTGGACAGACAGGACGGCACTATGGCATTTGCGGCATTTGCTCGGCGCGGTTTCGCCAACACCATCATCGCGGTCGCCACCTCAGCAATCGCTCTAGCGGTCAGCCCCGTCGCCGCCGCCAACGTCGCCGGTTGTCTGCCCCTCAACGGAACACAACTCACCGCCAACAGCCATGAAGACACCAACTATCTCGGCATCATCTACGACAGCACCGTGACTTACTGGTACCAGGATGGTGCGGTCAACTGGCACAGAACCGTTGATGGCGGCGAGTTCAACCTCACCCACACCAATACCTCCGGCACCGTGCCCGCCGCGCCAGGAAGCACCGCGACCATACCCGGTACCGGCGGCGGCAGGAGAGGCGGCGACGACACCCCTATCATCGTGACCGTTTGTAACCAGTAGCCGAAACGAGAAGAAACTAGATGAGCCCAGTCGCGTCGAAGATCCACGACGTATCCGCCGTCGCCAGATCCTCCAGCCACGTCGGCGGAGCCTGAGCGGTCATGCTGCCCATGTCCCAATAGTCTTTCCACACAGTCACTTTGCCGTCTTCGACGCGGTGCACTGAAACGAACTGCAGCACAGCCGTTTCGCCGCTCGACCAGTTCCACGTTTCGGAATGCTCGTACATGGCGTCCGAACCGTTGGACACCAGCACGCCGGTGTGGTTTTCGTAGCCCGCCAATCGCTCGAGGCCGACTTTGAGTCGCTTGACGATGTCGTCGGGGCCACGCGCCGCCAGTGTCGGTCCGACCGGCATGTCCACATAGATGCAGTCCGCCGACAGGAACGTCTTGACCGTATCCCAGTCCCGTCGCGATAACGCCTGCCACAGCCCGAGTACGGTGTCGTCAACTGGCATGGGATGTCATAGAACCGGGCTGTTGGACACGTTGTCAACAATGCGCGCAGGAGGTGGGGGATGGCAAAGATGCCAGCGCTGCGATCCCGACGCAAATCTGGCACCGGACGTGCCCGCAAGACGAGCCCGTTGCCGTTCACGCCGGACTGGACACCCAGGCCGGCGCAGTTTGGGCACGGTGTGCATCACAACGTCGCGATACCGATGAGCGACGGCGTTGAGCTGCGCGGCGACATTCATTACCCGACCGTGCCCGAGACCGGGCAGCCCGCCGCCGGGCCATTCCCGGTGTTGTTGTGCATGACGCCCTACGGCAAAAAGGCCCCGCCGCCCGCCGCCCAGATCGGCGGCGGCGCTACCCCGTATCTGATCAAGCGCGGCTACATCGAGGTGATGGTCGACGTCCGCGGCAGCGGCGTGTCAGGCGGTTGCTTCGAGATGTTCGGGGAGCGGCAGACCCAGGACGGGGTCGAGCTGGTCGATTGGGCGTCGAAGCTGTCGAACGCCAATGGCCGCGTCGGGATGTTCGGAACGTCTTACCTGGCGATCAACCAGCTGTTCACCGCCGCCGCCGTCGGCCCGGCTTCGCCCCTGAAGGCGATCTTCCCGGTAATGGCCGCCCGCGATTTCTATCGCGACGCGGCGGCCATGGGCGGGGCCCCGCACCTGCGCACAGTACGGGCGTATGGGGGCGTCTACCGCTTGCTCAACATCGTCAACCCGGCACTGGAGGTGATCCACCTCGGCAAGCATCCGCGGCCACGGGCCGGCGGGTTCGCCGGGGTGCGGCAGCGTGGGCGTGACCAGCGCGGGTACTTCCGGCCATTGATCGCCGACGCCGTCGCCGGCGGTGAGACGGCCTACGACGGGCGGTTCTGGGATGCGTTGCGGCCGGGCATGGTGTTGCCGGGCATCGTCGCCAACGATGTGGCGGTTCTCCTGGTCGGCGGGTGGCACGATGCGTTCCAGCGCGGCGCGCCGCTGAACTATGCGGCGTTGCAGAACACGTTCGCCGGGCGGCCCGACGAGTCGCCGATGCAACCCGGCCAACCGGTGTCCGAAAAGCTTCGGCTCTTGATGGGGCCCTGGTATCACGTCTCGCATTTCGGCGGGCTGCACATCCACGCGCTACAGCTGCGCTGGTTCGACCACTGGCTCAGCGACGACGCCGCAGCAGCGATCTCCGGACCGCCGTTCACCTTCCAGGCCATCGGCAGCCCGCGATGGTTCCACGCCGACGACTACCCGCTCGCCGAGGCGACGCCGACCCTCTTCTACCTGTCCGAGTCTGGCCGATTGTCTACCGAATGCGCGCCCGAGACATCCACGGCGACAATCACATACGTGGGACGCGGTCCGACGGCCGGCCGAAGCATCGAGCAGTGGACCCTGGGAATGACCAGCTTCATCCGCGCGCAACGCGGCGGCCAAACCCGCTACGACCAGGACAACCGGAGACTGCAGCGCGGCGCGCTGACCTACACCACCGAACCATTCGCCAAGCCCACACTGGTTGCCGGACCGATCACGCTGACCGTGCACGCGACCGCCACCACCAGCGAGACGCTGTGGGTCACCCACCTCGACGACGTCGCGCCCCACGGACTCAGCCGCCCGTTGACGCAGGGAGCGCTGCTCGGTTCGCACCGCGCGCTGGATCCGGATCGCACCTGGTACCTGCCCGACGGCACAGTCCTGCGCCCACACCACTTCAGCACCCGGTCTGCGGTTAAGCCCGTGGTCCCCGGCGAAGTGACCCGCTACGACGTCGAGGTCTTCCCGACCGCCGCGTTGATCGAGTCGGGACACCGGCTGCGGCTGACGGTGACCACGTACGACTTCCCGCATCTGGTCCCGACCAAGCCGGCGCGCCGCGCCTTGGCCGGCGGTAGCTACCAGCTTCATCAGGGTGGCCCCACGCCGTCCCAGCTGCTCATCCCGGTGGCTGATCCGAACAGCTTCGGCTGAGCCACGCCGCGCCGGCGCCCGGCGGCAGAGCGAGTTTCGGCGCATACTCCCCAGGGTGACATCGCTAAAGCACTACCTTGCCGAAGAGATTGCCACCGACCACGTCGACGGTCTGCTGACCAGGCGCGAGGCCTTGCGGCGGCTGGCACTGCTCGGGCTGGGCAGCGGGGCCGCGGCTGCGCTGATCGCCGCCTGCGGAGACCGGCAAACCCAGAGCCCGAAGGGGTCATCAGGTGCGACGGGGACACAGCCGCCGGGGATGGACCGGGCGTTACCGACCGAGCCGATCACCTGGGCCGGACCGAACGGAGAACTCCAGGGCGCCTGGGCACAAGCCCACAATGCGCGTCGCGGGGTGTTGGTCATCCACGAGAACAAGGGTCTGAACGATTGGGTGCGGTCGGTGGCCGGACGGTTCGCCGGGGCCGGCTACTCGGCGCTCGCCGTCGACCTGCTGTCCGAGGAAGGTGGCACCGGGCATTTCGCCGATCCGGCCCAGGCCACCGCCGCGCTGAGCGCCGCTAAGCCCGACCGGTTCATTACGGACCTGAAGTCCGCTCTCGCGGAACTACAGTCGCGGGTTCCGGGCCAGAAAATCGCCGTCGTCGGTTTTTGCTTCGGCGGCGGGCTGGTATGGCAACTGCTGGCCGCTGGCATACCGGAGGTGTCGGCTGCGGTTCCGTTCTACGGGCCGCTACCGGACAACCCAGATTTCGCCGCATCCAAGGATGTCGCGGTACTCGCGTTCTACGGGGCTCTCGACACCCGTGTCACCAGCTCCCAAGCCGCGGCGAAAGCCGCCCTTGATCGCGCAGGGCTGGTCAACGACATCGTCGTCGAACCGAACGCCGACCATGCGTTCTTCAACGACACCGGCCCGCGTTACAACGCGGCCGCCGCCAACGATGCCTGGGGGCGGGTGCTGGAGTGGTTCGGCCGGTATCTGGCGTAGTTCGGCTGTGCGGCATGATGCGTCGGTGACCACCCCGCCTCCGGTCCTCACCCTGAACCAGGTACTCGACACCTTCGACCTCGATCAGGTGAACGCCGAGTTTTTCGTCGGAACCCAGATCGACGAAATCGACCACCATATCGTCGGGGGCCACATCGCGGCACAAGCCCTGATGGCGGCGAGCCGCACAGTGGCCGAACGGTCCCCACACAGCATGCACGTCTCGTTCCTGCGCCGGGGTGACGCCAGACGTCCGGTGGATTTCGAGGTCACCGCGCTGCACGACGGCGGTACCTTCTCCGCGCGTCGCGTCACCGCACGCCAGTTCGGCGCCGTGCTGTTGGAGGGCATTGCTTCGTTCAGCGACCCCTTAAAAGACGATGAAAGCCCTGTCTACCAACAGCAACCACCCGATCTGCCAGATCCTGAATCGTTTCCCACCATGGCCGAGCAGCTCAGCGCCTACGCCGACGAGCGCGCCGGATGGTGGGTCCGTGACCAACCGATCGAGATGCGCTATATCGATCCGTCGGCCCGGCTGGCACTCGACTTGGCTGAACCGCCAACCGCGCGGATTCGAATCTGGTGGCGTCCCAATGGGAATCCACCGAGCGACCCCATCCTTTGCTACTGCCTGGCCGTTTACCTGTCCGGTCGCACGCTGCTGGAGCCGGCCATGATCGCCCACCGCACGACCCCGCTGGGGCCGGGCAACTCGGCGTTGATGGACCATGCGGTTTGGTTCCACCGGCCACCTGACCTGTCGGATTGGCTACTCTACGAACAACATTCGCCCAATGGCATCGGCGGTCGCGGGCTCACGCAGGGCACGATGTTCAACCGCACCGGCGAGCTGGTGTGCACCACGGTGCTGGAGGGCTACTTCGGTCGCCGACCGCAGCGCTAGCCCGACCGGCTACCTCATCGAGTAGCCATCGACCGCGCTGTGCCCAGGGCTACCGGCAGCGTCGACCAACCATGCAGCACACGGGTATCGCGGCGACTGCCGGCGCCGGCCGAACGCACGTCGGGGAAGCGGTCGAAGAACGCTCGCAGCCCCACCTCGCCCTCGGCTCGGGCCAGCGCCGCCCCCAGGCAGAAGTGCCGTCCACCGGAGAACGCCAAATGCTTGCCGGCGTTTTCGCGGTCGATGTCGAAACGGTTGGGGTTGGGGAACACCGCCGGGTCGCGGTTGGCCGCGGCGACGTAAATGACAACCAGGTCGCCTTGTTTGACCTGGGTGCCGGCCACCTCGGTGTCGTTGAGCGCGAACCGTCCGGTGAGCTGCACCGGCGATTCCAATCGCAGGATCTCTTCGACGGCGTTGGGCCACAATTGCGGACGCTGACTGAGGGTGCGCAGATGCTCGGGATTGTCGAGCAGCATGCGAATCCCGTTGCCTAACAGATTCACCGTGGTCTCGAAGCCGGCCGCTAGCACCAGACCGGCGACCGCGCGAAGTTCGGGCTCGTCCAGATATGTTTCCGCCGAACCGCTTTCGGCTTTTTGGATCAGCTGGCTCATCAGGGCGTCACCCGGAGTTCGGCGCAACTGTTGGAGGTGTTCGGTCAGCCACGAGTTGAATCCTTCGATCCCGCGCTGCACACGGCGGTATTGCGGCCAGGGGAGCCCGAAATCCAAACTGGGCGCGGCGAGTTCGCCGAATTCGAGGATGCGCTGTCGATCAGCGTCGGGCACTCCCAGGATGTCGCTGATGATCGCTACCGGAAGCTGCGCGCAGTACCGGTCGACGACGTCGACGACACCGGGTTCGTGGGACAGCTGATCGAGCAGTGTCACCGCGGTCTGCTCGACGCCGTCACGCAGCGCGGCAACCGCCCGGGTGGTGAACACCGACGACACCGTCTTCCGGTAGCGGGTATGGTCAGGCGGCTCCACCGCGAGTAGCGATGGCGGACGCAGCGGGTGCAGCAGATCGTCGCGGACACGACGCTCGAGCCACCGCAGCGGCGTCGGTAGATTCGCCCCGATGGACAGCACCCGGAAGTCCTCTGACCGCAGCAGTTCATGAGCGATCGCGTGGTCTGCAGTGATGTAGCCGATGCGTGAGTGCACCAGGGGACCGCGAGCCCGCACCTCTTCGTAGAACGCCACCGGATTTGCTTTGACGGCCGGGTCGGCGATCAACCGGGCCTGCAGATCACCCCGGCGGGCACCGAGCGACGAGACGCCGCGGACGAAGCCGTGCAGCGCCAACCAGTGCAATCTCTGCTTCATTGCGACGTCCACCTGTAGACCCCCATCGACGGGCAGTGTTATTGCCAGCCTACGGCCATCGCGCGGGTCGGCCGTTAGGCCAGTTCCCAATTCATGTTCTTCGCGAATACGATCGCGTCGTCGCTGACGGTGCCGCATGCCTTACTCCGCTGAATGTAGTCGCGGACCACGGGCAGGAAGTTCATCGGGTTGTAGGCGTCTTCCTCGTAACTCCACAAGTCGTCACCCGCGTACTTCATCACCGACAGGTTGGCCGCCTGATGAATGCTGCCGTCGCCGGGATCGCGCATCCGGTTGAGAAACTCGCAGAACACCCAGCCACGGTCGGTGTCGATGGAGTACCAGGAGGTCGGATAGAACGGCATCTCGCTGCCGGGGAACACGTTCATCGTCGACACAATCCAATCGCGGATCTGCTCGCGACCGTGGAAAGTCCCGTAGGTGTGCTCGACGTAGGTTGCGTCCTCGGTGAACTGATCGGCAAAACGTGACCAGTCCCAACTCGAACCGATTTCCACGACGACCTGTTTGTGGCGTTCGAAGGCCGACTCGATCTCATCGCGCGACCACTGTCCCATGGCAACCTCATTCAGTTCGATTGGGCTCGATAGGTGATGATGTCAGGCCTCGACAACGTCTTTGATCCGGTTCAGCGTCTTGGTCATATCGCGAATGTTGCGTCGCTGGCGCAGCAAACCACCGAACATCCAGTAATACAGCGTGGTCATCAGCGAGGCGCTCATCCGAAATGATTCGGTGACGTCGGTGCCGTCGGCACTTGGCGCCAGTTGATAACGCCAGTTGTTTACCGCCTTGTCGCCAACCAGCACCTCGAAGCCGAATTCCCGGCCCGGGTCGCATGCCGTGACTCGACAGGTCGTCCAGTACACCGGCCCGATTTCGTTGCGCTTGACGTGGCCGCGGAATCGCGCCCCGAGCGCGGGCCCGGTAGCTCCGTCAAGCCATTCGGCCTCGAATGTTTCGGGGGAAAACCGCCCGATGTTGCGGACATCCGCGATCAGGTCCCAGATCTCGTCCGCGGGTGCCGCCATATGAACCGTCGCCGAGCCCTGCATGGGCCGATCCAAGCATGCCGACGCCGGGCCGGTGACCGAAAATGCCGATGTTCTACTCGAGGCGACTAATTCTCGCCACCGTCCGGCACGTCGTGCCGCACCACCCGCGCCCTGCCATGGGGCAGGCAGGCGGCGTTCCACTGCACCGCACAGCCTTGAATACGACGCCGCATTTGCGCAAGACCTGCAAATGCCGGCCGCATGCATATGCGATAACACAGTTCGCAAACGGCCAAATGGCAAAAAATGGTTCTGAATATGTCTTTTGCCGTCGCATGCGACCTACCGGAAAGCCCGCGGCGGGTCCAACCCTTGTACAGACGGTGGATCCGCGCTAGCGTTTCGACGTCTTCTATCGCGATCAAGATCAAGACGGGTGATCATCATCGACGCACAGATCAGTGATGCCTTGCCAGGCACAAAGCGATCCAAAGGCAACGGCGCACCGGATGACGGCGAGGCGCCGGTCATTGTCAGCTTGGTCGAGGCGGCGATGCAGATGTTCACCGCAGCGATCGACGCCTTGCCGGACAACAGCGATCCGGAGTTCTCTGGGCGCGCAACGGTGATCCTTGCCGGTCTGCGTAAGCTGCAGACGGCACTCACCAAAGCAGCCTCTCGCGGAAGGGCCACACCATCAGTCATCGTCTCGCTGAGCGGAGTTCGAACCCGCTACGACGATCTGATGGCAATGGCCGCCGAGGCTCCCGGCGCCACGTTGGGTCAACAGCTATATGCCGTCCGTCGGCGGGCGAAATTGTCCGCGCAGGAAACCGCCAACGGCGCGGGGCTGACGGCCGAACTCCTCGACGCGATCGAGGCCGACGAAATCCCCACGGATGACGAAGCGGCCCGGATCAAGGAACTCCTCGCCGCCCTGGGTGGCTGACCCCGGGGCCAGCCCCGCCGAACGGCTTCGCTCGCCGGCCAGTCGGCTGTTGCTTGCTGCCGCGCTGACGTCGACGCTCGTCCTGGGCGCCGGGTCGCTGGCGGCGGGCCGGCGGCATTCATCAAACGCGGATTCCGTTGCGGGCGCTGGCCATACCGCCACCGACGAACAGACCAAGGCCGAGGTCGTCGAGCATGCGAAACAGATCGTCGCGGTCGCTGCGCTGCAAAACCCAACGGGGGGCTATCTTTTGATGTCCTGCAAGAACCGCGAAGATCCGCCCTATCAGGGAGCGGTCTACATCGACTTCGCATTGCCCGCCGATGCGCACGGCAACACGTATTTCCAGGGCATCGCGCGGGCGCTGGTTGCGCGCGGCTGGCGCGAGGGGCTGCCGCCCAACCAACACGTCTTCGGCACAACGTTGTCCAAGGATGGCGTCACCGCAAGCATTTACCCGGACAACGCTTCTCCGGCGCATGGAGTCGCACGTATTCATGGCCAGTGCCACGACATGAACAACCACCGTGGCGAGTCTTCGGCATGGGTCGACATCACCGATCAGCTGCACTGAACCTGGGCAAAAAACTGCGCTTGACGGATCACCGTCAAGCGCAGTTTGCTGGCGAGGGCTAGCCGCTTATCCGCCCGGGTGGGCGCCGAGCGAGCTCTGCAGGTCACCCTTCATCGCGTTCAGCTGGGCGCCCCAGTACTCCCAGCTGTGGGTGCCGTAGGGCGGGAAGTTGAACACGGCGTTGTGGCCGCCCGCGGCCTCGTAGGCAGCCTGGAACTTCTTGTTGACGCCGATCATGAAGTTGCTCTCGAGGAACGTGGCCGGCAAGTTGGCGCCGCCCAGTTCGTTCGGAGTCCCGTTGCCGCAGTAAACCCAGAGCCGGGTGTTATTGGCGACGAGTTTGTCGACGTTGACCAAGGGGTCGTTGCGCGTCCATGCGGGGTCGCTGTCTGGCCCCCACATGTCTTCCTTCTTGTAACCGCCGGCATCGCCCATCGCCAGGCCAATCCAGCCCTGCCCGGTGGACGGGCTGAGGTAGCCGGACAGCGAACCGGCGTAGATGAACTGAGCCGGGTGGTAGATCGCCAGGTTCATGGACGACGCACCCGCCATGGAGATTCCGACCGCCGCGCTGCCGGTCGGCTTGACGCTCTTCTCCGAGGAGAGATAGCCCGGAAGCTCGCTGGTAAGGAAGGTTTCCCATTTATAAGTCTGGCAACCGGCCTTGCCGCAGGCCGGGCGGTACCAGTCGGTGTAGAAGCTGGACTGCCCACCGACCGGCATGACGATCGACAGGCCGGACTGGTAGTACCACTCGAAGGCGGGGGTGTTGATGTCCCAGCCGTTGTAGTCATCCTGGGCACGCAGACCATCCAGCAGGTACACGGCAGGGGAGTTGGCGCCGCCGCTCTGGAACTGCACCTTGATGCTGCGGCCCATCGATGCCGACGGCACCTGCAGGTATTCGACCGGAAGACCGGGCCGGGAGAACGCCCCCGCCGTCGCCGCCCCGCCGAGAAGGCCGACGAGGCCCGGCAGTACGGCGGCCGCAAAAGCGGCGACCGCAAGGCGCCGCACCCAGCCACGCATCTTGTCGTTCAGGTATGTCATCCCTGCCCCTTGTCATTAAGCCATCGCGCGCTAATCGCAAAACCTACCGTCTGGTCCTCCATATGTCGATCAAGACGCAAAGCTGTCTCGATTCTGCATCGGCCATCGCGACCTGCGCGGAACCTGCGGTAACCGGGTCGTTGGCAACTTTGTTCGGCACGTTTTGAGCCCGCATTCGGGTGGGTCGTGTACGCGGAATCAGCGCTCGGATTCGACGTCGCAGCTCATCGCGAGATCTCAGCGGGGTTTGACACCCGTTCAACTGTTGACGTGATGAGCGCGTAGGCTCTCCCGGGGTAAGACCGACGAGAGCACGTTGTCCCGGTCCTTCCGCAGCGCACGACTCCACCGCATTTGCGGTTTGTGCTGGCGGCGGCGCATGGGCATTGGGACACGATTGAGGTGCAGATTTGGACACGGTACTTGGACTGTCGCTGACATCCACGTCGGTCGGCTGGGTCCTCGTTGACGGCCGCGACGCCGACGGAACCATCCTGGATCACGAAGAATTCGAAG
>DATJOR010000302.1:0-15981 GCA_035506875.1 Mycobacterium sp.
GCGCTGAGCGCGCAGGAGACCGAGATCGCAATAGTCCAGATTGAGGAGACTTCCGTGCCGAACCGACGTCGACGCAGGCTCTCGACAGCCACGAGCGCAGTCGCCGCTCTGGCGGTCGCGAGTCCATTTGCTTATGTAGCCCTCAGCGGTCTACCGACCGACACCAAGCCCGCACCCCAGCACCGCGAGTTCGTTCAGGCCGCCGGAGTGGGCGACCTGCCCGGCGAGTTGATGTCTGCCCTGTCGCAGGGGCTGTCGCAATTCGGGGTCAATCTCCCGCCGATACCGAGCCTGACCGGTGCTAGCGGTGCGGCCAGCCCCGGGCTCGCCTCGCCGGGCCTGACCGATCCCTCGCTGACTTCGGGCCTGACCTCGCCGGGTCTCACCAGCCCCGGCCTGACCAGCCCCGGCCTCACCAGCCCCGGGCTGACCAGCCCCGGCCTCACCAGCCCCGGCTTGACCTCACCGGGTCTGACCAGTCCGGGCCTCACCCCGGGCACGACGCCAGGCCTGACGCCGGGTCTGACCAGTCCGGGCCTGACCCCGGGCACGGCGCCGGGCCTGACCCCTGGCACGACGCCGGGCCTGACCGATCCCTCGCTGACCACCCCGGGATTGACCACTCCGGGCGCCGCTACGCCGGGGCTGACCAACCCGACCGCCTTCGGTCCGACATCGGGTGCACTGCCGAACCCGAGCGAATACCCGATCAGCGACCCGGTCGGCCTGGACCCGGGCGCCGGCGGCACCTACCCGATCCTGGGCGACCCGTCACTCGGCGCTGCGCCGTCGTCGGGCGGAAGTAGCGGCGGCCTGATCAGCGACATGATGAGCGCGGCCAACCAGCTGGGCGCGGGTCAGGCCATCGACCTGCTCAAGGGCCTGGTGATGCCGGGCATCACGCAGGCGATGCACGGCGGCGCAGGCGCCGCTGCGGCAGCGCCCGGTGCGGTACCGGCGCCACCGGTACCGGCGCTACCGGTACCGGCGCCACCGGTGCCGACACCCTGATCGAAGCCCGGCCTCGGGAGAACTTGTCACCCGAAACGGCACCGCAGAAGTGGGACCGAGCGCGACCAGCGCACGCCAATCTCTGCGGTGCCGTGCCGTGCGTTCATTAACATAATTCACTTGCGTAGCGTGTCGAATCATCTGCAACACTAGACACATACGTAACATCGGGTGGTGCCAACCCGCTGTCCTGGCCGTCCCGCACCGACGATGCTGTTCACTGCCGTCGTCGCGACCGTGGTCCTCCTGCCCTTGGCGGTTGACCCGGCAACCGGACATCGGGATCAGTCGCCTCAGGCGGTCCGCTCGGGCGACACTCACCTCGCCCAACAGCCGCTTGTCGGCCTCGGCGGCGGTGTGACGGTCCGCGAAATCAGCCAAACCACACCGTTTTCCATGGTTGCGCTGACCGGCGGAGACCTCGGCGGCACCTCGGCACGGATACGCGCCCGCCACGCCGACGGCTCGTGGGGTCCGTGGTACGAGACCGAGGCGCTGACGGGCCCGGGCAGTCGCGGCTCAGCACCAGGTCCATCGGGCACCGATCCGGTGTTCGTCGGCAAGACCACGACCGTCCAAATCGCGGTCACCCGCCCGCCCGGAGCACCGCCGACCGAACGGCCGCGCGGGCCGGCACCGACCACCACCGGCTTGGGCTACCTGCCGGCCACCGTGGAACAGCCGCTGGCGCAGAACATCTCCGCGGTCCTGATCTCACCGCCACAGGCTCCGGCCGACACCCAGTGGGCGCCGCCGACCGCGGTCATCGCGGCGGGTCAACCGCCCAACATCATCCACCGGGCTCAATGGGGCGCCGACGACTTGGTGCGCTGTGGAAACCGGCCGTTCAATGCACCTATCCGCGCCGCCGTCGTGCACCACACGGCGGAGAGCAACGACTACCAACCACAGGACTCGGCGGCGATCGTTCAATCGATTTACGCCTATCACACCCAAATACTGGGCTGGTGCGACATCGCTTACAGCGCGCTGGTCGACAAGTACGGCCAGGTATTCGAGGGCCGGGCAGGCGCGTTGGGCGGGCCGGTGCAGGTCGACGCCACCGGCGGCTTCAACCGCGAAACCTGGGCTGTGGCGATGATCGGCAACTTCGATGACGTCGCGCCGACGCCGATCCAGCTCAACACCACGGGCCGACTGCTCGGTTGGCGGTTGGGCCTGGATCACATCGATCCGAAGGGCACCGTCACATTGGCGTCGGCCGGTGGACCGGACACCAACTATCCCGTCGATGCCACCGCGACGCTACCGACTATCTTCAGCCACCGCGATGTCGGCGCCACCGACTGCCCGGGCAACGTCGCCTACGGTCTGATGGACGAAATCCGCGACACCGCAGCGCGTTTCAACAGCCCACCGCGGCCCGAAGATCTAGCGATGGCGCTGCAAGGCGGTGCGATCTATGACCGATGGCAGTCGATGGGCGCGATGAACAGCGTGTTAGGGGCGCCGACGTCACCGGAATCAACCGCGGCCGGCGAGGCGCGCTACGCCACGTTCGACAAGGGCGCGATGTACTGGTCGCCGGAGACCGGCGCCGAACCGCTCACCGGAGCCATCTACGACGCGTGGGCCTCGCTCGGCTACGAGCGCGGCGCGCTGGGTCTGCCGACCAGCGGCGAGTTTCAAGAGCCGCAGTGGGTGAAGCAGAATTTCCAGCACGGCACGCTGGACTTCGACCGGCTCAGCGGTCGTGTCAGCCGGGTAATCGACGGGGTGGTAGAGGAATTGCCACCGTCGCCGCCCAGCGGCCCACCCATCCAGCTCGAGCGATTCTCACCGGTGCGCGTCGACTAAAGCCACCACCGTTCCAGTACCCGCGCCACCCCGTCGTCGGTGTTCGGCGCGGTCACCTCATCTGCGGCGGCGATCGCGTCGGGATGTGCATTACCCATCGCCACCCCGTGGCCGGCGCGCAGCAGCATCGGCACGTCATTGGGCATGTCGCCGAACGCGACGACGTCGGCATCGGTAATGCCCTGCGGCCCAGCGATTTCGGCGATGCCGGTGGACTTGGTGATGCCCAACGGCACGATCTCGACCAGCCCATTATTGGTGGAGTAGGTGATGTCGCCCTCGATGCCGACGTGCTTGGCGAGCTCGGCTGCCATGTCGGCGCTGCGGGCGCCGGCCTTGCGGACCAGCAGCTTGACCGCCGGGGCGCTCAACAGGTCTTCGATGGACACCTCGGTGTTGTCGGGATTGAGCCATGCGTGCTCATAGCCCGGCGAGCTGACGAACTGCGGCGTCGCCGTGTCGTGCGCGCTGCGGCCGATCCGCTCGACGGCCAACCCGACACCCGGAATGACTCGCGTCGCGATCTCCGCCAGTTCGCCCAGCGTCGCAACGGACAGCGTCCGGGCGGACAGCACGCGGTCGGTCGCGGGGTCGTAGATCACGGCACCGTTGGCGCACACCGCCATTGGCGCGAACCCCAGGTCATCGACCACCGGTCGTATCCAACGCGGTGGGCGACCGGTAGCCAGCACGAACTGCGCACCGGCCTCCACGGCGGCGCGGACAGCGTTGCGTGTGCGGGGGCTGATCCTCTCGTCGTCGCCGATCAGGGTGCCGTCCACATCGCAGGCGATCAGGGCGGGCAGGGTCACCGGGCCGATCCGCCTGCGCAGCCAGCCGGAATGATCAATGTCTTCCGCTTTGGCTTTGCCCCGGGCGCGTCACGCCGTCGGTTCCATAGCGGTCGAGACGCTCCTGCAGTTCGGCCAACCGTAGCTTTTGGGAATCGTCCCGGTTGGGCGCGCTACCGCCCAGCCGTCGCGGCACCCAGAACTCGCCCGCTGGATGCGGATACGCCTCTTGCACCTCGTACAGCAACTCATTCATCGCGTGCCGCAGGGCGCCGTTGAGTTGTTCAGCGGTGCCATGCGGCGGCAGCGGGGAGCCGGCGGCCACGGTGATCGGAACCTTGTTGCGCAGCACCTTCTTTGGGTGGTCTTTGGGCCAGATGCGATGGGCACCCCACACGATCATCGGGACGATCGGCACCTGCGCCTCCAGGGCCATCCTGGCCGCCCCGGTCTTGAACTCCCGGAGTTCGAAGCTGCGGCTGATGGTGGCCTCGGGATGCATCCCGATGAGTTCGCCGTCGCGCAGCCGTTGCACGGCGATGTCAAACGCATCGTGTCCGTGTCTGCGGTCTACCGGAATGAGCCTGGCGTGCTTGATGACGTAGTTGACCGCCTTCACGTCGGCCATCTCGGCCTTGATCATGAAGTACATGCGCCGGCCTCGTTCACGCACGGCGAACAACGGCGGCAGCCAGTCCAGGTAGCTGGTGTGGTTCTGGGCCAGCAACGCGCCGCCTCGCTCGGGAATGTTCTCCAGCCCGCGGAACGTGAACTTCGTACCGTTCATCGCCACCAACGGCGGGACGACCCACTCGCCGAACCGGTAGAACGGCTCTGCCATGCTCGGTGCTCCTTTCATGCAATCGTCGCAGCCCCATCGTCCCCGATGCGCGCGCCAAATGCTCTCAGCCGCTGGCCGTGTCACCCGCCACGCTCGGCCCGCTTGCGGGCACGCGCCGCCTTCTCAGTTTGCTCGAGAACCTTTGCCTCTGCCACCGTAGGTGCGCTGCCGCCAAGCCTCTGCGGAACCCAGAACGCGCCTTCGGGGTGGGGATATTCCTCCTGTACGCGATGCAACAACGACGTCATTTCGTCCCGCAGCGCCGCATCGAGGTGCTCGACGTCGCCGGTCGGGGACAACGGCCTGCCCGCCGCCACGACGACCGGGATCTTCTTGCGGCCGACATTTCTCGGGTGGTCTTTCGTCCAAATCCGCTGTGCGCCCCACACGATCAGCGGAACCATCGGAACGCCGGCGTCCAGCGCCATCCGCGCCGCCCCGGTCTTGAATTCCTTGAGCTCGAAACTGCGGCTGATCGTCGCCTCCGGCATCAGGCCGATCACCTCCCCGGCCCGCAGCAACCGGACCGCCTCGGCGTACGCCTCAGAGCCGGACCCGCGGTCGACCGGGACGGTCTTGGTGTGCTTGATCAGAAAGTTGACTATCTTCACCTGCTGCATCTCGGCCTTGATCATGTAGCGGATGCGCCGCCCCCGGTAATGCACGGCGAGCGCGGCCGGCAGCCAATCCACGTAGCTGGTGTGGTTGATCGCGATCACCGCCCCGCCGGTGCTCGGAATGTTCTCCAGGTTCTGGTAGGTGATCTTGGTGCCGGTCGCCGCGACCAAGGTCTTGGCCGCGATCTCAAGTGCTCGAAAGACCGGCTCCATGCCGCTACTCCGAGGCACCCGCCGAATCCGCGCGTTCGCGGGCGGCTCGGGCGGCCGCGCGGCGGCTGGCTTCCTCGGCGTCGAGTTGAGCGGCCTCTGCCAGGGTGGGAGCACCGCCGCCCAACCGGTGCGGTACCCAGTACTCGCCGGCCGGGTGCGGTCCGTAGGAGTCCTGCGCCTTCTCCAGCAGATGCTGCATTCGGGAGTGCAGCAACGCCGTCAGCTCGGGCGCCGGCAGCGTCGGCAGGATTGGCTCGCCGACCGCAATCGCAATCGGCACTTTTGGCCGGAACAGTTTCTTGGGATGATCCTTGGTCCAGATCCGCTGGGCACCCCAGACGATGTGCGGGATGATCGGCACGTTGGCCTCGATCGCCATCCGGGCGGCGCCGGACTTGAACTCCTTGATTTCGAAGCTGCGGCTGATCGTCGCCTCGGGATAGACGCCGACCAGCTCGCCGGCTTTCAGCCTTTCCACGGCGGCGTCGTACGACGCCGCGCCGCTGGACCGGTCCACCGGGATGTGCCGGCAGCCACGCATGATCGGCCCGGTGATCTTGTTGTCGAAGACTTCCTGCTTGGCCATGAACCGGATCTTGCGGGCGCGATGCTCGCGGTAGGTGGGCAGCCCGGCGAGGGTGAAGTCGAAGTAGCTGGTGTGGTTGATGGCGATGACGGCGCCGCCGGTCGCGGGAATGTTTTCTTGCCCGAGGACCGTGAAGCGTAGACCCTGCACACGCCACGCCGCCCGCACAAGCGTGATGATCGTCCCGTAGACCGGTTCCACGGTTGCCTAGCCTAGTGGTGCGGGGTGGCAGCCACCTAGGGTCGGGGTGATCAGTCGATCGCGCCGACCAGTTCAAAATCGGCCAGCGTGCACGCCGCCAGCTGGCGCAAATACGACTTGGAGTTTTTCCGGTCGAGTTGGTAAGCGGCGACAGTGAGGAAGACCTTGTCGACGATGCGCCCAGACGCCACGTACAGAATGCCGCGGGTCCGCTGCAGGCTTGCTCGCGTGGTGTATTGCTCCACCAACCGCATAAACACCTGGTCGGCTTCGGCTCCGTCGGGACAAGCCACCGCTGGGTCGATGTCACCAAGATTGGAGCAGCCCACTGGCAGTTCGTCGTAGCCGAACGCCACCTCAGCCAGTCGTTTCACCGCCCGTTTGGGTGTCAGCGGCGTCAACGGAAGAAGCTGCAACGACTCATCCGGTGTCTCCCGCAGCGTCTTGAGCGTCTGCTTCACTGCTGCGCGCACGCTGCCCAAATCGGTTGTGACGCAGGCGGGGTCGACGGTGACGTCAGCGAATGCCAATGCGTTCGCACGGACGTCGCCCTCCTCGCGATCGCTGACCGGGAATGAGAGGTTCACTGCGCCGTCGCGGCGACGCCGGCGCTCCGCGTGTTCGGCGAGTTTCGCGGTGAACCCGGCCAGCAGCGAATTGCTGGTTCCACCAAGGGAATACGCGCGCGCGTCCCAGTCATCCACGTCGACGTAGATGGTGATGGCCGGTACGATAACGGCCTCGTCAGCGTCGGCCGTGTTGTCTGCGGCTTCAACGGGTAGCGACGGCTGTGCCCGACTGAACTCGCGGCGGCGGCGGCGAGCAAGTTTGGCCGCGGCGCGCAGCGTCCGGGCGATCTCGGGAACGCCCTCTGCGGTTTGATGGGCGTCTTCGATTACTGCTCGTCGTCGGGTACGTGAAGCCGGTGGCGGGTATCCCAGATCGCGGGTGTCGCCGCGGACCGCATCAGCTACCGCCAGGCAGAACCCGCCGCCGTCGACCACGGTGTGTGATGCCGCCAGGCTGATCGCCGCGGACCCATCGGTGAACGGAAGGACTCCGAGATGCCAACCGGGCCCCCGCTCGGGGTCAACGGGCAGCTGTCCGCGTTCATCGGCCCAGGCGCTGAGCTCGCCGCGTGGCCGGGCACACTCCGCGACGTCGATATCCAGCGGTGCGCGACAGCTGACCCACCGATGGCGAGCGAACGGTAGCGGAGAGCGCTCGATACGCCGTCCCAACAACCCGTAACCGAGGTTGCGATTAAAGCGGCGAAGGGCGTCGAGGTCGATCGGGCGCTGGTAAACCCACACGCACTGAATGGTTTGCCCCTGACCGGTGGCACGCAATCCAAGAAACGATGCTTGATCCATGAACGCAAGCCGGTTGTCCACATTGCGCTCGGATGCGCGATATCGGCGACGTACGCGCGCAGCAGGCGTCCAGATTGCCACGCGTCAGACCGCGTTCAGGGCAAGTAAATTCGCGCCGACGCCCAGCGCGGCGTACACCTCGTCGCTGAGGGCGACGCTGCGCGGATCAGCGTGGGCCTTGGTAGCATCGAACCAGTTCATCACGTACGAGTAACCGATTCGGTGCTCCAGGTCGACGAACGCAAAGGATCCGCCTGAGCCGCCATGGCCGAAGATGTTCAGGTTGGGTCCGGCGCGGCCGCCCTTGTTGAGCATGTATCCCAAACCCCAGCCGTGGTCGGCGGCCCGAGGGCCCAGGCATAGGTCGATGTCGAAACCGAACCCGGGCATCCGGACTTTCTCCATTTGCTCACGGCTGAGCAGCTTTTCCTGCGCCAGCGCGTTGTAGAACGTGGCCATCCCGAGCGCAGATACGTGCGCGTTGGTGCCGGGGAACTCGGCGGAACGCCACAGTCCAATGTCGATTCGCGATAGCTCGTCGTCCGGTATGAAATCGGCGGAGATGACCGCCGCCATCAGCGGATGATCGTCGAGGGCGCTGGCTTCCTGCGGTGCGAACGCGAAAATGTCCTTGACGTAAGGCTTGTTGACCATCTCTGCGCAGCGCGCGTGTTCATGCTCGGGCAGGCCGATGTGCACGTCGATATCACCAAGCGGTTCGGCGATCTCGGTCCGCAAGTACTGGCCCACGGTGCGGCCGGTGACCCGGCGAACCACCTCGCCGAGGATGAACCCGAAAGATGCGAGGTGATAGCCCTGCGCAGTCCCGGGCTCCCACCAGGGCTCGGCATTCGCTAATCGCTCACATACCTTGTCCCAATCCAGCGTCTCCTCCGCCGTCAGGCGCTTACGGGGCCCGATCACGCCCGAGCAATGGCACATCACCATCCGCACCGTGACCGATTCCTTACCCGCCTGTCCGAACTCGGGCCAGTACGCAGCTACCGGGGCGTCCAGGTCGATCTCGCCGCGATCGGCCAACAGATGCACACACGTGCTGGTCAGTCCTTTGGTGCCGGAATACACCGCGGCCAGCGTGTCCTCACGCCACGGCTTGGTGCCGGCGGCGTCGGCCCACCCTCCCCACAAGTTGACGACGAGTTCTCCTTCGACCCAGACCGCGACCGCCGCCCCAACCTCGCCGTTCTCGACGAAGTTCCGCTCGAACGCGGTGGACACCTTCTCGAAGCCGTGCGCACACGAGCCATGGGTGTTGATTTTCACGGTCTCTCGATTCACCTACTGAGCTGAAGTGATTTGCTGACGGTCCAAGGCTGCAGTCATCAGCAGCCGGTATCCACTGGTCATCGGGCAAGCTGGATGCTCTGGTAGCCAGGCAAACCCGATCAGACCGTTTGCTGACAAGTCCCGGCGGCAGTATGCGCTGCCGCCCCGTGTTCCGCGACGCGTAGATATACCGACTTAAGAGCCCGGACATACCGGGCAACCGATTCCCGGGCGACCGCATTCTGCGGGAATGACACCGTCAACGTGGTCTCTTTCTCGAACCGATTCACCCACATACAGACTTGATCCGACAATCTGCTGTCGCCGTAAATCCCGGCGTTCAATTCGTCCCACTGAGCGCTCAGCGGAATACTACGTACATCGATATAGGAGAGCATGGGGACATCACGTTCGGATTTTTTGAGGCCCAGCCCGGAAGACGCCAGCTCCAGCACCCGATCAAAGGGCACAAAAGCCAGGTCTTTACCCGAATCAAAGGAAGCCTGGGCGGCTTTAGCCACATCACCGAAAGACCTTCCTGAGGCCCGGACGGCGACCGGAATGAAACTGGCGAACCAGCCCGGTGTCATAAATTCTTCCGGCGTGCTGCGGGTGTCGTACGGCGTGACTCCGTAATATGTCTCGGCACCGGTAAGCTCGTATTCGGCCAGGGCAGCGCATGCGAACACGCCACCGCTGAAGCGGGCGCCCACCTCCTGGCATGCTGACTCGAACCGGTCCGCCTGATGCTCGTCCATCAGTGGCACGACAACCAAGCCGCCTGTACACGGCACCGATAAATCACCAAGTGGCAACGGGAAATCCGGAAGGGTGCCGCCGTTGTCATGGGCGAACCGGATCCACGCGTCCACTTGCGGCGACTCTAAGTTCAGCGCCTCGGTGTGTCGGTGCTGGCGAACACAGTAATCGTCATAGCTGGCGGGGTCCGGCAGCGGGACCGGTGCCCCACCGTCGACGAGAGCGGCGTAGTTCATCTGAATTTCCAGGAAGACCACGCCCACCGACATTCCGTCGGTGACCAAATGATCTGCGCTCATGTAGAAGGTGAAGTGATCGGCGTACTGGATAAGCCCGAAGCTGAAGCAATCCCACTGCAATGGATTCGGTGTCGCCAAGATGTGCGCGCGTAACTCCGTCGCCGTCATTTCACCCTGATCGGCAGGCAGAAATTCGATATCGGCGGGATCGCCGAACGTGCGACGGACAATGCGACCCGTCTCCTGGCACTCGAACCAGCTGCGGTATGCGTCGTGCCGGCGAAGGTGTGCGTTGATCGCGTAAGTCATGGCAGGGACGTCGCAGACCCCGGATATGTCCCAGGCCCCGATGCTCAGCCGGGCCATATCACGTCCCCGGGTTGCGTGTTCGCAAAATCCGTTAAGGTGCTGAATTTGCTGATAACTGGCAGGGGCTGCGCTTATTGGCGCTTGTTGGGCTTTCGAAAGCGCCGTCGGTGTTGCGTGCCAAGAAATGACCGACCCATTAGCCGGATCCCAATCATGGATCGTGCCGAACGTGACCAAACTATCTCCTCAATAGCAAGAACACATTGACCGGCGCGCTGCATTGATCCCGGCCGCTACCTGCCCATACGACGTCGGCGTGCCCTGTCAGGGCGCAGGCCGTATGTGCACGTCAGATGGTCCGCGCAGGACGCTAACCGACGTGAGACAGCCGTGCAACCGGGCGACCTGGTGATCAAGATCACCGGTTATTTCGATTGCCTAACTTGCAGCGGTAAGTTATGGCGCTGGACTTTTACCAGCCCGCTTAGTTTCTTTTAATCAGGCACTTATTTTGTTTTAATATCGCAGCTATCTTATTGGCACGGACGCACCGGGTAAGTGTCGAGCTTCGCGTAGCCTGAACCGGTGTTGCGGCGGAGGGACCCGGTCAGCCCGGCGAAGGCTGGCAGCGGCTTCCCATGGCTGGGCAATTTCGTGGTGCGCCGACCGCTGGTGGTCATCGGGTCCTGGCTAGTCCTGGCGGCCGTCCTGTCGCTGATGTTGCCGTCGCTGACGCAGATGGTCCTGCGACGTCCCGTTGACATCCTTCCGGCAAATGCTCCGGCGAACGTCGCAACAAAACAGATGACCGAGGCGTTTCACGAGTCCGGGTCACAGAACGTCGTGGCGGTAGTCCTGACCGACGAAGACGGCCTAAGACCCCCCGACGAAAACGTCTACCGCACACTGGTCGGCCAGTTGCGCCCGGATACCCACGACGTAGTGATGCTGCAGGATTTCCTCAGCACACCGCCGCTGCGTGAGGTCACGACCAGCAAGGATCACAAGGCCTGGTTCTTGCTCGTCGGGTTGGCCGGAAGCCTCGGTTCACCACAAGGCTACGAGGCCTACAAACACGTGGCGGATATCGTCAAGCACACCGTCGCCGGATCCACGCTGAGCGCACACCTGACCGGGCCGGCAGCCACCGTCGCCGACCTCGGGGACGTCGGCGAGCGCGATACGCATGTTGTCGAGATCGCGACAGCTGTCATGGTGCTTGCCATCCTGCTGATCGTCTACCGAAACCCGGTCACTATGGTGCTGCCGTTGCTCACCATCGGGGTGTCGCTGGTGACCGCGCAAAAGATCGTGGCGGGGCTTTCCGAGTTAGGCCTGGGCATTTCCAACCAGACCATCGTCTTCATGAGCGGGATGATGTTTGGTGCCGGCACGGATTACGCCGTGTTTCTGATCAGTCGCTATCACGAATACGTGCGCGGGGGCGTGGATTCCGACCAAGCGGTCGTGCGCGCGTTGGCGTCCATCGGCAAAGTGATCGCGGCGTCGGCGGCCACTGTAGCGGTCACCTTCTTAGGGATGGTTCTCGCCTGGCTCGGGTTGTTCGCGACAATCGGCCCGGCGCTGGCTGTTTCGATCGGGGTGGCCTTCTTGGCCGCGGTGACACTGCTTCCGGCCATCATGGTGCTGATCGGCCGACGCGGGTGGATCGCGCCGAAACGCGAACTCACCACTCGCTTCTGGCGACGTTCCGGAATCCAGATAGTGCGCCGGCCTATACCGCATCTGGTTGGCAGTCTGGTCGTGCTCGTCATTCTCGCCGGTTGCGCAACGCTCATGCGGGCGAGCTACGACGATCGGAAAACCTTGCCGGACTCGGTCGAAAGTAATCTCGGATACGCCGCGATTGCTCGCCATTTCGCGTTGAACTCAACGATTCCAGAGTATCTGATCGTCCAGTCGCCGCACGATCTTCGGTCGCCCAAGGCCCTTGCGGACCTCGAGCAGATGGCACAGCGGATCAGTCAGGTGCCCGGTATCGCGGTGGTGCGGGGAATCACCCGGCCCACCGGCCAATCGCCAGAACAGGCCAGAGTGACATACCAGGCCGGCGAAGTCGGCAGCAAGCTGCATGACGCGTCAGGCGTGATCACCGACCGCACCCGGGACCTCAACCGGCTGACCGATGGCGCCAACGAACTGGCCACCAACCTCGGCGACATCCGCGGGGGGATTGTGCAGGCGATGGGCAGCGTCCACCAGTTGGTCGACGCCCTGTCCTACATACAAGCCCAGATTGGTGGACAGAAGGCGCTTAACGACATCGACAATGCGGCTCAACTCGTCACCAGCATGCATGCGCTGGGCGATGCCGTCGGCGTCAACCTCACTGACGCCGCAGGCTTCTCCAACTGGGCCAACCCGGTGTTGAGGGGACTGGCTAGCAGCCCGGTCTGCGCCAGCGATCCGTCCTGTCAAAGCGCTCGCGACCAGTTGGAACGGCTGGTCACCGCCCAACAAAACGGGGCGTTCGACCGGATCGCCGAGCTGGCTCGACAGCTGCAGTCCACCCAGGGCACTCAGACCCTGGAGTCGGCGACAAAGGGGTTGCGGGACGCACTCGATAACGCTGGCACTGCCATGCACTCACTCGGCGCGGGGGATCTAACCGGCCGCTTGGCAGTCATGCAGCATGGCGCCGACCAACTCGCCGACGGCAGCCGGCAATTGGCCGACGGCGTGCAAGAACTGGTCGAGCAGACCAAGAAGATGGGCGCCGGACTCAGTGATGCGTCCGGGTTTCTCTTGGCGATGAAGTCCGATGCATCGGCACCGTCGATGGCGGGGTTCTACATTCCTCCGCAGGTGCTGGTTCAGGACGATTTCAAGAAGGCTGCCGCAGCTTTCGTCTCGCCCGATGGTCACGCGGTGCGGTACTTGATCCAAACCGACCTCAACCCGTTCAGCACCGCCGCTATGGATCAGATCAATTCGATTATGGATACCGCGCGGGGGGCTCAACCGAATACCTCACTGGCTGACGCCAAGGTATCGATGGCGGGATTCTCGGTGACGCTCCGGGATATCCGCGACTACTACAACCACGACCTTCGCTACATCATCGCTGTGACCATCATCGTGGTGCTGCTGATTTTGATCGCCTTGCTGCGCGCGATCGTCGCGCCACTCTATTTGATCGCCTCGGTAGTGATTTCGTATCTGTCGGCGCTGGGTATAGGAGTCATCACATTTCAGTTAGTGCTTGGCCAGGCCCTGTCGTGGACGGTCCCCGGAATGACCTTTATCGTCTTAGTCGCCGTCGGGGCCGACTACAACATGCTGTTGATTTCCCGCATTCAGGACGAGTCGCTGCACGGTATTCGTTCCGGCGTAATACGCACCGTGAGTTCGACCGGCGGCGTGATCACCTCGGCGGGTCTTATCTTCGCCGCCTCGATGTTCGGCTTGGTGTTCGGCAGTCTGACGACCATGGTCGAGGCCGGATTCATCATCGGAATCGGGCTACTGCTCGACACTTTCCTGGTCCGCACTATTACGGTGCCGGCGTTGGCCGTGTTGGTTGGTCGCGGAAACTGGTGGCCGTCGCGAGTGAAACCGCCTCCGGCACAGGGCCGATCGGAGCCGACGGTTCCCCGCTTAGCCGCCTCAGAAGCTGCCTATACCGGTGGCCATTAGCAAAATACCCGCGACCGCAAGGATGACGGCGACGGTCTGCCGGCGGCGAGCCCGCAGCCAGATGTGCAGCCGGTGCATAACGTCGCGGGTCCGCGCCGGTGCTGCCAAGTGACCGACGAGCGGTATCTCGGCGACCGCAAACGCCACCACGGTGTACAACAGCACTGCGCTGACCTGCGCGCCGGTCGCAGCAGTCGAGGACAGGATGACGACGAGCGCCACGAGGTACTCGACCGGCGTCGCCGCTCCGAGACCCGCCGCGAATGCCACCCACAGCGACCCGCCCTCGAGCGTATTGCGGGCGCGCGTCGACAACCAGGACAGTGGGCCAGCTACCTTCGGCTGCTGTCCGACCGTCGAGGAAACACCCTCGGCCAAGCCCGCGCGCTCACGCATGAAGATTCGCAGGGCGACCAGCAATGCGACGACGCCCGCAGCAATCTGAATATGCCTGGCGGTGGACGTCGCGGCCGCGGACGCCAGATCTTGGATAGCCGTCAACGCGAAGTTGCGCAACACGAACAGCGAACCCAGTCCGAGGAGCAGGCTCACCGCGATGCCGCCAAACCAGAATGCGAGCAGATTAAGCATGGGCCGGGGACGTGAACACAGCAGAGCGGCGGTTCCGTTGCGCACCGGGTCCGCCGTCGCGACAAGGGCCAGCAGCAAGACCGTCGCCCACATAGCGCGGACGTTACCTTGCAACGGGGATCGGTGTGAAAGCCCGTGCTCGGGCGGGGAGCACGCGGGGTCCAGGCTCCCGTTAAGCTCGGGTCGGCGGGACATCAGCGTTGAGCAACGAGTTTTGAAGGGCATTAGTGCGGTTAACGAGCGTCGGGCATGCCGGCTTTCGGATCGAGACGCAGGCGGGCAGCATTCTGTGCGACCCCTGGGTCAATCCGGCCTACTTCGCGTCGTGGTTTCCCTTCCCAGACAACAGCGGGCTGGACTGGGATGCCCTAGGCGACTGCGACTACCTGTACGTCTCGCACCTGCATAAGGACCACTTCGACGCCAAGCTGCTGGCCGAGCACGTCAACAAAGACGCCGTCGTGCTGCTGCCGGACTATCCGGTGCCCGACTTGAAAAATGCGTTGCACGGCCTGGGCTTCCACCGGTTCTTTGAGACCACCGACTCGGTCAAACACCGGGTCAGCGGGCCGAAAGGCGACCTCGACGTAATGGTCATCGCGCTACGGGCTCCCGCGGACGGCCCGATCGGCGATTCCGCGCTGGTGGTTTCCGACGGCGAGACCACAGCGTTCAACATGAACGACGCCCGCCCGGTGGACCTCGACGTACTGCATGCGGACTTCGGCGACATTGACGTGCATATGCTGCAGTACTCCGGCGCGATCTGGTACCCGATGGTCTACGACATGCCGGCGCGCGCCAAGGAGACGTTCGGCAAGCAGAAGCGGCAACGCCAGATGGACCGGGCCCGCCAATACGTCGCGCAGGTCGGTGCGACGTGGGTGATCCCGTCAGCCGGCCCGCCGTGCTTTCTGGACCCCGAGTTGCGTGACCTCAACGACGACCACGGCGACCCGGCCAACATCTTTCCCGACCAGATGGTGTTCCTCGACCAGATGCGCACGCACGGACATGACCGCGGCCTGCTGATGATGCCCGGGTCGAGCGCTGAATTCTGCGGCGCACAACTCAACTCGCTGAACCACCCGCTGCCCACCGATCAGGTCGAGGCGATCTTCACCACCGGCAAGGCGGCCTACATCGCCGATTACGCCGCCCGCATGCAGCCCGTGTTGGCGGCGGAAAAAGCCGGGTGGGGACCCGCCACCGGCGAGTCGCTGCTAGAGCCGCTGCGAGCGGTGTTTGAGCCGATCATGTTGGCTTCAGACGAGATCTGTGACGGCATCGGCTACCCCGTGGAGCTGGTTATCGGCGCACAGCATGTCGTGCTCGACTTCCCCAAACGAACAGTGCGAGAAGCGATTCCCGACGAGAAGTTCCGATACGGGTTTGCAATCGCGCCGGAGCTGGTGCGCACCGTGCTGCGCGACAACGAACCCGACTGGGTCAACACCATCTTTTTGTCCACCCGGTTCAAGGCATGGCGGGTCGGCGGCTACAACGAATACCTCTACACGTTCTTCAAATGCCTGACCGATGAGCGCATCGCCTACGCCGACGGCTGGTTCGCCGAGACACACGATGACACCGCGTCGATCACCATGGACGGCTGGGAGATTCAGCGCCGATGCCCACATCTGAAAGCTGACCTGTCCAAGTTCGGCATCGTGGAGGGCAGCACGCTG
>DATJOR010000303.1:0-42768 GCA_035506875.1 Mycobacterium sp.
GCCCAGCTGCAGGTCGAAGTCGCCGCCGCGGGTGGTGAGCACGAACGCGCCGTCGATGGCCGGTGCCCAGATGATGTCGCCCTCGATCAGCCGACGGATGTGCTCGCGGATCGGGTAGCCGTGTTCGGTGGTCTCGCTGACTTTGGTGTAGGCGTCGGCGGACAGCAGCACCGAGTACGGGCCGTCGACACCGGCCAGTCGCAGCTCGGACAACGCTTGCGCGACGACATCGGGAAAGCCTCGTACTTCCTTGGGCAGCTTCAACGGCGGGTTAGAGCTGCAGCTACGGATACCGTCGATCGAAGCGGCTTTATAGCCTTCGAAGATGGCCCGGTCTTCGACGAACGCCAGCTTCTTCGCGGCGGCCTTGACCGGGTCCCAGTCGGAATCCTGTGACCCACGTTCCACGTCGTCGATCTCCCCGCGGGACAGCGTAAACGGAACCCGCAGCCGCACAAGCGGTTTGCTGGCACGCAGTTGCGCGATGACGCCGTCGGTGGGCGCCTTCACTTCTTGCAGTCGTCCGGTGCTGATCGCCGCAGTGGTCGGACCGCCCGGCTCGCTGACGTCGATCACCCGGCGTCCGGCGATGTGCCGCTTGAACGTCCGTGTGGCCTCCAATTCGATTTCGGTCCAGGCCTCTTCGGTAATCGGCGCCAGATCGCGGTAGAGGTTGTTCATTGCGGGGTTCCTTTCAAACTGCCGATCGCCAACGAGCCATCTGTGCCGGTGAGGGGCACGCTAACCACCGCCGGAGCTGCCACCGGTGAACCCGGCAGCGGCGGCGGATCGTCGAGGAAGTCGACGGTGGGGGAGAAGAACAGTCCACCCGTGACCGCGGCCGAGAAGTCCAGGATGCGGTCGGTGTTGCCCGGCGGGTCGCCCAGAAACATGTTGCGCAGCATCCGTTCGGTGACCTCGGGCGTCCGCGAATACCCGATGAAATACGTGCCGAATTCGTCTTTTCCGAGCTCACCGAATGGCATGTTGTGGCGCACTATCTTCAGTTCGGTGCCGTCGTCGTCGGTGATCACGTTGAGCGCGATATGCGCATTGGCCGGCTTGTCATCGTCGTCGAGTTCGATGTCGTCCAGTTTGGTGCGGCCGATGACAAGCTCCTGTTCGGTCGCAGACAGTGATTCCCAGGCGGTCATGTCGTGCACGTACTTCTGCACGTGCACATAGCACGAGCCGGCGAAATCGGGATCCTCGTCACCAATAGTGGTGGCTGAAACCGCCAGCGCGCCCTCGGGGTTTTCCGTGCCGTCCACGAAACCCAGCAGATCGCGGTTGTCGAAGAACTTAAAGCCGTGCACTTCGTCGACGACGGTCACCGCGCCGGCCATCGACTTGAGGATGCGGTTGGCCAGCTCGAAGCAGACGTCCAGGCTCTCGGCGCGGATATGGAACAACAGGTCGCCGGGTGTGGCCGGAGCGGCATGCCGCGGACCGTCCAGCTCGACGAACGGGTGCAGCTCGGCAGGACGCGGGCCGGTGAACAGCCGATCCCAGGCGTCGGAACCGATCGAGGCGATCACCGACAAGTGTTTGGTCGGATCGCGGAATCCGATGGCCCGCACGAGTCCGGAAATGTCCGGCAGCGCGTCATGCACCGCCTCTTCGCCGCCCTCGACGATGGTGACCACCAGAAAGATCGCGGCCGGTGTCAGCGGAGCTAGCACCGGTTGCGGCTGCAGATCGGGCACGGTTTCGACCCTAACGTTTTAGATGCAGCTGTGATGAAAAGATTGGGCGCATGACTGCCACGGCGCGAGGGTTGTGCGAATTCATCGACGCGTCCCCGTCGCCGTTTCACGTCTGTGCCACGGTGTCGTCCCGGCTGCGCGACGCCGGCTACACCGAGCTGGCCGAGGCTGACAAGTGGCCGTCCGCAGGCAAGTTCTTCACCCTGCGCGCCGGGTCGCTGGTGGCCTGGGACAGCGGGACCGACACCGGCGGTCGGCCGTTTCGCGGTCGGCCGTTTCGGATCATCGGCGGCCATACCGACAGCCCTAATCTGCGGGTCAAGCAACACCCGGACCGTGAGGCCGCGGGCTGGCAGATCGTGGCGCTGGAACCCTACGGCGGCGCCTGGCTGAACTCCTGGCTGGACCGCGACCTGGGCGTCAGCGGTCGACTGTCCATCCGCGGCGGCGGCGGTATCGCTCACCGGCTGGTGCGCATCGATGCCCCGATCCTGCGCGTGCCGCAGTTGGCCATCCACCTGGCGGAGGACCGCAAGTCGCTGACGCTGGATCCGCAGCGCCACGTCAACGCGGTGTGGGGAGCTGACGGCCCAACCCGGTCGTTCATCGGCTACGTCGCCGACCAGTCCGGCATCGATCCCAATGACGTGCTCGGCGCCGACCTGATGACCCACGATCTGACCCCGTCGACGCTGTCCGGCCTGGGTGGCCAGTTTGTCAGTGCACCGCGGCTGGACAACCAGGCCTCCTGCTACGCGGGTCTGGAGGCGTTGCTGAACACCACGGCCGGCCAATACCTGCCGGTGCTGGTCTTGTTCGACCACGAGGAGGTCGGGTCGACCTCCGATCACGGCGCGGACTCCGAGCTGCTGATGACCACGCTGGAACGCATCGTGCTGGCCGGTGGTGGCGGACGGGAGGACTTTCTGCGTCGGCTGCCGGGATCGATGGTGGCCTCAGCGGACATGGCGCACGCCACCCATCCCAACTACCCAGAGCGGCACGAACCCGGTCACCTGATCGCGGTCAACGGTGGCCCGGTGCTCAAGGTGCACCCGAACCTGCGCTACGCCACCGACGGCCGCACCGCCGCCGCGTTCGCGCTGGCCTGCCAGCGGGCCGGGGTGCCACTGCAACGCTACGAACACCGCGCCGACCTGCCCTGCGGCTCGACAATCGGTCCGATGACGTCGGCCCGCACCGGCATCCCGACTGTCGACGTCGGCGCCCCGCAGCTCGCCATGCATTCAGCGCGGGAGTTCATGGGCGCGGACGACGTGGCCGCTTACGCGGCGGCGCTGCGGGCTTTCCTTTCGCCGGGCTGAGTTTTGAGCGTTACCTGACCACGACCGGCTCGTAGCGGATCACGTTCTCCACCACCATGCCGTCGCGGGTGCGGACCCGGTCGAGCCCGCGGATCTCGAAAGGTCCGTCGGGGCCGGTGCCGTGCCCGACGTAGTGCAGGAAGACCAGCTGCTCGCCCTCGACGGCACCTGGGACGGTGGCGCTGTCGACGAGTTCCAGCTGCAGGTCCGGAGCGGCGGCCAGCAGGTCGGCGATCTTTTTCGTGTACGGCTCGACTCCGCGGACCGGCTCGGGGTCGCCGGGCCAGTAGCCGACGATGTCGTCAGCCAGGATGTCCATCCCGCGCGACATACTGGGCGCGGCCCAGAACGCCGCCCACAGCTCGGCGCTGAATGTCGCTGCAGGTGAGGCGGATTGGGTGTTGGTCATGGGTCCTCCAGGGGTTGGGCGCTACGTGCGCGTCGATGCAAGCGTGTCTCGGCCCGTGCGGTGCTGCAATTACCCGGGAGGTCATAGGGCGCGGGTAATGCCGGTAATACAGTCGGTTCTATGGCGCTCAACGTAGAGATGGTGACATTCGATAGCAGCGATCCCGCGACGCTGGCCGGTTGGTGGGCCGAGCAGTTCGACGGCCAAGTCCAGGAGATGCTGCCCGGCGAATTCTTCGCGGTCATGCGGCCGGACGGACCGCGGCTCGGCTTTCAGAAGGTGGACAATCCCACGCCGGGCAAGAACCGGGTGCACCTCGACTTCGGCGCCGGCGATGTCGATGCTGAGGTTTCGCGGCTCGTCGCCGCCGGCGCCACTGAGTCCGGTCGGCACAGCGTCGGTGACAACTTCCGCTGGGTGGTGCTGACCGACCCCGAAGGCAACGCCTTCTGCGTGGCCGGCACGGGGTAGCACGGGGTAGTCAGCGGGCCACTTAGACTGTCTGCGTGACGTCCGGGCTCACTCAAGCGGTCGATACCGTCGAGCAGGCCGCAGCCACTCCTGACCAGCCGCAACCGTTCCGCGAACTGGGCCTCAAAGAGGACGAATACCAGCGGATCCGCGACATCCTGGGCCGCAGGCCGACCGATGCCGAGCTGGCCATGTACTCGGTGATGTGGAGCGAGCACTGCTCTTACAAGTCGTCCAAGGTCCACCTGCGGTATTTCGGTGAGACCACCACCGACGAGATGCGGGCCGGCATGCTGGCCGGCATCGGGGAGAACGCCGGCGTGGTGGACATCGGCGACGGCTGGGCGGTCGGCTTCAAGGTGGAATCGCACAACCACCCGTCCTACGTCGAGCCCTATCAGGGCGCGGCCACCGGGGTCGGCGGCATCGTCCGCGACATCATGGCAATGGGTGCCCGACCGGTGGCGGTGATGGACCAGTTGCGGTTCGGCGCCGCCGACGCCCCGGATACCCGCCGCGTGCTCGACGGCGTGGTGCGCGGTATCGGGGGCTACGGCAACTCCCTGGGCCTGCCCAACATCGGCGGCGAAACCGTCTTCGACGCCTGCTACGCCGGCAACCCGCTGGTCAACGCGCTGTGTGTGGGCGTGCTCCGCCAGGAGGACCTTCATCTGGCGTTCGCTTCCGGCGCGGGCAACAAGATCATCCTGTTCGGCGCGCGGACCGGGCTCGACGGTATCGGCGGAGTGTCGGTGCTGGCGTCGGAGACATTCGGCGGCGACGAGTCGGGATCCGGCCGCAAAAAGCTGCCGTCGGTTCAAGTCGGCGACCCGTTCATGGAAAAGGTGCTCATCGAGTGCTGCCTGGAGTTGTACGCGCAAGGCCTGGTAATCGGTATCCAGGACCTCGGCGGAGCCGGAATAGCCTGTGCGACTTCGGAGCTGGCTTCTGCCGGTGACGGCGGCATGGTCGTCGAGCTGGATACCGTGCCGCTGCGCACCAAGAACATGACCCCGGCCGAGGTGCTCTGCAGCGAGTCGCAGGAACGGATGTGCGCGGTCGTCGCCCCGGAGAACGTCGACGCGTTCATGGCGGTGTGCCGCAAATGGGAAGTGTTGGCCACCACGATCGGCGAAGTCACCGACGGTGACCGGCTACGAATCACCTGGCACGGCGAGACTGTCGTCGACGTGCCGCCACGCACAGTGGCCCACGAGGGCCCGGTATACCAGCGCCCGGTCGCCCGCCCGGATTCGCAGGACGCGCTGAACGCCGACCGTGCGAGCAGCCTGCCCCGGCCGGCTACCGGCGACGAGCTGCGCGCGACTTTGCTTGCGCTGCTTGGCAGTCCGCATCTGTGCAGCCGTGCCTTCATCACCGAGCAATACGACCGCTACGTGCGTGGCAACACCGTGCTGGCCGAACACGCCGACGGCGGTGTGCTGCGGGTCGACGAGTCCACCGGCCGCGGAATCGCGCTGTCGACCGACGCGTCCGGCCGCTACACGCTGCTCGACCCCTACACCGGCGCCCAACTCGCGCTGGCCGAGGCGTACCGCAACGTCGCCGTCACCGGTGCCACACCCGTGGCAGTGACCAACTGCCTCAATTTCGGCTCACCGGAAGACCCCGGGGTGATGTGGCAGTTCGCCCAGGCTGTCCGCGGTCTCGCGGACGGCTGTGCGGCACTGGGCATTCCGGTGACCGGAGGCAACGTCAGCTTCTATAACCAAACCGGTTCGACGGCGATCCTGCCCACCCCGGTGGTGGGTGTGTTGGGCGTGATCGACGATGTCGCCCGGCGCATCCCGACGGCGATGGGCACCGCGCCGGGCGAGACGCTGATGCTGCTCGGCGACACCCGTGACGAATTCGATGGATCGGTCTGGGCGCAAGTCACCGCCGATCATCTGGGCGGACTGCCGCCCGCGGTGGATCTGGCTCGCGAGCGACTGCTCGCCGACGTGTTGACCGCGGCGTCCCGCGACGGGCTGGTGTCTGCGGCCCACGACCTGTCTGAAGGCGGCCTGGCTCAGGCGGTGGTGGAATCGGCACTCGCGGGTGAAACGGGTTGTCGCATCGTGCTTCCCGAGGACGCTGACCCCTTTGTGATGCTGTTCTCCGAGTCCGCCGGCCGGGTGCTGGTGGGCGTGCCGCGCAGCGAGGAGAGTCGGTTCCGCGCGATGTGCGAGGCGCGGGGTCTGCCGGCCACCCGCATCGGCGTCGTCGACCAGGGTTCGGACGCGGTGGAGGTTCAGGGCCTGTTCACCGTGCCGCTGGCAGAGCTGCGCAGCACGTCTGAGGGAGTGCTGGCCGCACTGCTGCGATGAATACCGAACCTCGTCAACGGCACCCGTTGGTGGTGTGGGCGTGGAGCTTACTACGGCTGAAATTCGTCGGGATCGCTTTTGGTGCCCTGTTCTTCTGCCTGTCGCTGACACCGTCGCTGCTACCGCGGGACTGGGTGTTCCAGGGCCTGATCGGAGGCATCAACGGATCGTTCGGCTACGGCCTGGGCGTGCTGATCGGCAAGGCTACCTACCGTATGGTGCTTCGGGGTGCCCGCTGGTGGCCGCCGCCGCCGCGAGTGCTGTCTTGGATGAAGGCGGCGGTCGTCGTGATAGCGCCGACGGCGTGTGTGCTGATGCTGATCCCGGCGGCCTCCTGGCAGCGGGAAGTGTCCATGCTGATGGGTGTCCAGGGCCCGACGACCCTGGGGTATCTGCGTACCCTGATCGTCGCTGTTGCGGTCGGCGCCCTGGTGGTGTCCACGTTCCGGGTTCTCATCGACGCGGTCAAGCTGCTGGCCCGCGTGCTGATCAGGCGATGGCGCCTGCACGACGAGGTGGCGCTGTTCATCGGCACGACTATCGTTGTCGCGCTGCTGATCATGCTGTTCGACGGCGTTCTGGTCCGCGGATTCTTCGCCGGCGCCAACGCGGTCTTCCAACCTCGCGACTCGGCCACCCCAGCCGGCGTCTCGCAACCGCAGCTTGCTGAAAAATCGGGCAGCCCAGCGTCATTGGCGCCCTGGGATTCACTGGGATACCAGGGCCGCACCTTCGTCGCCACCGGTCCGCATGCCGCCGGGCTGACCCGGCTCAACGGCAGGCCCGCCAAGGAGCCGATCCGCGTCTATGCCGGGCTGCATACTGCGCCCGAGGAAGGCGGCCGGGTGAAAGTGGCTCTCGCAGAGCTCGAGCGCACCGGGGCGTTCGCCCGTAAATTACTGGTCATCGCGCCGACCACCGGCACCGGCTGGATCGACCCGGTGGCGGCGAGCTCGCTGGAGATGATGTACAACGGCGACACCGCGATCGTCGGCCTGCAGTACTCGTATCTGCCGAGTTGGATCTCGTTTTTGGCCGACCGGCAGAAGTCCATGGATTCCGGTCGAATGCTGATCGACGCGGTTCACCAACGTTGGCAACAACTTCCGCCCGACCGCCGGCCGAAGCTGGTGCTCTATGGCGAGAGCCTGGGTTCGATGGCGGGCCAAGCCGCCTTCGGATGGCTGCCCGACATCCGCCAAATGGGCTTCGACGCGGTGCTGTGGGTGGGACCGCCGCAAGCCAGTCCGCTGTGGCATGCGCTGATCGTGCGGCGCGACCCGCACACCACCGAGGTGCAGCCGCGTTACGACAACGGGCGGACGGTGCGGTTCAGCGAAGCGATCGATCCGGCGGACGTCGACCAAGTTGCAGGGCCTCCCTGGGTGGGTACGCGGGTGCTCTTCCTGCAGCACCCGTCTGACCCGGTGGTCTGGTGGTCACCCGATCTGCTGTTCGGCCGGCCCGACTGGCTCACCGAACCCCCCGGCCGAGACCGCAGCGCCGCCATGCGCTGGAATCCAGTTGTCACCTTCTGGCAAGTCAGCGCCGACCTGACCAACGCCGAGGGTGTGCCCGGCGGACACGGCCACAACTACAGCAACGACATCTTGGACGGGTGGGTCGCGGTCGCCCCACCGGACGGTTGGACTCCAGCCGACACCGAGCGCATCCGTGCCGCATTGCAAACGACCGAGACTGAACCTGATGCAGCACAGTAGCTTTCGGCGTGTCCGAGCGCTCGGTCTGGCCACCGCGCTGGTCGGCTGGAGCTTCGTCGGCCCCCGACTACCCGCGCGGGTCCCGCTCCAGGCCGGTCTTGCCGGGCTGCTGGTCCTCGTGACGAGGGCGCCGCTGGGCCTGCGCCCACCACCACTGTGGACCGGATTGCGGCTGGGGCTGGCCGCCGGATCGGCGGCGGCCACCGCGGTCGCGATATCGACATCCATTCCGGTCGTGCGGGTTTCGATGGCCGAACGTGAACTGCCCGCGCCGACGTCCGCCTGGCTGGCGTTGCGGATACCGCTGGGGACGGTGTGGGCTGAGGAGGCGGCATTCCGTGCGGCGCTGGCCGCCGTCGCCGGCCGCGGCTACGGTGCGTCGGGTGGGCGACTGCTGCAGGGGATCGCGTTCGGTCTTTCCCACATCGCCGATGCGCGTGCGACCGGCGAGCCGGTACTGCCCACCGTGCTGGCTACCGCGGGCGCAGGCTGGCTATTCGGTTGGCTGGCCGAACATTCCGGCAGCCTCAGCGCTCCGATGCTCGCCCACCTGGCGATCAACGAGTCGGGCGCGGCGGCGGCGCTGATGATCCAGCGGCGGTCGCGGGCTAGTCTGCGGTAGTCGGGACGTCGCGGCTGTCGGCCGCCAATTTGTGCGGTTCGGTCTCGGTGTCGTCGATGCCGAAGGCGATGATGCGCCGCGGGGTAACGCGAATGATCGCGGTATCGATCGCGTCGCCGTTGGGCTCCGCGCGGCGCTCGCCGGACTCGGCCTGTTCGGCAGTGCCTCTGATCTCCAGGCACCGCACCCGCCACGGGTCGCGGGAGGCAATGTCGTCGATCACCAGCGCAACGTTGTTATTGGAAGCCAGGTTGCGGAACTTGCGGCTCTTCGACATCCGGTACCCGTGAATGTCCACGGTGCCCAGAGCTTCGTTGTAGCTGAAGCCGACTGGACTGTTCTGCAGCGTGCCGTCGGGTTGGATGGTGGCCAACCGGGCGAGGTCGGCCGCCTTCATGAACTCAATTTCATGCGGTTTGAACGGCATAGTATGCACGCTAAGACCTCAACCACAGTTGAGGTCAACCGGACGGGTCTCATGTGGATGCGGTGGTGTGCGTGGCGACCGAAGGCCCGATCCACTCCCGCAGGAATCGGCGTAGTTCGCTACCGCGACGTGAGGGGCGTCCGGGGTCCACGATGAGTGACTGCAGCATCCGCAGCATCACCTCGACAAGTTCGTCCAACTTGCCGTCCCTGAAACCCGTTGCATCCCAATCAACATCGAACCGTTGCAGCATCGAACGGCCGAACGAAATAGCCATGTCTGACGTCACACCGGCGGTGAAGGCACTGGCCTTGCCTGATTGGAAGACCAGGCTGAGGTAGCGGTCGTGCTCGATTTGCTCGAATGTGTACGCGATGCCCTCGACTACAGCCTCAGTTGGGTCGGTGATCGAACCCAAATGGGCGGCAAGCCGATCGAGGAAGCTGTCAACAGAGGACAGGGCAGTGGCACCCAGGAGCGCCTCATGGGTCGGGAAATAGCGATAGACCGTCTGACGCGTCACTCCCAGCGACTGGGCGACCTCGGACACGCTCACCGTTCCGCGTTGGTCGATGGCACGTCGGGTCGCAGCGATGATGCGGGCGACCGCTTCCTTGTCATCAGCCGGGATGTCTCCGGACCAGCCATGTCGCCGCATGGCGTGATCGTCGCACAATCGGGGCCACAACCTTGACAATACAAACAATAATGATTGTATGGTCAGATGGTGGCAACGACCGACAGTCCTGTGCGCGGCACCGACGAGGCATTGACGCGGCGAGGTTTGCGGCATGCCCTGGAAAAAACGACGGACCTGGCCGATCGCGAACTGAGGGTGCCGCTGCACTATTACCGCGACCCGAAGCTGACCGAGATCGAGGAATCGCAGATTCTGCGCCGGGTGCCGTTGGCCATCGTGCCGTCGGTACAGCTGCCGGAAAGTAATGACTACGTGGTCCGGTCGGTGCTCGGCAGTTCCCTCCTGGTGACGCGTGACCGCGATGGTGCTAGCCACGTGTTGCTCAACTACTGCCGCCACCGTGGCGCAATGCCTGCCTGCGGCTCCGGCAACGCTTCACGGTTCGTGTGTCCGTATCACGCCTGGACGTACAAGAACACCGGGGAACTGTTCATGGTCCCCGGTAAATCCGGCTTCGACTCCATGGACACCAGCGATTACGGATTGGTCGAACTGCCATCGCAGGAACGGCACGGGTTTATCTGGGCGGTGCTGACCGCCGATGCGACCATCGACGTCGATCAGCATCTCGGCGCGTTTGGTGCCGAACTGGCGCTGTGGAATTACGAGTCCTACGGCTATCACACTGAGCGCGAGTTCAAGTCGGACGTCTCATGGAAGGGTGCACTGGAAGCGTTCGCCGAGGGATACCACTTCCCTTATGTCCACGGCCAAAGCCTCATCGGGCAGAACACCCTCGCCAACACGATGGTTTACGACGAGTTCGGCAAGCACCACCGAATCGGCTTCCCGTTCAATTGGATCACCAACCTGGAGACCGATCCCACCGCATCGCGAGAACCGTTGGCGAATATGGGAGTTATCTACTGGGTGTATCCGAACCTCGTCCTCGCCAACAGCCCGGTCGGCGTGGAGATCATCGATCTACTGCCCGATGGCGAGCCCACCCGCTGCACCGTTCGGCACAGCTGGATGGGCCGAGTGCCCGCCACGACCGATGACATGAGGGCCGGATATGACGCGGTCTTCGAAGGGGTGCATGCCGCCGTACGGGACGAGGACTTCGCGATGCTGCCGCAGTGTGGCGAAGGTGTCAGGCGCGGCCAACACGACCACATGATCATTGGGCGCAACGAAATTGGCGTCCAGCACATGATCAAAGTTTTCGCGCAAGAACTCGGCGTGGCCTTGCAATAGTGTTGGCGGATGGCCGCCCGTCATCAAGCCGACCCGATGAAGACCCGCGAAGCGGTCCGGGCTCTCGCAGACTGGCTACGCGACGACGCCTGTCCGGCACCCAGTCGTGCGGACCTGGCGGCGGCGGTTCGGCTCACCGCGCGGACCTTGGCCGCGCAAGCGCCGGGCGCCAGCGTGGAGGTCCGTGTTCCGCCATTCGTTGCGGTGCAGTGCATTTCCGGGCCGCGGCACACCCGGGGCACACCGCCCAATGTGGTCGAGACCGATCCTCGAACGTGGCTGCTGCTGGCCACCGGGTTGCTAACCGTCGCCGACGCCAGCGCCGCCGGGGCACTGTACCTTTCCGGTTCGCGTGCCGCAGAGATCCAGACCTGGCTGCCGCTGGTTCGGTTGACCGGTTAGGTCAGCGGCGCTAGCCCGGAGCGCACCAGATCGATACTCGTGGCAACGATTTCACCAAGGTCGCCGGTGCAACCGTCGTCGCCCCATTTCTGCACCGCCACCACCAGAGCCGCGGCCAGGGTGGCTCCCGCGACCTCAGCGACGAGGTCGAGGTTGTCAACTCCGGTGTGGCGGGTCTTGATGAAGTCGGTCAGCACTTCGGCGAACGACGACTGCACCACGCGTAAATGCGCGGCGATGCGCTCGGCGGATATCAGCGTCGATCGGGCGATCGCGGCCTGGCGAACCACTTCCACGTCATGCGGAAAGCTCGCGACGCTGGCCAACACGGCATCGAACAACGACTCCGAGGCCGGCCGCTGTGCCAGCGCTTCGGCCAGCCAGTCCAGGTGAGTGTCGTAATCCTGGAACAGGACTGCTTCCTTGCTGGGGAAGTGCCGGAAGAACGTCCGCTCGGTGACGCCGGCCTCGGTCGCCAGCTGCGTCACCGTCACATTGCCGAAGCCCTTGCTGGCGAACTGCGCCAGCGCTACCCGGCGCAACGCCTCGTGCGTCGATCGCCGGCGCAGCTCGTGAAGATTGGTCGCCTCCGTCATCGCGCCAGATGGTATCGCGAATTTCCGCAATATGTCAGTACTGACATCTTCCTATTATGTCAGTACTGACATATTCTGCGAGTCATGACTGACTATGACGCGATCGTTATCGGCGCCGGGCACAACGGCCTGGCGGCAGCCGCCATCTTGCAGGGTGCTGGTCTGCGCACGTTGTGTCTTGAGGCCAATACCTATAGCGGGGGAATGGCGGCGACCGTGGAGCTCATCGACGGATTCCGCTACGAGATCGCGGGATCGGTGCAGTTCCCCACCGCCCCGCAGATCACCAAAGAGCTTGGTCTGGACACCCTTCCGACCGTCGACGCCGAAGTGATGTCGGTCAATATCGGCGAGTCCGGTGAGGAGCCGATGATCTTCTATCGCGATCCGATGCAGCTGATGACGCACCTCGGCGAGAAACACGGCGCCGACGCGATCATGGGCATGGCCGAGTTGATCGCCTGGAGCCGGGGGCCGGCGAAAGCGCTGGGCCGGTTCGACGTGCGCAAGCCACCGAAGACGCTCGATGAGATGTATGCCTGCGCGGCAAACGAAGCCGAACGTACGGCCATCCATCAGATGCTGTTCGGCTCGGCGATGGACGCCATCGACCGCTACCTGCCGGACAAAGAAAAGCACGCAATCATGCGCGGGATGCTGGCGTTTCTGGCCGTCAACTCCACCTATCGCGGCCCCTACACCCCCGGCAGCGCCACCTGCCTGGCCTTTGCGCTGGCGGTGCCGGACGAGAGCACCGCGATGATGACCAAGCTCGAGGGCGGTATCGGAGCACTCACCCAACACCTCCATGAGCTCTTCGTCTCCCGAGGTGGCGAGATCCGGTTCCGGGCCAAGGCCGAGAAGATCCTGGTGGAAAACGACCGTGTCACCGGCGTCCAACTCCGCGACGGGTCCACGATCAGCGCACCCGTGGTGGTGTCCAACCTCGCGCCCGATCTGACCCTCACCGACCTCGTCGGCGCGGACCACTTGCCCGCGGACTTGATCACCCGGCTGAGCGGTCGCGACCACCGCGCGGCATTCGTTCAAATGCATTTCGCTCTCGACGGTCTGCCGGAGTTCGCACCGCCCTACGAACTACTCAATGAACCCGGCATGCAGCAGTCCATCGGGATTTTCGGCTCACCCGAGGAACAGCAGATCCAGTGGGAGATGTGCACCCGCGGCCTGATACCCGACAATCCTTCGCTGGGCATGCAGATACCGTCCTGCATGGATTCCGGGCTGGCGCCTCCCGGCAAGCATGCCGCGAGCGCATATGCCTACGCGTTTCCCGTCGAGGCCAGCCGCGACCAGCACGGGCATCTGAAAAACGAGATGGCGCAACGGGTTATCGACAAAATCACCCGCTATGCGCCCAACTTCCGCGACATCGTCATCCGGCACATCACCTTCGCGCCGTATCACATGCAGACGATGTTCGGCGCGCCATCGGGTGATTTCTGCCACGGCCTGCTGCATCCGGACCTGATGGGGCCAAACCGGCCCGGGCCCAAGGGCTTTATCGACTTGCCGATTCCGGTCGACGGGCTTTACCTGGCGAGCGCCGGGTGTCACGGTGGCCCGGGCATCACCTTCACGCCCGGCTACAACGCCGCCTATCAAGTGCTCGACGATCTGGCGGCCGGGAGTCCGCTGAGCTGAGCCGGCTAGTGAGCCCTGTGACATATGTGACTGCTGGCATCCTGTGGGAATAAAAGCCCAGGAAAACCGGCTGCTTTGTGACGCAACACGCACGATCGATTCGGTCACATGACCGTCGTTTACGTAAACTTCACTACGTCACCAATCGTCAGCAGTCGCCTCCCAGGGAGTCCGCCGTACCGTGACCACCAAGCAGTCAGCGCCCGCAGGAAACCTAGAAGATCCGCCCGGCGAAGAATGCGGGGTATTCGGCGTGTGGGCGCCCGGCGAGGAAGTCGCCAAACTCACCTATTACGGGCTGTACGCGTTGCAGCACCGGGGCCAGGAGGCCGCCGGGATCGCCGTGGCGGACGGGTCGCAGGTGCTGGTGTTCAAAGACCTCGGTCTGGTGAGCCAAGTTTTCGACGAGCAGACCCTGGCGGCCATGGAGGGCCACGTCGCGATCGGCCACTGCCGATACTCCACCACGGGTCAAACCACTTGGGAGAACGCACAACCGGTGTTCCGCAATACAGCCGCAGGTACCGGGGTGGCTTTGGGGCACAACGGCAATTTGGTGAACAGCGCCGAGTTGGTGACGCGTGCGCGTGAGGCCGGACTGTGCAGCACCCGGGTTCCGGGTTCGGCCACCACCGACTCCGACATGCTGGGCGCACTGCTGGCCCACGGTGCGGCCGATTCCAGTCTGGAACAGTCGGCGCTGGAATTGCTGCCGACAGTGCGCGGTGCGTTCTGCGTGACGTTCATGGACGAGAACACCCTCTACGCCGCCCGCGACCCGTACGGCGTGCGGCCGCTGTGCCTGGGCCGACTGGACCGCGGCTGGGTGGTGGCTTCCGAAACCGCCGCGCTCGACATCGTCGGCGCCTCGTTCGTCCGCGACATTGAGCCCGGCGAGCTTTTGGCGATCGACGCCGACGGCGTGCGGTCGACCCGCTTCGCCAATCCCGAACCCAAGGGCTGCATTTTCGAGTACGTCTATCTGGCGCGGCCGGACAGCACGATCGCCGGCCGGTCGGTGCACGGCGCTCGCCTCGAGATCGGTCGTCGGCTGGCGCGGGAGTGCCCGATCGATGCCGACCTGGTGATCGGTGTTCCGGAGTCCGGCACTCCCGCCGCGGTCGGCTACGCGCAGGAGTCCGGCATCCCCTATGGCCAAGGCCTGATGAAGAACGCCTACGTCGGGCGGACTTTCATTCAGCCGTCGCAAACCATCCGCCAACTCGGCATCCGGTTGAAGCTCAACCCGCTCAAGGAGGTCATCCGGGGCAAGCGGCTCATCGTTGTCGACGACTCGATCGTGCGGGGCAATACCCAACGCGCTCTGGTCAGGATGCTGCGCGAGGCCGGCGCCGTCGAGGTGCATGTCCGTATCGCCTCGCCGCCGGTGAAGTGGCCGTGCTTCTACGGCATTGACTTTCCGTCGCCGGCCGAGTTGATCGCGAATGCCGTCGAGGACGAAAGCGAGATGCTCGAAGCGGTGCGGCATGCCATCAACGCCGACACGCTCGGATACATCTCGCTGCGGGCCCTGATCGCCGCGACCGAGCAACCCACCTCGCGGCTCTGCTCGGCGTGCTTCGACGGCAAGTACCCGATCGAACTGCCCAGCGAGACCGCACTGGGCAAAAACGTCATCGAGCACATGCTTGCCACCACCGCCCGGGGGGTGCAGGCCGCAGAGGTCGGGGCCCAAAGCAACATCGCGGCCCGCGAAATCTCCGCTGAGGCGGAGCAGGCCTCCGTGCTGCAGCATCCCTGACTCAGCGGACAGGTGGCCGATACGCGTGTTCGGCGCTGACCGGTAGCCTTTATCGACGATGGCCGACCTTACAAAGAAGTCCGGAAATGATCCGGCCGCCGCGGGTGCCACCTATGCATCGGCCGGAGTCGATATCGAAGCCGGGGAACGCGCCGTCGAACTGTTCAAGCCGCTTGCGTCCAAGGCCACCAGGCCCGAGGTGCGCAGCAAGCTTGGCGGATTCGCCGGATTGTTTGCGCTGCGTAGCGACTACCGCGAACCGTTGCTTGCGGCATCCAGCGACGGGGTGGGCACCAAGCTGGCGGTGGCGCAGGCCATGGACAAGCACGACACCGTAGGCCTGGACCTGGTGGCAATGGTGGTTGACGATCTGGTGGTCTGCGGTGCTGAGCCGCTGTTCCTGTTGGACTACATCGCGTTGGGCCGGATCGTGCCGGAGCGCCTCAACGCGATCGTCGGCGGTATCGCCGAAGGATGCATGCGTGCGGGTTGTGCGCTGCTCGGCGGCGAAACCGCCGAGCACCCCGGACTGATCGAACCCGACCATTACGACATCTCAGGCACGGCCGTCGGCGTGGTCGAGGCCGATGATGTGCTTGGGCCCGACCGGGTCAAGCCCGGGGACGTCATTATCGCGATGGGGTCATCGGGTCTGCATTCCAACGGATACTCGCTAGCCCGCAAGGTTCTGCTGGAGATCGACCGGGGCAACCTGGCCGGTTACGTCGAAGAGTTCGGTCGCACGCTCGGCGAGGAGTTGCTCGAGCCGACCATCATCTACGCCAAGGACTGCCTGGCGCTGGCTGCCGAAACCCAGGTCCGGACGTTCTGCCACGTGACCGGTGGCGGGTTGGCGGGCAACCTGGAACGCGTCATCCCCAACGGGCTGGTAGCTGAGGTCGACCGCGGCACATGGACGCCGGCGCCGGTGTTCGCGATGATCGCGCAGCGCGGCCGGGTCTCCCGTGCCGAGATGGAGAAAACCTTCAATATGGGCGTCGGGATGATCGCCGTGGTGGCGCCGGAGGACACCGACCGGGCCTTGGCGATTTTGACCGCTCGGCATTTGGACTGCTGGGTGATAGGCACGATCACCAAAGGTGGAAAAGAAAGCCCACGAGCGAAGCTCGTGGGGCAGCATCCACGGTTCTAGAAATCAGCTTGAGTCGAAACAAGGCGGGTCAGAAATGGCCGCTGTAGCGCCGAAGTTCAGAGGTCAGCGGCGCCAGTCGTCGTGACCACTCCAAGGGTCTTCGCCGTCGTGGTCGGCGGCGTCGTCCTCGCCCGACCCGGACAGCTCGCGCTGAAGCCGCTCGAAATCGGTCTGCGGTGAGCTGTATTTGAGGTCTCGAGCAACCTTGGTCTGCTTCGCCTTAGCCCGGCCACGGCCCATGGGGGAACCCCCTCGCGCAATAACGGAGCGGCCCAACAAGTAGGCGGCTCCGATCTTTTGTCTTTATTGTCCTGCCGATAGCTTACCGTGCCCAATGACTGTCTGCTGTTGCGCCCCGCGCCCTGTGCAGCACGCTGTTCAGACGGTCTATCGAGCCGTTCCCCTAAGTCGCTCGACGGCCACCCGTCCGGCGCCCGGACCGTCGAGTGGCGGCAACGAGTCGGGGTCGATCACCGCCGGCACCTCGGCGCTGGATGATGGGCCGCCGGTGATCAGGGCGGTATCGGCCGGTATGCCCCGTTTGAGCAGAGCGAGCGCCACCGGGCCCATATCCACGTGCTCGACGACGGTGCCGAGCCTGCCCACCGCGCGACCGTTAGCCAACACGGCATCGCCGGTAGCGGGCCGGTCCGCCGACCCGTCCAGGTGCAACAACACCAGCATGCGCGGTGGTTTGCCGAGGTTGTGCACTCGCGCGACGGTCTCCTGCCCGCGGTAACAGCCCTTGTCGAGGTGGACCGCCCCCAGCCCTGGCACGCCGATCCACCCCACTTCGTGCGGGATGGTGCGTTCGTCGGTGTCGACGCCGAGCCGCGGGCGCACGGCCGCCACCCGATGGGCTTCGTAGGCCCACACGCCGGCCGGTCGCACACCCGCCTGCGTCAGGCGACGCTGCACGTCGGCGAGTTGGTCTCGATCGACCAGCACGTCCAGCTCGAACTGGCCCTCCCGCGCTTCGATCATCCGCCGCACGAAGCCGCTTCCGGTCATCGGCAGCGCGGTCATTTCAGCGGGCAGGGCGTCCAATCCCAGTGCGTCGAGCACCGCCCGGTCGCCGAGCTTCGGCCCCAGCAGCGACAGCACGCGCAGATCGGCGGCCGCGGGAGTCACGTCCGACCAGAACACCATCTTGCGCAGGTAGTCCAGCAGGGGCTCGCCCCGCCACGGCTCGGTATCGAGGTAGGTGACGCCGCCGAGCTCGGTTTGCAGCCAGTGGTCTTCGACCCGGCCCTGCCCGTCCAGGCTGAGGTTTTGCGTGCTGGCGCCATCGGGGAGTTCGCTGACGTGCTGCGTCGAGATGGTGTGCAGCCAGCTCTGCCGGTCGGCACCGGCCAGGGTGAGCACACGACGATGCGAGCGGTCGATCAGCACCGCGCCGGTTTCGGCCGCGCGTTGTTCGCCCAGCGGGTCGCCGTAATGCCAGACGACGCCGGCGTCGGGCCCGGTTTCGGGGGCGGCAACAGCGGACACACTCCAACTCTACGGGCCGCGACCATTAGGCTTCTCGTCCATGACAGGCGGGCCGGGAGTGGTCGTCACGCTCGACGGTGAGGTACATCCGCCGGAGACGCCACTGCTGTTCGCCGACGACCTCGCCGCGGTACGCGGCGACGGCGTATTCGAGACATTGCTGGTCCGTGCCGGCGGCGCGTGCCTGGTGGAGGCGCATCTGGGCCGGCTGACACACTCGGCCAAATTGCTGGACCTGCCGGAGCCAGACCTGGCGGCCTGGCGGCATGCGATCGACCTGGCAGCGCGGCAGTGGGCGGCGGACACCGCCGACGAGGGTGCGATGCGCCTGGTCTACAGCCGCGGCCGGGAGCGTGGCTCGGCGGCGACCGCCTACGTGACGGTCAATCCGCTGGCCGACCGAATCACCGCCGCCCGCCGCGACGGGGTGGCCGCGGTGACGTTGCCCCGGGAACTGCCCGCCTCGGGCGTCGAGGCGATGCCGTGGCTGTTGGCCGGCGCCAAGACGCTGTCGTATGCCATCAACATGGCCGCGTTGCGGCATGCCGCCCGGCAGGGCGCCGGTGACGTCATTTTCGTCAGCTCGGACGGCTACGTTCTGGAGGGCCCTCGTTCGACGGTGGTGATCGCTGTCGGTGGCGGAGCCGGCGACAACGTGTGCCTTCTGACTCCACCACCGTGGTATCCGATCCTGCGCGGCACGACCCAGCAGGCACTGTTCGGCGTCGCCCGCGCCAAAGGCTACGACTGTGATTACCGCGCTCTGCGGGTAGCAGATCTCATTGCGGCGCAAGGACTTTGGTTGGTGTCAAGCATGACGTTGGCGGCTCGCGTCCATACGCTCGACGGCCGCGTACTGCCGAGCGCCCCGATGGCGACGGAATTCGCCGGACTTATCGACGCCGCGATTGTCAGCGATCGCTGAAATCGGTTGTCGGTGCGGCGCCGGGCGAGTACGGTCGGCCGTACACAGGGAAGGAGGTGGTCCGCGAATTGATAGCTTTATGGACTTGTGAGGTGGCTGCCCGCTAAGTTGCGACGGGCTTCCAGAAAGTCGAGGAATCACCTGCGCGCGCTGGCGAATTCCCCGCAGCCACCCGGCCCCCGAGCCTCCGGTCTGTCCAACCAGGAACTATGGCTCGGGGGCTGCCCATTTCTTGGGGGTTAGCCCCAGATTCCAAACACGCTCTGCGGCAGCCTGATCGGCCAGCGTTAAGGTGTCACCTTGGCGGCCATCTGATCGGCGATCCGGCTGCCTTCGTCGGCGATTTGTGCTCCGCACGCCACGACGTCGATGACGATATTGGACACCGCGCTCAGCGCGTGCTGGCAGCTGCGGCCGCCGTGAAGCTGCGTGTGCACCTGCGTAATCTTCGGCGGGGCCCCGATGGGGTTCGCGAAGTTCCAGTGAAAGATTTTGTTGGGCGTAGTCACCGTCAGGAGCTGGCCGACGCAAGCCTGCCATTTGTCCGCAGATGTCCTCACGAACCCGAGGGCTTGTTCGGCCGATGGAAAGCTCACGGCGGCTTCGTGGACAAAGTGCGGAGGATCCTCCGCGTTCAGCGCTTGGCCACGGACCGCGGTATAGCCGCTGCCCTGATAAACCGAACCTTGGATGGCGGCGAGCGCGCCGAGGCAGTCCGGGTTCGACAATGTGCCCGGGGGAACGCCCATCTGCTCCGATTGGTTGGTGGGTTGCATGTTTGAGGCGCCCATAATGGTGTTGATATCTGCGGGGCCGAGCAGAATCGAATTTAGGTCTACCGATGGCGTCGGTGCGGCAGCTGGGGGTGCGGCAGCTGGGGTGGTCGGTTTCGGTGACGGTGTGGGGCTCGGCCGTTGGGTGACGAGCACCGCTACCACCGCGATCGCGACGACGACCGCTAGGCCGGCACCGCCCGCGATCAGTAACCGCCTACGGGACGCCCCACCGTCATCCGAAGTGGGCAGGTTTCGTCCGGTCGGGGCGCCGGCGAGATGCTCGTCGGCGCTGCCGGTTCGTGTCGGAGTCGTCGACCCGCCAGCGGCCCCAGCTCGTTGGTCGGGTTGTGTGGACGCCGCTGCGGTTGGGGTCTTCGATTCGACCGACGCCAGCAGTTCGTCGATTTCGGTTCGCGTGCGATAGGTGACATCGCTTCGGTCGCGCAGCATGCGCAGCAGACGGGCGATGTCGTTTCGCGCGGTGGGATCGTCGCCGTCCTCTTCGAGCCCGGACTTGAGTTCGGTCACCAAGTGAGTTTGTTGGCGGGGATCGAGATCTTGCTCGGCCAGCGTGGAGCTGAGCCGCATCAGGTAGGCGAACGGCACCGGTGGTTCGTCGGGCAGCGGCGACGGCAACGGCCGCTGCTGGGCAGCTAACCCGTGCACCGCGGTGACCAACTGGATACCGGCGTCAACGCTCGGATTCTCGTATTCGATAACCTGCAGCGACGCAAGGGGATTGGCCCGCATGCTGTCGACCGGGCCGATCCGAACGGGAAGGATCGGTCGCTGCAGGGCTTTCGCATAGCGCAATTCGGCCTGACAGGGCTTGGACTCCAGCGAGTGATTCGACAGCGCGACGATGAAAACCTCGCACGATCGGATCTGCTCGAGGATTTCGTTCCACCAGGCTTCGCCGCCGCCGAGGTCATCGTCGAACCAAACCTGTTGGCGTGCCCGCCGAAGCGCTGCCGTCAGGGGCTCGATGGCCGACCTGTCCTGGCTCGAGTAGCTGACAAATAGCCCCATAGCACTCTCCTCGGGCACGGGGGCGGACCGGCAAACTGAGATGCGACAATAGCAAATTGACGCGGCCGTCGGGCTACATTCGTTACCGCGCCCTAGCCGGCGAACCGCGACAGCCGCGCCGACAGATGCGGCACCAAACCGCCGTCGGCGTCCACCCGTTCTTCCACGTAAGCCAGGTCGCCACCCTCGACGATGCCGTAGAGCCGCTTGGCGCCGCCGACCAGCACACCCGAGCGGCTGCGGGCCAGGGCGTCGGTGGCCAGTTCCCACGACGACTGGTTGAGCGGCCGCCCGTAAAAGAGTTCGACATAACCGGCGGAATGCGCGAGCAGCAACTCGATGGCCTGTGACTCGGTCGGGTCGTGCGGGTCGGCGACGAAGCGCCAGTAACCGGTTTCCCGCAAGTCGGGTCGTTGATAGTCGCCCGAATCGGTGAGCCGCCAGGACCGGGCTTCCCAGTTCAGATAGTCGCCGCCGTCGTGCGAAACCACGATCTGCTGCCCGAACCGGTAGTCGCCGTCGGCCCCGCGGCCCTCTCCTTCGCCGCGCCAGACGCCGACCAGGGGCAGCAGGGCCAGCAGGGCGTCATTGAGGTTGGCGCCTTCGCGCAGGTTCGCGGTGTCCGCGGGGATGGGCAGGTCGTCGAAGACCGGGACGTTGCGGGCCGCGGTCACCTTGGCGCGTTCGGCAGCTGCAGCCACTGCACGATCCCCGGAACCGGGTGGACGGGCCGACTGATCACCGGCGTCAGCGCTGCTCAAGCGCCGCTCCTCCGCATCGCTTCGCTCTGCATCGTCGCTGGCGCGGCTCACGACTCGTCGGTGATCAGCCGATACAGCGTGTACAGCGCGAACCAGGAGATCGTCACGACCGACGCGACCAGCATGATCTCGAAGAACAAAACCACGGCAACGAGTTTAGTCTCCTGACACTGTGGCTGGCCGGGGAGACCGGTCAGGCAATCTTGACGTCGACCTCGTGGATGCCCGCGCCCGACGGGGTCACCACCGCGTCGCCGTTGCCTGCCGCCGACAGTGCGCGCAGTGTCCAGGATCCAGGCGCGGCGAAGAACCGGAAGTCGCCGGTGGCTGACGCGACGACCTCGGCGGTGAACTCGTCGGAGGAGTCCAGCAGGCGCACGAACGCGCCGCCAACAGCCTGCCCGTCACGGTCGACGACCCGCCCGGTGATCACCGTCTCCTTTTCCAGGTCGACGCTGGCCGGCAACGTCTGTCCTTGTTTCGGTGCAGAGCACATATCAGCTTCCCAACTCGATCGGGGCACCCACCAGGGAGCCGTATTCCGTCCAACTGCCGTCGTAGTTCTTCACGTTTTTGTGGCCGAGCAATTCCTGCAAGACGAACCAGGTGTGCGACGAGCGCTCACCGATTCGGCAGTAAGCAATCGTTTCCTTGGAGCCGTCCAGACCGGCGTCGGCGTACAACCTGGCCAGCTCGTCGTCGGACTTGAAGGTGCCGTCCTCGTTGGCGGCCTTACTCCACGGCACGTTGATCGCGCCGGTGATGTGACCCGGCCGCTGGCTTTGCTCCTGCGGCAGATGGGCCGGCGCCAGGATCTTGCCGGAAAACTCGTCGGGCGAGCGCACGTCGACCAGGTTTTTCACGCCGATCGCGGCGATCACCTCGTCGCGGAACGCCCGGATGGTGTTGTCGGGCGTCTTGGCGGTGTACGACGTCGCGGGCCGGTTCACCGTGTCCTTCGACAACGGGCGACCCTCCAGCTCCCACTTCTTGCGGCCACCGTCGAGCAGCTTGACGTCGTCGTGGCCGTAGAGCTTGAAGTACCAGTATGCGTAGGCGGCGAACCAGTTGTTGTTGCCGCCGTAGAGGATCACGGTGTCGTCGTTGGCGATGCCGCGGTCGCTCAGCAGCTTGGAGAACTGCTGGGCGTCGACGAAGTCACGCCGGACGGGGTCTTGCAGATCGGTACGCCAGTCCAGCTTGACCGCCCCGGCGATGTGCCCGCCGTCGTAGGCGCTGGTGTCCTCGTCGACCTCGACGAAGACGACGTGGTCGGCATCGAGATTGCTCTCGGCCCAGTCGGCGGAGACCAGGACGTCGGAGCGTGCCATATGGGGTTCCTTTCGGGGTTACGCGGGCTCAGAAGTCCGGCCGGCGGGCTTCAAATGCACGACGAGTGGGTAGAGCTGGCAGCCCAGGCAGATGCCGAAAGCCGCGTTGAGGAAAGCCGCGACCAGCGCTGCACCGGTAGCAACGAGGCCGACCAGGGGCGCGCCGGCGGCGAACCCGGCTGCGCCGATGACTGCGAAGACCAGGCCGACCAGTTGAGCGAACTTCAGCGGCGGCACCGGCTCACGCTCGCGGACCGGTCCCAGCCGCGGGCCCACGAGAGTGGCGAACACCAGTCCGTAGGGATGACGACGCGGGCCGGCCACCGCGCCGATCGCGAAGACGACGGCTTGCAGGCCCAGAATGACCGCGGCGGCCTGCGCGCTGACCCCCGAGACGATGAGGGTGATCACCAGCACGGCGGTGGTGATCCAGGCGACGAATCGGGGCCCACGAACATCGACCTGGTCGGTGGTGTTGGTGGTCGACATGATGCTGCTCCTAGCTGCTCTGTGCAGGGGGTATGGGGGACGCGCGCCAAGGTGTTGGTTCCTGGCTGCTCCGAGCGCGGCGCGAGAAAGCGCGGCTACTCAGCTAATACAACAACAACAGCAGCAGCCCGCTACGCGGCACAGATCGACTGCGCGGCGCTTGGTGAGCAGGAGCTCAAGGCGGGCGGACACGTCGGACAGCTTACCCAATAGCCGCACCATCAAGCCAACAGCGGAGTCAGCGCCGACCGCAGGTCATCGGCCTTCGGTACGCCCGAGGCGCGGTATCGCTGCCGCCCCCCGGCATCGAAGATGAACGTAGTGGGTAGTGACAAAACCGAAAGGCGTCGCGCGGCGGCCGGATTAGCGTCCATGTCGATTTCCACGTGCGCCACGTCGCCAAGGTCCGTGCATACCTGAGTGACCACCCGGCGCACCTGAGTGCACGGCGAACACCAGGGGGCGGTGAAATGCACGACGGTTGGCCCGTCAGCCGACAGGCCAAGGTCGCGGGTGTCGACGTCGTCGGCCGTTCCGGCATCGGTCACCCGGACGTGACCGGCACGCCGGTTCAGCAGCCACCCGACGACCCCGGCCAGCGCCAGCGCAGCCACCATCGCGACGATCGCTGAAATCATGCCCGGTTAAACCCGTCGAGGTCGATGGTTAATCCCCTGGTGATGCCTTCGATGATGACATCGGAGCCGCGGGCGCCCTGGCTCGTCGGCGTCAATCCGAACGGCAGGTCTTGGTCGGGCAGCTTGCCGGCGAACGCGGCCAGCACCGCGTCGCGCTTGTCGTCGGGAACCTTCTGGTTGGCGGTGTCCGGCCCCGTCAGCACGCCGGTGGGGGTGAACACCAGCGTGGTGCTGTCGTCGCCGGCCATCGACAGGTCCACGGCAACGCTGACCCGTTTGTCGAAGTGGGCCGACTTCGGGGTGCCGGTGAACACCAGACCGTGGCTGCCGGAGATGCCCGATTCGGTGGTGCCGCCGGTCGCGCTGTTGGTGACCTGCTGTGGCGCCTCCACCATCAGGTCGCGGATACCCAGATAACGGCCCAGGTGCAGCGAGTCGATGATGATCCGGCTCTCCAGCCTGCCGACCCGCAGCTTGGCGCCGGGCCGGATCAGCCATGACGCGTCGGTCAGGTCGACCGAGTACATGGTGGCCTCCAGCGTGGCCTTGCCGATCACCGGACGGTCGACCGCGGTGGCCTTGATTTCCACCTGCTGGTAGCGCTCCCGCATCGCCTGCGGGATCACTGGGAAGCCGAGGATCGCGACGAATGGGTCAAATCCCAGGTGTGCGGCATCGCGCACCGTGCGGGCCAACCGGTACTCCGCGTAAATGGTGGTGCCGAAGTCGACGCCCGCGGCACCGACAAGCACGATCACGACCGCCAGCAACACCGCCGCCGCACCGACCAGCACCTTACGCATCCGCATATTGTGGCGTACCGCGTCGTCGGGCAAGCTCCGGAGCCGCGCTGAAATGGTCGGGCGGGGCATTTCGGTATTCATCAGTCAACGCGCTGAACACCAGGCTTCACGCTATCGTTAAATAACCTGGCCGATAACTTCACATCTCGCTCATCTCACCAAGGATTTGGGAGACGCCTTTCCCACGACGCTGGAGGGGCTTGTTGGACCTACTATTGCTGACCGCGGAGCCGCACCCGGACGTGGTCCTGCCGTCGTTGTCGCTGCTTGCGCACACCGTGCGCACAGCGCCGCCCGACGTCTCTGCCCTGCTCGAGGCGGGTAGTGCGGACATCCTGATCATCGACGCGCGGCTCGACCTGCCCGCGGCCCGGGGGCTGTGCCGGCTGCTGGGTTCGACGGGCCGCTCGATTCCAGCGGTCGTGGTGGTCAATGAGGGCGGCCTGGTGGCCATCAACGCCGACTGGGGTCTGGACGAGATCCTGCTGCCCAACACCGGGCCCGCCGAGATCGATGCCCGGCTGCGACTGCTCATCGGTCGGCGGGGCAACATGGCGGACCAGGAGAGCATGGGCAAAATCACTCTTGGCGAACTGGTGATCGATGAGGGCACCTACACGGCCCGGTTGCGCGGGCGTCCGCTGGACCTCACCTACAAGGAATTCGAACTGTTGAAGTACCTGGCGCAGCATGCCGGCCGGGTGTTCACCCGGGCACAGCTGTTGCACGAGGTGTGGGGCTACGACTTCTTCGGCGGCACCCGCACGGTCGATGTGCATGTGCGTCGGCTCCGGGCCAAGCTCGGACCGGAGTACGAGGCGCTGATCGGCACGGTGCGCAACGTGGGATACAAGGCGGTCCGCCCGAACCGTGGTCGGCTGCCCGGCGGCGAGCCCTCCGCCGACGGAAACGGATCCGATTCAGATAGTCGACAAGACCCGCTGGTCGATCCGTTGCACAGCCAGTGACGTCACCCCGGTGGCAGGCGGTACTGGCTCCGGAGGAGCAGCAGCAGATACGTGAACTTGTCAGCGTGGCAGCCGAATTCGATAAGGTGGCACCCGTCGGCGAGCAAGTTCTGCGCGAGTTATCACATCAACGCACCGAGCACCTGCTGGCGACCGGCCGCGATCCGCGCGGCGGCGAACAAGACAAGCGGGTCATTGGCTATCTGAACCTTGCTGTGGGACAGGAGGATAGCGTCGCGATGGCGGAGCTGGTGGTGCATCCGTGGGCGCGGCGGCGCGGCATCGGCACTGCAATGATCCGCGCTGCGCTATCGAAAACCGATGGTAAGAACCATTTCTGGGCGCACGGAACGCTGGAGTCGGCGCGGGCGACCGCCTCGGCATCGGGTCTGGTGCCGGTGCGCGAACTCATCCAGATGCGACGCTCGCTGCACGGTGTCGCCGAGCCGGCCGCGCCCGATGGGATACGCATCCGCAGCTATGCCGGCGCTGCCGACGACGCCGAACTGCTGCGGGTCAACAACGCGGCGTTCGCGACGCACCCCGAACAGGGCGGCTGGACAGCAACTGATCTGGCCGAGCGCCGCGCCGAGCGGTGGTTCGACCCTGAAGGTCTGTTCCTGGCCTTCGACGAGAAAACCGACGCCTTGCTCGGCTTCCACTGGACGAAAGTGCACCCCGAGCACCCTGGCCTGGGCGAGGTCTACGTCGTCGGCGTCGATCCGGCCGCGCAGGGCAGCGGACTGGGTGGTCTGCTGACGTCGGTGGGTGTCGCGTTTCTGGCGCGCCGACTGGTCGAGGCCGACCAACCAACGGTGATGCTCTACGTCGAGGCGGACAACACTGCCGCATTGCGTGCCTATCGGCGGCTGGGATTCACCGAGCACAGCGTCGACACAGCCTATGCGGCGGCTACACCGGACTCGATCAGCGCCGGCTGAGCTGTTCACCCCGCGTTCACGCGACGGGTGGACACCGTCTATGCCCAGCGCATATTTTCCGGGTAGCTCGGCAACGTCAGCCGGGACAGTCAGTCGCGGACACAATCCTTGAGAAAGCGAGAGCAGTGAAGCTCGACCCGGGGGGCAGGGCATTGGTGGCCGCGGCGTCTACAGCAATGATTGCGGGCCTGGTATTGACCGGTTGTGGAAGCGACAGCAACCTGCGCGGTATGTCGGCACCGACGGGACCGGTGTACTGCGGCGGCAAGAACGCACTGACCGCTGAGGGCTCGACCGCTCAGCAAAATGCCATCGCCCTGTTCAATGTGGACTGGGCTCAGCTGTGCCCCGGTAAGCAGTTGGCCTACAACCCGACCGGGTCGGGCGCCGGACGTGACCAGTTCATCGCCGACCATGTGGATTTCGCCGGCTCCGACTCACCGTTGGGCCGCGACCAGATCGAGCCAGCTGCCAAGCGCTGCAACGGAAATCCGGCCTGGCATCTGCCGATGGTTTTCGGCCCCGTCGCGGTTGCCTACCATCTCGACGGTGTCGAGCAGCTGGTCGTCAACGCTGACGTGCTGGCCAAGATCTTCAGTGGCTGGATCACGAACTGGAACGATCCGGCCCTCGTCGAACTCAATCCCGGCGTGTCGCTGCCCGACACCAGGGTCTCGCCGATCTACCGGTCGGACTCCTCCGGTACCACCGACAACTTTCAGAAGTATCTGGCCACGGCGGCCCCGAACAGTTGGACCCGAGGCACCGGCAGCGAGTTTCAGGGCGGTGTGGGCGAAGGTACGCAGAAATCCGCCGGTGTCGTGCAGGCCGTGCAGTCCACCCCCGGTGCCATCGGGTATGTCGAGAAGGGCTTCGCCGACCAAACCGGTGTGCCGTACGCGCAGATCAACGATGGCAGCGGCGCGGTGAAGCTCACCGACGACTCGGCGCGCAAGGCCATCGACAACGCCACCTTCGCCGGCGTGGGCAACGACTTGAAACTCAATCTGAAATCGCTGTACAGCACCAAGGCTCCCGGTGCTTATCCGCTGGTGCTCGTCACCTACGAGATCGTCTGCTCCAAGGGTTACGACCCCGCCACCACCGACGCGGTCAAGTCGCTGTTGACGGTGGCCGCCGAGAACGCGCAAAGCGGCCTTTCGGCCGCCGGGTATGTTCCATTGCCGGATAAGTTCAAACACCGCTTGGTCGCCGCGATTAACTCAATAGGGTGATCACACCGATTCACTTATGGCCAACAACGTTTGATTGATGGGAACGCCGTGACGACGCGAGATCCAGCCGATGCCGGTTCGGGTGAGGTTGTTGCCGCCGCTTCCGTCGAGCCCAAGGCCACATCAGCCCTGCCGTCGGGCAGCATTGGCCCCGGTACTGGCGACAGGGTGTTTCGCAGCCTTTCCAAGGGCTCCGGCGTCCTGATCGTCGTGTTGATCGCCGCAATCGGAGTGTTCCTGCTCGTGCGTGCGATCCCGGCCCTGGCGCGTGACAAGGAGAATTTCTTCACGTACGGGGGCAACTGGAATACCACCAATCCCTCGGCTATGCATTTCGGCATCCTCAGCCTGCTGCAGGTGACGGTGTTCACGGCGTTGTTCGCCCTGATCCTGGCGATGCCGGTTGCCCTGGGCATCGCGATTTTCCTGACTCAATATTCGTGGCGCCGGGTCACCGGACCACTGGCCTACATGGTTGACCTGCTTGCCGCCGTTCCGTCGATCATCTACGGGGTATGGGGTCTATACGTGCTGGCGCCGCGGCTGAGACCGATCGCGATCTGGCTCAATGAACACCTGGGCTGGCTGTTTTTGTTCGCGACCGGCAACGTCTCGGTGTCCGGTGGCGGCACCATCTTCACCGGCGGAATCGTGCTGGCGGTGATGATTCTGCCGATCATCACCGCGGTCACCCGCGAGGTGTTCATCAAGACGCCGCAGAGCCAGATCGAGGCGGCGCTGGCGCTCGGTGCCACCCGCTGGGAGGTGGTCAAAACCACCGTGTTGCCGTTCGGACGCACCGGCTATATCAGTGGCGCCATGCTGGGGCTGGGGCGAGCGCTGGGCGAGACCGTTGCCCTGCTGATCATTCTGCGCGGCACCCAGGCGGCGTTCGGCTGGTCGTTGTTCGACGGCGGCAAAACCTTCGCGACCAAGATCGCGGCCACCGCCGCAGAATTCAACAACGAGTACAAAGCCGGCGCCTATATCGCCGCCGGCCTGGTGCTTTTCCTGCTCACCTTTGTCGTCAACGCGACGGCGCGCGCCGCGGTCTCCGGCAAGGAGTCGCGATGACGACGATCCTGGACCGCCCACTCAAGTCGCGGACGTTCACCTCGGTCAGCCTGCGCCGGCGGGCGGCGGACGCGACCGCGACCGTGCTGGTGACGCTGTCGATGCTGGTTGCCCTGGTACCGCTGATCTGGGTGCTTTATTCGGTGGTGGCCAAGGGTTTTCACGCCGTCACGTCAAGTGAATGGTGGACGCATTCGCAAGCCGAGATGTCGGCATTTTTTATCGGGGGCGGTGCCTACCACGCCATCGTCGGCACGGTCATGCAGGGGCTGGTATGCGCGGTCATCGCCGTGCCGATCGGCATTTTCGTCGCCATCTATCTGGTCGAATACGGCGGCGGGACCCCGCTGGGCAAGTTGACCACGTTCATGGTGGACATCCTCACCGGAGTTCCTTCGATCGTGGCCGCGCTGTTCATCTATGCGCTGTGCATCGCCACGCTCGGCTTTCCGCGGTCCGGTTTCGCGGTGTCGCTGGCGTTGGTACTGCTGATGCTTCCGGTGATCGTGCGCGCGACCGAGGCGATGCTGCGGATCGTCCCCGAGGACCTGCGCGAGGCCAGCCTCGCGCTGGGCGTGCCGAAGTGGAGAACGATCACCCAGATCGTGCTTCCAATCGGGCTGTCCGGCATCATCACTGGCGTCATGTTGGCACTGGCCAGGGTGATGGGGGAGACCGCCCCGCTGCTGATCCTGGTCGGTTATGCGCAGGCGATGAACTTCAACATGTTCAGCGGCTTCATGGGCTCGCTACCCGGGATGATGTACGACCAGACGTCGGCAGGCGCAGGGGCCAACCCGATTCCTACCGATCGTCTGTGGGGTGCGGCCCTCACGCTGATTTTGCTGATCGCCGTTATTAATGTGGGCGCCAGGGTGATTGCGAAAATCTTTGCGCCCGAGACACCAGTCAGGAGCGCTAGTGGCTAAGAGGTTAGACCTCAAGGACGTCAACATCTATTACGGCTCGTTCCATGCGGTCGCTGACGTTTCGTTGTCGGTCCTGCCCCGCAGCGTGACGGCCTTCATCGGCCCGTCCGGCTGCGGTAAGACGACGGTGCTGCGCACGCTGAACCGGATGCATGAAGTCATCCCGGGTGCGCGCATGCACGGCAGCGTGCTGCTCGACGACGACGACATCTACGGCTCGGGGATCGACCCGGTCGGCGTGCGTCGTGCGATCGGAATGGTCTTTCAGCGGCCGAATCCGTTCCCCACCATGTCAATTCGCGACAATGTGGTGGCCGGGCTGAAGCTGCAGGGTGTGCGCAGCCGAAAACTGCTGGACGACACCGCCGAACACGCGCTACGCGGCGCCAACCTTTGGGACGAGGTCAAGGACCGGTTGGACCGGCCGGGCGGCGGTTTGTCCGGCGGTCAGCAGCAACGGCTGTGCATCGCGCGGGCCATCGCCGTGCAACCCGATGTGCTGCTGATGGACGAGCCGTGCTCGGCGCTGGACCCGATTTCGACGATGGCGATCGAGGATCTGATCGCCGAACTCAAACAGGAATACACCATCGTCATCGTCACCCATAACATGCAGCAGGCCGCGCGGGTCAGCGATCACACCGCGTTTTTCAATCTGGAATCAGTCGGAAAGCCCGGTCGGCTGGTGGAGATCGATGACACCGAGAAGATCTTTTCCAACCCGACTCAGAAGGCCACCGAGGACTACATCTCGGGCCGGTTCGGCTAGCCGGAGTGGCTGATGGTCTCGTCCTCGGGGAACTGGCCGGTTGCCTGGAAGATGACCCGGCGCGCCACCTCGACAGCGTGATCGGCGAATCTCTCGTAGAACCGTCCCAGCAACGTCACGTCGACCGCTGAGGCCACCCCGTGCTTCCACTCCCGATCCATCAATACGGTGAACAGGTGGCGGTGCAGGTCGTCCATCGCGTCGTCTTCTTCGCGGATCCGCGCCGCCTTTTCCGGGTCGCGGGACTCCAGCACTTCTTGCGCGCTGTTACCCAATTCCACGGCCACTCTGCCCATCTCGGCGAAATAACCGTTGACCTCTTCGGGCAAAGCGTGCTGTGGGTGGCGCCGGCGGGCGATCTTGGCGACGTGCAGGGCGAGCGCCCCCATCCGGTCGATATCGGCCACCATTTGGATTGCGCTGACGATCGACCGAAGGTCGCCGGCGACGGGTGCCTGCAGAGCCAGCAGTACGAACGCGCTTTCCTCAGCCTGGGTGCTCAGCTCGGCGATCTTCTCGTGATCGGAAATGACCTGTTCGGCCAGCACCAGGTCGGCCTGCAACAACGCCTGCGTGGCTCGTTCCATCGCCACACCGGCCAGCCCGCACATTTCTCCAAGCTGTTCGGAGAGCTCGGCAAGTTGTTCATGGTAGGCGGTGCGCATACCGCCAAGCCTACGTTCTCCATCGCTGGACCGGCATGAACCGGCTGGAAGTGGGGTATGAACTCGCGGTGAATGCCCCATTTCGTTGAAAGACCCGGGGTGGTTTCGGCTATTCGCAGCTGGTGTCGGCGGCGTTGGTCACCGACAGGTCCTCCGGAAGTTTGGTCGGGTAGCTGCTGGTACTGCGGTCGATCTGCACGCTGACCGACGAGCCGCTGGGCGGGGGAGCGCTGATCGAGGAGAAGTCCGGGCCGAGCACCACCTGCACTGTTTTCCCAATTCCGGTGACCCGCTGGACCTTTGGATTCGCCAGCGTCGCCGCGACGGTGGCGGCGGCTTTTTCGTTGCCGGGCGAGAAGAGCACCGTGGTGGACTTCAACGAGCTCGGGTAGTCGTCGGGGGTCTTGACCTTGAAGCCTTGGCGCTTCAGCTGGGAGCTGGCGGTGGTGGCCAGCCCCGACTTTGCGGTCGAGTTCGACACCTGCACGGTGACGTCCTGCGGTGCTGTCGTCACCTCGTTAACCTGCTCAGGGCGCGGCTGGGCCGGCGGGCTGCTGGTCTTGGCCTGCGGCGCCTTGCTGGTCAGCGACTTGGTCGGCGGCGTCGATGTCGCGTTCAGGTCGTTTTCGCCCGGCAACGGATCGTCGTTGATGATGGCGTCGAAAAGTGCTCGCATGTCGGCGGTGCGCGGCGGCTCGTCGCCGTTTTCGTCGGTAATGCCGGTCGGCACGGTCACGAAGGACACATGGCCGGCGGACAGGCCCTGCACCGATTGGCCGAGTTGGACGAGGTCCTTGGTCTTGACGTTGTCGACGTAGCTGTTCTTGATGAAGGTATTGACGACGTTGTTGAGCTTGTTCAGCGAATTGAAGGTGTCCTGCGAGATCAGCGAGCGCAGCAGCGAGGACAGGAACAATTGCTGGCGTTTGATGCGTCCGTAGTCGCCGTTGTTCTCGGTGGAGACGTTGCGGGCGCGCACGTAGTTGAGCGCGGTTTTCGAGTCGATCCGTTGGCGTCCGGAGTGCGCCAGCACGGTGCCCAGCTCATAGTCTTTCAGCGGAGTTGTGCTGCACACCTCGACGCCGCCGAGCGCGTCGACCATCTTGGCGAAGCCGACGAAGTCGATGGCGATGAAGCGGTTGATGCTGAGCCCGGACAGTTTCTGAATTTCTTTCACCAGGCACTTCGGGCCGCCGAACGAGAACGTCGAATTCAGTTTCGTCTCGGTGTAGACGTATCGGGGGCCCCACTTCTTCGTGTCAGAGTCGTAGATCGGGCCATATTCGCCGGTGTCGGGGTTCCATGCCTCGCACTGAAACGGCGTGATCGCCAAGTCGCGCGGAAACGACACTGCGACAACGCGCTTCCGGTTAGCCGGGATGTTGACCAACATGACGGTGTCCGACCGGGCGCCGCCGGCGTCCTCGGTATCGCCGGCACCCATCTCGCTGTTCGCCCCGGCCCGCGAGTCCATGCCGACGATCAAGAAGTCCTCGTCGCCGTACTGCGCGTTGGGGTCGACGATGTCCCGCGACTGCGGGTCCAGCGCGCTGACGGTGTTGAGCCGATGGTTCTTTGACGCGCTCCACTGCCAAGCTCCACCGGTCAGTGCCAGTGCCAGCGCCGCGACAGCGGCGGCCACCAGGCGACCGAACAGCATCAGCGCGTGCCGTCTGCGGTGCGGTTTCTGCGTGCGGACGTCGTCGGCCCCGGGCTCGTCGAGGATTTCGTCAACTGCGGATTCGTCGACCGTGAGCGCCGGCTGCGTCCGGCGCGGCGTTGTCGGCAGCACGGTGGTCTGCTCGCGGACGTCCTCCAGGTCGAGGCCCGCAAACGCATACGCCGGTGAGGCCGACGCCGCGTACGCGTCGTATCCGTCGCCGTACCCGTCGGTGGGTAGCTCCCGGTCCGGTTCCGGCAGGTCAGGGTCGGGAGCCGCACGGTGATGGCTGGGCCGGGTCGCGGTTGTGCCGCCGATCTTGGCGATCAGCTCGGCAACCGTCAGGGCACCGTCGGTATGGCATCCGGTAGGCCGGTCGTCGTCGGCTTCCGGCTCGGTAGGTGGCGACCATCGGGGGGCAACGGCGACCTGCTGCGGGGACGATCCGAATCGCTCCCACGGCGCGGCGGCTCGCGTTCCCGTCGTCGCCCCGGTAAGTCCTACCTCGTCACCGTCGGCGCCCAAGGCGTGCGAAAACTCAGAAGTGCCGTCAGGAGTGGCTTTGTCGGCGCCAAAGTCGCCGTCACTCATGTCCTACCGGCCTCCGAATCTGAGAGGTGCCCGCGTGTTCGTCGCGTACATCAGGGCAGCGCCAGCGGTGGCAGCGCCGCAGATCCCAGCGACCGGTGCGGTCGCGTTGTCGTTGAAGCAGTGGTGGCAACTGGCTGGGCCACCGTCCCGTATGCAACAAGTTCCACATCGTACTGAGACAGGCCCGGAAACGCGATCCCGGGACGGGCGAGATTAACCGCCCGAGTGCATGACGTCGGCGCCTTCGGGCACCGTGCAGTCCTCGCGGTCGGTTAGCCAGCCCTCCGGCAGGGCCACCCGGGACGGTGATCCTTGGCGCCCGCGAGGGCCGGTTGCCGCGGTCGGGAACGGCACGTTGGGGTCCAGCTTGTCCAACAGAACTTCGAGTTCGTCGCGTGTTTTGACCAGCGCCAGCGCCCGCCGCAGTTCGGATCCGGCCGGGAAGCCGTGCAGGTACCAGGCAATGTGCTTACGCATGTCGCGCATGCCCTTGTCTTCGCCGAAGTGGGCGCCGAGCAGCTCGCCGTGCCGGCGGATGATGTCGGCGACCTCGCCGAGATTGGGCGGGGCGGGCGGCGGGCTGCCGGTGAACGCGGCCGAGAGCTCGGCGAAGAGCCAGGGCCGGCCCAGACAGCCGCGACCGATGACGACGCCGTCGCAGCCAGTCACGGCCATCATGGTCAGCGCATCGCTGGCTTCGAAGATGTCGCCGTTGCCGAGCACCGGAATCGTCCGCACATGCTGCTTGAGCAGGGCGATCTGCTCCCAATCCGCGGTTCCGGAATAGCGCTGCGCCGCGGTGCGGGCATGCAGCGCGACCGCGGCGGCGCCCTCGGACTCCGCGATCACCCCCGCATCGAGATGGGTGTGGTGGGCGTCGTCAATGCCGATGCGGAACTTGACGGTCACCGGGATGTCAGTGCCCTCGGTGGCGCGCACGGCCGCGGCGACGATCTGACCGAACAGCCGCCGCTTGAACGGCAGCGCCGCCCCGCCACCGCGGCGGGTGACCTTGGGCACCGGGCAGCCGAAGTTCATGTCGACGTGATCGGCCAGGCCTTCGTCGGCGATCATCTTCACCGCCGCGTACGTGGTCGCGGGATCCACGGTGTACAGCTGCAGCGACCGCGGCGTCTCGTCGGCGGAGAACGCCGTCATGTGCATGGTGACCGGATGCCGCTCGACGAGCGCACGCGCCGTCACCATCTCGCAGACGTAGAGGCCGCTGACGGTTCCAACGCGCGCCTGCTCGAGCTCGCGGCACAGGGTGCGGAATGCGACGTTCGTCACGCCCGCCATCGGGGCGAGGACCACCGGGCTGGCCAGCGTGATGGGACCAATGCGCAAGGCGAGCTACCGCCGGCTCAGGGTCAGCGTGCCCTCGGTGTGGTGCAGTTCCTCGGCGGTGACCCGCTTGCCCGTGCGGGCCTCGCGGTCGAGTTGGCGCTGTTTGGAGATCTCGAACTTGTCGCACGACACTTCGAGCTCTTTGATCAGCACGGCAAGTTCGTCCCGCTGCCGGGCAGCCTCGCCGCTGAAATCTTCGCGCTCGAAGATGCGCCACTTCTTCAGCACCGGCATCACGACCTCGTCGAGGTGGATGCGCGGGTCGTAGACGCCGCCGACGGCGATCATCACGGCCTTGCGGCGAAACTCCGGCACCTGGTAGCCGGGCATCTGGAAGTTGTGCAGCACCTTGTGCAGAGACTTCATCGCCTTGTCCGGCTCGATCTCGAAGCCGGCCTCGGTGACGTCGCGGTAGAAGATCATGTGCAGGTTCTCGTCGGCCGAAATCTTAGCCAGCAATTGATCGGCGATGGTCTCGTTGCAGGCCTTGCCCGTGTTGCGATGCGAGATGCGGGTGGCCAATTCCTGGAACGTGACATAGACGATCGAGTCGAAAAGGTTCTCGCAGAACAGGTCGTCTCGAACCTGGCGGTTCTGGCCCGGGCTGAAGCCCCGGTTCACCACCTCGAGCCGCAGCTTCTCCAACTCCATCGGGTCGACCGCGCGGGTGACGACAAGGTAGTCGCGCAGCGCGATGCCGTGCCGGTTCTCCTCCGCCGTCCAGCGGTTTACCCATTGCCCCCAGGCGCCGTCCATGCCGAAACTCATCGCGATCTCGCGGTGATACGACGGCAGGTTGTCCTCTGTCATCAGGTTCTGCACCATGGCGACCTGCGCGACGTCGGTCAGCTTCGACTGGCCCGGCTCCCAGTCCTGGCCGCCGAGCGCATAAAAGTTCTTGCCGTCCGACCACGGGATGTAGTCATGCGGGTTCCAGGACTTGTGCATGCTCTCGTGGCGGTTCATGTACTTCTCGACAACCGGTTCGAGTTCGCGCAACAGGTCCAGGTCTCGAGGATCCGGCACAACGCCTCCCAGTTATCTGTGTCTGTCGGTTTCAGTCAATATATCTGTGTACGCCGGTGACATTCAAGTTCCGTCCGGCGAGATCATTTTCGTGTCGCGCCCTCTAGTGCGTCTAGTACGTCTAGTGCGTCTAGTGCGTCTAGTGCGTCGAGGCCCTGCTGAGCAGCATTTCTACGCAGTAGTCGATGAACTGCTCCCGGCTGGCTGCCAATCGGCCGTCCAGGTAGGCGGTGAACAGGGCGGTCAGGCCGCCGATCAAACTGGTGGCGATCATTTTCTGCCGCACCGGGTCGCTGATCTGGGTCAGCTTGCGCTGGAGCAGTTCGATGAAGCTGGGCATCCACTCCGCGCCCGACCGGACCAGCACCGGTTCCACCGCGGGGGCCAGCAACAGCACCCGCCCGCGGACCGGGTCGTCGACCATCAACGCGACGAATTGCTCAACGGCTTCGCGGGGTGTGGTCGCAGACATCAGCGCCGACATGGCGCGGGTACAGACGTCGTCGTAGACGGCGCGCACGAATTCGTCTCGGTCAGCGAAGCTTTCGTAGAAGTAGCGTTCGGTCAGCCCAGCTTCGCGGCACACCGCCCGCACTGTCACGGCCGGGCCGCCTTCCCCGCCGAGCGACTGCACGCCGGCCGCAATGAGCTCGTCCCGCCGGAGAGCCTGGCGATCCTCCAGGGGAACGCCGGACCAGCGGCGCGAGCGTTGACCGGACGGCACATCACTCCTAGGCTCTATACTGACAACGCATGTAGTCATTCTGACTGCCACGGACAGGAAACGTTTGCCAGTGACTCAAGATACGTCTGAGGTATGCCCGCTGACCAGCACGCCTGCGGTGGCAACGGGTTGCCCGGTGTCGCCGCTCGGGTATGACGCGCCGCCGCTGGGCCCGGACTCGCTGACGTGGAAGTACTTCGGTGACTGGCGCGGCATGCTGCAGGGTCCGTGGGCCGGATCGATGCAGAACATGCATCCGCAACTGGGCGCGGCCGTCGAGGAGCATTCGACCTTCTTCCGGGAGCGCTGGCCGCGGTTGCTGCGGTCGCTATACCCGATCGGTGGCGTGGTCTTCGACGCCGACCGCGCGCCGCAGACCGGCGCCGAGGTGCGCGACTACCACACCGACATCAAGGGCACCGACAGCCAGGGCCGGCGCTACCACGCGTTGAATCCCGACGTTTTCTACTGGGCGCACTCCACCTTCTTTGTCGGCACGATCCACGTGGCCGAACGGTTCTGCGGCGGCATCACCGAAGAGCAGAAGCGCCAGCTGTTCGACGAACACATCCAGTGGTATCGGATGTATGGGATGAGCATGCGCCCGGTGCCGAAGACGTGGGAGGAGTTCCAGGTCTACTGGGACCGCATGTGCCGCGAGGTGCTGGAGAACAACTTCGCCGCACGCGAGGTGCTCAACTTGACCGAACTGCCCAAACCGCCGTTCGCGCAGTGGGTTCCGGACCGGCTGTGGGCCCTGCAACGAAAGTTATTGTCGCCGTTCTTCGTCTGGCTCACGGTCGGCCTCTACGACCCGCCGGTGCGTCAGCTGATGGGCTATACCTGGTCGCGTCGCGACGAGTGGCTACACCGCCGCTTCGGCGACTTCGTGCGGCTGGTCTTTGCGTGTCTGCCCCGCCGGAGCCGCATGCACCCGCGGGCCCGGGCGGGCTGGGACCGGGCCACCGGCCGCATCCCGGCCGCGACGCCGCTGGTGCACACCCCCGCGCGCAACTTGCCGCCGCTTGACGAGCGGGACAGCCCAAAGCACTACTGCCCCAACGTCTAACAACCGCCGGCGGGCGCGCCGGCGATCAGCTGTGCGCGTGGTTGTGCGGTTCTTCCAGGCCGGACTGATGCACATGTCCGTGGGTGTGCTCGGTTCCGTCGTCGTGGGTGTGGGTGTGCTCGTGCTCGACGTGCTCGTGTTCGTGCTCGGTGTGCGCGTGCGTGTGAGTGACCCCGCCGTGCTCGTGCTCGTGCGAGTGCGGCCCTTCGTGGGCGTGGTCGTGGTGCGACATGATCCTCATCTCCTTCGTTGTGTTTCCGGTTGGGCAACTGCCTGCAGCGGGGCATCGGTGCGGTGATGACGCGGCACCCCGGGGCCGGCGTGCTCAGCGTTGAAGACGGCGTCGACGACCAGCTGTCGCACGTGGTTGTTTTCCAGGCTGTAGAAGATCGTCGTGCCGTCGCGGCGAGTTCGTACCAGCCGGGCCATCCGCAGCTTCGCCAGGTGCTGGGACACCGAGGGCGCCGGCTTACCCACATGCTCGGCGAGTTCGTTGACCGACATCTCGCGATCGGCGAGTGACCACAGCACCTGCACGCGAGTGGCGTCGGCCAACATCCGGAACACCTCGACCACCAGGCTGACCTGGTCGTCCGGCAACCGGACATTCTCGTTATCTGCATGCATACGCAGATAGTAGCGCAGCGGTCGGCGCTGTCAAGGGGTTGCGCTCACTGCGCCGCCCGACTGCGACCATTGCGTTCCCACCAATCTCGGTAGAGGTCCAGCGCCGCCTCGCGGGGGTGGCGCTCTCGGCCAGGATTTCGCCGTCCATGACGATCCCCATCCTCGGCTGATATCTAGGTGATCTATATTATTGAAACGCCGAGATAGGAGCCGCAATGTCGATACGCAGCGAAAGCGACAGCTGGGATCTGGCGACGAGTGTCGGCGCAACGGCGACGATGGTCGCTGCCCAACGGGCGTTGTCCTCGGCCGCCGGATTGATCAACGACCCGTTTGCCGCGCCGTTGGTGCGCGCGGTCGGCATCGACGTATACAGCCGACTGGTGAACAACGAAATACCGGTCACCGAAGAACACGAATTCGATCCGGATCGGATGGCGCGGGGAATGGCGGTCCGCACCCGGTTCTACGACCACTACTTCCTCGACGCGACGCGCAGCGGTATCCGCCAGGTGGTCATCCTGGCCTCCGGTCTGGATGCGCGTGCCTACCGCCTGCCCTGGCCGGACGGCACCGTCGTCTACGAGGTCGACCTGCCGGATGTCATCGCGTTCAAGACCTCGACGATGAGCACGCTCGGCGCCGAGCCGACCGCCGAACGTCGAACCGTAGCTGTTGATTTGCGCGACGACTGGCCAGCTGCTCTGAAGGCGGCGGGATTCGATCCGCAGGCCTCGTCCGCGTGGAGCGCCGAGGGGTTGCTGGTCTACCTGCCCCCGGAGGCGCAGGATGCGTTGTTCGACAACATCAGCGGATTGAGCGGTGCCGGCAGCCAGCTGGCTTGCGAATTCGTACCGGACACAACGATGTTCGCTGACGAGCGGTGGCGGGCACATCACGAGCGGATGAGTGAGCTCGGCTTCGACGTCGTCGACTTCAACGATCTCGTCTACCATTTCGAGCGGAGCCACATCATCGAATACCTGACTCAGCGAGGTTGGCAGGTGTCGCACCGCACCGTCGCTGAAATGCATGCCGCCAACGGCTTCGTCTACGCCGACGACGATGTTGCGCAAGCGTTCGCCGACATCACGTACCTCAACGCGGTGCGTAGCTGACCCGCTAGTGCAGGCGCGGTAGGACGTTCGAACGATAGAAGTCGATCGCGGTCAGCGGATTGCGTTGCGCGAAATGCATGAACGGCGTTGCGCCGGTGTCCAAAATGGCCTGTACGGCTTTGATGTGCGTGGCGGGATCGGTGCCGGTGGTCCAGCCTTTGATCACCTTGTCCAGTGGATTGGCCTGGGCCGCTTGTTGAATGGCGACGGGATTAGGTTGATCGACGGCGCCGCCGGTGAACCGCCATAGCTCTGCGGCATGGTTGATTTCGTTCTGATCGCCGACGACGGTGAACATTTCGGCTCGCTTGCTTAGCGTGCCGGGATCGCGTCCGGAGTCGTGCGCACCCTGGTTGAATGCTGCCACCAGCTTTCGATTTGTGACGCCGTCGGCCTCGGTGATCCAGCCGTCGCCGTACTGGCCGGCCAGGTGCGCGCTTTTGGGACCGCCCGCGGCGACGAAGATCGGTGGGGGAGACGGCGGCCGGTCGTACAGCTTGAGCTGATTGGTCTGAAAATACGTTCCCTGGAAGGAGATTCGCTGACCGCCCCATAGCTGACGGATCAGCGTAATGGCTTCGATCAACCGGTCATGACGCTCTCGGTAGGGCCCGAACTGGGTGGTGGCCGCCTGCTCGTTGAGCCGCTCGCCGGTGCCGACGCCGAGAAACACCCGGCCCGGATAGAGCACCGCGAGCGACGCAAACGCCTGCGCGACGGTGGTCGGGTGGTAGCGATAGATGGGACACGTCACGCCGGTGCCGAACGGGATGTGGTTGGTGCGCTGGCCCACCAGCGCCAACGTGATCCACGGGAACATCGAATGACCCTCGTTGTCCTGCCATGGCTGCAGGTGGTCGCTGGCCCACAAGTAGCGGAACCCCGCCTGCTCGGCGGCCTGCGCCTGTTCAACGAGCTGGGTCGTGGTGAACTGCTCATGGGACAGCACGAAGCCGACACCCGGCCCCGACGGCGCGGGGGGAGTGGTCGGCTGCCTGGAGCCACACGCGGCCGCCAGTCCCGCGGCGCCCACCGCGCCGGCAGCCGCCGCGAGTTGCCCGAAGGAGCGACGGGATATTCCTCTCATGGGCCCGGGAGTACCCCCGAAACGCCGTTGCGTCAATCGGTGAAGTCGATCCGGACCGACACGGGAGTCGTCTCCAACGCCTTGACGACCTTGGCACCCACGCGCCCGAACTTGCGGCCGCGCGCCACGACATCGTCATCAGGCCTGAAATTCGCCACGCCCACGCGCCACCGATTGCCCTGTCGCACACGAACATTGGGATTGTCGGCGATGTTTCGACCCCAACCAGAGCGGGTGCCGTGCTGAGAAATGACCCACGCTCCATCGTGGTCGAATTGCGCTGAAACGGGCACGCGGCGGGCCTGGCCGGTCTTGCGGCCGACGGTTTCCAGTTCGGTGGCCAGCGCGGTACGCAGTCCGAGCTTGCTCAGCCCTTGGACTGCCGGATTGAGCAAGCGGCCGACAGCCCGCTCTCTGTGGAACTTCCGCAACGTCTTGTCGGTGTTGGTCACGGCCATCACGGTAGTAGACCAATCGGTATAGTTCAACCCATGGCCGCGCGCGACGCCCTCATCGCCAGCATCACGGGTCTGGTTCGACGTCGAGGCGTCGCCGGAGCCGGTCTCAATGCTCTGCTGGAAGACAGCGGGGTCGCGCGAAGAACGGTCTACTTGAATTTCCCGGGCGGCAAGGCAGAACTCGTGACCGAAGCGACCCGCGTCGCCGGGCAAGCGCTGAGCGCCGTGATCCGGTCGGCCGACGAGGGAGGTGACCCGATCCAGGCCGTCCAGACCTTCATCGACCAGTGGAAGACGCAGCTGCGCGCAACGGACATGGAAGCCGGCTGCCCGATCGTTGCTGCGATCCTCGGCCGTTCGGAAGCTCCGGAAGCCGCCCAGGCAGCTGGCGAGGCTGTCGACGAGTGGCGCAGCATACTCACGGATCGATTGGTTTGCTCCGGTGTCGACCCGAGCACAGCCCGCTCGCTGGCGACGTTGGTGATTGCCGCAATCGAGGGCGGTGTGCTCGTCGCGCTCGCCAGCGGATCGACAGATGCGCTCGACGATGTGGGCCGCCACCTCAGCGAGGTGATTCAGCTGCATCTGCCGGGCGCGTAGGGCTGGCCCACCTCTTCAGGTTGCACTTACATTCTGTTAAGCCCGCGCTTACACTGCTGGTGTAGTTCGCTGGTTTGCTGTGACAAGCGCGCACTGGGGAAGGAAGACCCCATGATCAAACTTCGCGGTTTCGCTCGGCTGGGCATCCTGGCGGTCGGACTGGGTGTTGGGGCGGCGGTGGCGTCCACGCCGGGGGTCGCCTCGGCCGACGAGTTCGATTTCCAGATCTCAATCGACGGGTACGACCTGATCCCGGCGGCAGACACCACCGCAACCGCCACCTCCGGCATGGGGGATATCGCGATCGCCGTCGGCAGCGGCGCCTACGCCGAGGCCACCGGTGGCATCTTTGACTTCGCTACGGCCTTCGGTACCAGCACCATCGCCGAGGCCACCACCGGCAACTTCAACTCCGCCACCGACATCGGCACCGCTGGTGAGGCAGTTGCGAAGGGCGGCAGCTTTGACACCGCGTACGCCAACGGGAATAACAGCCCGGCCGTTGCCGAATTCGGCAGCTACGACTCAGCCACCGCCATCGACGCCGCGGGCAATGGCGGCGTCGTTGCGCAATTCGGCAACTTCGACTCCGCCATCGGCATCGGCACCAACGGCCAGGCCGTTGCCCAAGACGGCAACGGCAACTTCGCCTACGTCATCGACACCGGGGGCGGCGACGATGCCGCCCGTGCCGGCGGGTTTAGCGAAACTGTCCTCGGCAGCAACGACATCGCCTCGATCGTAGGGACTGATAGCACCGCCACCGCCGGCGCGGACGCGACTACTGCCGGCAACTCCGACCTCGCCGCCGTCTTCGGCGACATGCTCAACGCGTTGGCTACCGGCGGCAACTTCATGACCGACATCCTGCCGTCGCTCTAAAGCCACCCTTGGCACATCTTCGGTGCCCCCACTAGGACTCGAACCTAGGACCTGCGGATTAAAAGTCCGTAGCTCTACCAACTGAGCTATAGGGGCGCGACGGACAGAATAACTGGTTGGCCGGCGCTGCTCGTTTGAGGATTGGGTCGGTGGTGCCCTAAGCTGGCTTGGCTCCTAACGTAACCATGTTGCGAGTACCCCGGAGAGATTCGGTTCTGGCCCCCTTCGTCTAGCGGCCTAGGACGCCGCCCTTTCAAGGCGGTAGCGCG
>DATJOR010000304.1:0-2501 GCA_035506875.1 Mycobacterium sp.
TGCTCGACGTCGGGCACCGGGTTCACCGAGGTACCACGTAGTTGGCGCACTCCCTCGGCGATGCCGTTCATGCCGTGGATGTAAGCCTCGCCGAGTTGCCCACCGTGGGTGTTGATCGGCAGTCGCCCATCCACCTCGACGGCACTGTCGGCGATGAAGTCTTTGGCTTCACCCCTACCGCAGAATCCCAACTCCTCCAACTGAATCAGGGTGAACGGGGTGAAGTGGTCGTAAAGCACCGCCGTCTGGATATCAGTCGGTGACAGCCCGGACTGCTTCCACAGCTGCTGACCAACCAGTCCCATCTCGGGCAGGCCGAGTTCGTCTCGGTAGTAGCTGACCATCGTGTACTGGTCGGGGCTCGAGCCTTGGGCCGCGGCCTCGATGATCGCCGGCCGGTGTTTGAGGTCCTTGGCCCGCTCGGCCGAAGTCACCACGATCGCCACCGCGCCGTCGGTTTCCTGGCAGCAATCCAGCAGTCGCAGCGGCTCGGCGATCCATCGCGAATTCTGGTGGTCCTCAATGGTTATCGGCTTTTCGTAGAAGTAGGCCTTGGGGTTCGTCGCGGCATGCCGGCGGTCAGCCACCGAGATGGCGCCGAAGTCCCGACTCGTCGCCCCGGACCAATGCATATACCGCTGAGCGATCATCGCCACCTGCGCCGCAGGCGTCGAAAGCCCGTGCGGATACGAGAAGGAGTTGTCCGCCGATGTCGAATCCGCTTGGGCGCTCGCGTCTCCCACCAGCCGCGTCTGTACCTGGCCGAACCGCATGCCGGACCGCTCGTTGAAGGCCCGGTATGCGACGACGACGTCGGCCACCCCGGTCGCGACCGCCATGGCGGCGTGCTGGACGGTCCCGCACGCAGCACCGCCGCCGTAGTGGGTCTGGGCGAAGAACTTCAGCTCACCGATGCCGGCGGCCCGCGCGACGGCGATCTCCTTGTTGGTGTCCATCGTGAACGTGGTCAGCCCGTCGACGTCGGCGGGCGTCAGGCCGGCATCGTCGAGGGCATCGCGCACCGCCTCGGCGGCCAGCCGCAGCTCACTGCGGCCGGAGTCCTTGGAGAAGTCGGTGGCACCGATGCCGACAATGGCAGCCTTGCCCGACAACATTACGCATCCCCGATCGTGAGCGTGGTAGTTGCGATGACGTGATCGCCAAGACTGTTGCTGCCCACCACTTTTACCGTGATCAGGCCATCGTCCACCGCGGTCACCTCACCGGAGAACGTCACCGTGTCGTAGGCGTACCACGGCACACCGAGCCGTAGCCCGATCGACTTGATCAACGCCGACGGTCCGGCCCAGTCGGTGATGTACCGCTGCACCAGCCCGGTGTCGGTGAGGATGTTGACGAAGATGTCCTTCGATCCTTTGGCCTGCGCCAGATCGCGATCGTGATGCACGTCCTGAAAGTCCCTGGTGGCCAACGCAGTCGAGATGATGAACGTGGGATCCCCGTGCAGCTTCAGCTCGGGCAACTTGGTGCCGACTTCAATGACCGGTGCGCTCATGCGTCAGGCTCCCAGACGTAGAGGCTCCACTCCGGTCCGGAGTCGCCGGCCGGGAAATCGATATAGGTTGCGCGAACGGGCATTCCGATCTTCACCTCGGCATGGTCAACGTTGCGCAGCTCGCCCAGCATGCGAACGCCCTCGTCGAGTTCCACCAACGCGATCACGAACGGCAGTGTGCGACCCGGCACCTTCGGCGCGTGGTGCACCACGAAGCTGAACACCGTACCCGTGCCGCCGGCTACCGCGTAGTCGATGGGCTCCGCTTTGTCCTGCCAGATAGCGGGCACCGGCGGATGCTGCAGGCTACCGTCCTGCAGCCGCTGGATCCGCAACTCGTGCGCTTTGACGCCCTCCCAGAAGAACGCGGTGTCCCGCGACACCGCCGGCCGCATCATGGCGTCGGCGTCCAGGTCTGCAGGCACCGCGGGGCCCGAAGCAGACTCGCGCGGTTTGAATTTGAGGATGCGCCACTCCATCTCGGCGACATCCTCATCGCCGACGCGCCAGGTGATGTGCTGGTTGATGAACCAGCCCTCACCGAGCGCCGTCTGCTTGGGGCCGACGACGTCGCGCATCTCGGAGGCGATGCTGACCTGCTCGCCCGGTCGCAAGTACCGATGGTAAGTCTGCTCACAGTTGGTGGCGACCACACCCACATACCCTGCGCCGTCGAACAGCTCCATCATCGGGCCCATGGGATCGTCGGATGGACGCTCTCCGCCCAGGCCGAACATGGTCCACACCTGAATCATGGCCGGTGGGGCCACAATTCCAGGGTGTCCCGCGGCGCGGGCCGCGGCCTCATCCACGTAGATCGGGTTGACGTCCCCCAAAGCCTCGACCCAGTTGTTGATCGTCGGCTGGTTCACCGGATCCCGGGCCGCGCGCGGCTTGGCGACGACGGTGGCGATGATCTCCTCGATGGCAGCCCGGATTTCGGTCATCGAGGCACCCTCGGCACTTTGAGGCCGGCTGCCGCGAT
>DATJOR010000305.1:0-5869 GCA_035506875.1 Mycobacterium sp.
GGGCCGGTCGGCGTCGGTGAGGCGGTCGGACGGTCGATGCGGCTGTCGCTGATCACGATCGTCGTCGTGGTCGTGCTGACCGCAATGGCGGTCTACGGCAAAAACCCCAACTTCAACCTCACGGTGTAGACGTCATGACGGCTCCGCGCGGCAAGGTCAACCGGTTAATTATTCCGCGGTATAAGACAACGGCTTTGGTGTTCTTGTTGGTCAGCGCGGTGGTGTTGGTGTTCTGGTGGTTTCAGTTTCGGGGAGAGCTCACACCGAAAACCCGCTTGACGATGGTGGCCGCCCGGTCGGGGCTGGTGATGGATCCGGGTTCGAAGATCACCTACAACGGAGTGGAAATCGGTCGGGTGGCCGGCATCTCGGAGATTCAGCGCGACGGCAAACCGGCTGCCAAGTTGGACTTGGACGTGGATCCCAAGTACATCAGGCTTATTCCGGCCAATGTGGACGCCGATATCCAGGGGACCACAGTATTCGGCAACAAGTATGTGTCATTGACCTCGCCGAAAAACCCTACGCCGCAGCGTATTACCCCGCAGCATGTGATTGATGCGAGTTCGGTGACGACGGAGTTCAATACGCTGTTCGAGACGCTCACCGCCATCGCGGAGACGATAGATCCGGTCAAGCTGAACCTGACGCTGGCCGCGGCCGCCGAGGCATTGAGCGGGTTGGGCGACAAGTTCGGGCAGTCGATCGTCAACGCCAACGCCATCCTCGATAACGTCAATCCGCGGATGCCGCAGATCCGCCACGACATTCAACAGCTGGCCGCGCTCGGCGACATCTACACCGACGCCGCGCCGGATCTGTTCGACTCGCTGAGCAATGCGGTGATCACGGCGCGCACGTTTCATCGGCAGGAGGCCGACCTGGACGCCGCGTTGTTGGCCGCGACCGGGGTGGGCAACACCGGCGCAGACATCTTCGCCAAGGGCGGGCCCTACCTACAGCGCGGCATCGCCGACCTGAAGCCGACCGCTCAGCTGCTGGACACCTACAGTCCCGAAATCTTTTGCACCATCCGCAATTACTACGACACCGAGCCCAAAGGATACGAGACGGTGGGCGGCGGCAACGGCTACGCGCTGAGGACGATGACCGAGCTGATGTCCGGCCTGGGCGGCATCCTCACGCTGCCGGGCTTGTTCGGTGCGGTGGGCTCAACGGGACTGCTGGGCCTCGCCGGACTGGTCGGCGGAGCGCCGAATCCCTACGTCTATCCGGACAATCTGCCCCGCGTCAACGCGCGTGGCGGCCCGGGCGGCGCGCCGGGTTGCTGGCAACCCATTACCCGTGATCTGTGGCCCGCACCGACCCTGGTGATGGATACCGGCGCGAGTCTCGCACCGTACAACCACGTTGATACCGGCTCACCGTACGCAATCGAGTACGTCTGGGGCCGCCAAGTCGGAGACAACACGATCAACCCATGAACAACAGTACCGGCAACGCCATCAAACTCGGCATCATCTCGTTGGTGCTGCTGCTGATCACGGTGTCCATCATCGTGGTGTTCGGTCAGATGCGCTTCAACAGCACCAACTCCTACTCCGCTGAGTTCAGCAACGGCAGCGGGTTGCGCAACGGTCAGTTCGTCCGGGCCTACGGAGTGGAGATCGGCAAGGTCAAAAAGATACAGCTGATCGACGCCGGCCGGCGGGTGAAGGTGGACTTCGACGTCGATCGGTCGGTACCGCTCTACCAGTCGACGACAGCGCAGATCCGCTACCTCGACCTGGTGGGCAACCGCTATGTGGAACTCAACCGCGGCGACGGCGAGGGTGCTGACCGGGTCCTGCCGCCGGGCGGATTCATCCCGCTGTCACACACATCGCCGGCGTTGGATCTGGACGCCCTGATCGGTGGTTTCAAGCCGCTGTTTCGGGCGCTCGACCCCGAAAAGGTCAACACCATCGCCTCGGCCATCATCACCGTGTTTCAGGGTCAGGGCGGCACGATCAACGACATCCTCGACCAGACCGCCCAGGCGACTTCCCGTATCGCCGAGCGGGATCAGGCGATCGGCGACGTCGTCAAAAACCTGAATGTCGTGCTGGACACCACGGTCAAACATCGCAAGGAGTTCGACTCGACCGTCGACAATTTCGAGAAACTGATCACCGGGCTGAAGAACCACGCCGACCCGCTGGCCGACGGCGTTGCGAACATCAGCAACGCCGCGGGCACGGTAGCTGACCTGCTGTCCGACAACCGGGCAGTGCTGCACAAGGAACTCAACTACCTGCAGGCCCTCCAGCAGCCCCTCGTCGACCAACGCGACGGGCTCAACGACCTGATGCAAAAGGTGCCAACCGCGTTCAACCTGATCGGCCGCAGCATCGGCCTCTACGGAGACTGGGTCAACTTCTACGTCTGTGACGTCACGATCAGGTGGAACGGGCTACAGGCGGGCGGCCCGGTACGCAGCGTCCGGATCTGGCAGCAACCGACGGGCAGGTGCACGCCACAATGAGAACGTTGCAGCCTTCCAACCGGGTACGGATCGGCCTACTGGGCACGACCGTGCTGCTGCTCATTGTCGCTGTGGGCCAAAGCTTTACCAGCGCGCCGATGCTGTTCGCCACTCCGACCTACTTCGGGCAGTTCACCGACTCTGCCGGGCTGAACAAAGGTGACAAGGTGCGCATCACCGGCGTGGAAGTCGGCAAGGTCGAGGGGTTCAAGATCGACGACGGCCACGCCGTGATCAAGTTCTCCCTTGGCAGCAACACCATCGGCACCGAGAGCCGGCTGGCGATCAAGACCGACACCGTGCTGGGCAAGAAGGTACTCGATATCGAGCCGCGGGGCACCACCACGTTACGTCCGAACGGTGTGCTGCCGCTCGGGCAAAGCACCACCCCGTATCAGCTCTACGACGCGAACTTCGACATCGCCAAGGCGGCCAGCGGGTGGAACATCGACACCGTCAAACAGTCGCTGAATGTGTTGTCGCAGACAATCACTCAGACCTACTCGCACCTGAGCCCCGCGCTGGAAGGTCTGGCCCGATTCTCCGACAGCATCGGCAAACGCGACGAAGCGATCACCCACCTGCTCGAGCAGGCCAACACGGTGGCCAGCGTGCTCGGCGACCGCAGCGAACAAGTCAACCGGCTACTGGTCAACGCGAAGACACTACTGGCCGCATTCAACGAACGTGGACGCGCCATCGACGCGCTGCTCGCGAACGTTGCGGCGTTCTCGGCCCAAGTGCAGGGCTTCATCAACGACAACCCGAATCTAAATGCGGTGCTGGAGCAGCTGCGTTCGATCAGCGACGTGCTGGTCGCGCGCAAGGAGGATCTGGCTCAAAGTCTCAAGTATGTCGGCCAATTCGCCGCTTCGCTGGGTGAAACCGTCGCGTCGGGACCGTACTTCAAGATCGTCCTGTCCAATCTGCTGCCGTACTGGATCCTGCAGCCGTGGGTGGATGCCGCGTTCAAGAAGCGCGGGATCGACCCGGAGGACTTCTGGCGCAGCGCGGGCTTGCCGGCGTTCAAGTTCCCCGACCCCAACGGCACCCGGTTCCCCAACGGTGCGCCGCCGCCCGCGCCGCCGGTGCTCGAGGGCACCCCGGATCACCCGGGGCCGGCGGTGGCGCCCGGATCGCCCTGTTCGTATGCGCCGCCACCGGAACTGCTACCGCGGCCGGGCAACCCGATGCCGTGTGCGGGTGTCGATCAAGGACAGGGTCCGTTCGGGCCCAACGGGCCGTACCCGGCGTTGCCCGACGTCGCCTCGTCGCCGCCGAACCCGAACGGGCTGCCGCCGACGCCGGGCATCCCGATTGCCGGGCGCCCCGGCCTGCCGCCGCCGGACGTGCCGGGCACCCCGGTACCGCTCGCGCCCGGGCCGCCCGGAGCGCGCACCGAGCCGCTGGGACCAGCCGGTCCGCCCGCGCCGCCGTCCACCTTCGCCCCCGGGCTGCCACCGGGACCCCCGGCGCCCCCGGGACCGGGCGAGCAACTGCCGGCTCCGTTCATCAACCCCGGAGGAGCGGGAGGCAGCGGTGTCACGGGGGGTAGCCAAAATTGAACGGCACCCCTACTTTTCGAAAAAGCCTCCGCAACCTGCGCCCGCGGACATCGGTGATCATCGCATCGCTCGCGGTGGTACTGGCCATCGTGCTCGCGTTCGTTGGCTTCCACCTGTACAAAAAGTTGACGAATAACACTGTGGTGGCTTATTTCCCGGCGGCCAACGCACTGTACTCCGGCGACCGGGTCCAGATCGTCGGCATTCGGGTGGGTTCGGTCGACAAGATCGAGCCGGCCGGCGACAAGATGAAGGTGACCTTCCACTACGCCAACAAGTACAAGGTGCCCGCCAACGCCTCCGCAGTGATCCTCAACCCCACGCTGGTGGCATCGCGGACCATTCAGCTGGAGCCGCCTTACAAGGGCGGTCCGGTGCTGGCCAACAACGCGGTGATCCCGGAAGAACGCACCCAGGTGCCCACCGAGTGGGACCAACTGCGCGACAGCGTCGCCAACGTCGTCGCCAAACTGGGGCCCACCAAGGAACAGCCGAAAGGACCCTTCGGTGACGTCATCACGGCCTACGCCGACGGGCTGGCCGGCAAGGGCAAGCAGATCAACACCACACTCAACAGCCTGTCGCGGGCGCTCACTGCGCTGAACCAGGGCCGCGGCGACTTCTTCGCGGTGGTGCACAGCCTGGCGCTTTTCGTCAACGCCCTGCACCAAGACGACCAGCAGTTCGTCGCGTTGAACACCAACCTGGCCCAGTTCACCGACAGGCTGACCCACTCCGACACCGACCTCGCCAATGCCTTACAGCAATTCGACGGCCTGCTTGCCACGCTTCGCCCGTTCTTGGACAAGAACCGCGAGGTGCTGACGCACGACATCGACAACCTCGGCACGGTGACCAACACGATCGTGCAACCCGAGCCACTGAACGGTTTGGAGACCGGCCTGCATGTGCTCCCGACGCTGGCCGCGAACCTGAGCGAGATCTATCATCCATCGCACGGCGCGGTCGTGTCCATTCCGGCCATCCCAAACTTCAGCAACCCAATGCAGTTCTTCTGCAGCATGATTCAGGCGGGTAGCCGGCTCGGGTATCAAGAATCGGCCGAGCTGTGTGCGCAATATCTGGCGCCGATCCTCGATGCGATCAAGTTCAACTACCTTCCGTTCGGCCTCAACCTGTTCAGCACCGCCGAGACCCTTCCCAAGGAAGTCGCCTACTCCGAGCCGCGACTGCAGCCGCCGGATGGCTACAAGGACACCACCGTTCCCGGGATATGGGTACCCGATACCCCGTTGTCGCACCGCAACACACAGCAGGGCTGGATTGTCGCGCCGGGCATGCAGGGCACACAGGTCAGTCCGGTCACGGCGAGCTTGCTGACGCCGGACTCGCTGGCCGAACTCCTCGGCGGCCCGGACGCCCCGCCGGTGCAGTCGAATCTGCAGACACCGCCGGGCTATCCGAATGCCTACAACGAAGCACCCGGCCCGCTGCCCTACCTCGGCGTCCCCGGCAACCCGGGTCCGATACCGCCTCCGTCACCGGGACCCGAGGTGGTACCGGGGCCGGTCGCGCCGACGCCCGCGCCGGCCGCACCACCGCTGCCCGCCGAGGCGGCCGTGTCGGCAGGAGGTGGGGAGTGAGGCGCGCCGCCAGGAGGTGCCTGGCTCTGCTGGTGGCTGCCATCACGCTGACGTCGTGCGCGAGCTGGCACGGCATCGCCAATGTGCCGATGCCCGGCGGCCCGGGCACCGGGCCCGGCTCCTACACGATCTACGTGCAGATGCCAGACACGTTGGCGCTCAACGACAACAGCCGGGTGCGGGTGGCCGACGTCTTTGTCGGCACGGTCCGTGCG
>DATJOR010000306.1:0-19717 GCA_035506875.1 Mycobacterium sp.
AAGGATGAACCGGCCCTGCGAGTAGGTCTGCAGATCCCAGCCGAGATTGGCCACGATCATGGGATTGCGCGCGAACGCCACCGCGATGCTGGTGCCCAGTTCGAGTCGCGTGGTGTGTTCGGCGGCCAGCAGCAGCGGCAGGAACGGGTCGTGGTTGATCTCGCCGGTCCAGCAGGCGTCGTAGCCCTGTTTCTCGAGCGTCCTCGCCAGCTCAGGCACCCGGGCGAGATCGGTGAAGATGCCCCCGTCGACCCTGAGGCCGCACGCTTGCGTGGCGGTCATCCGCGGGCGCTCCGCCGCAGCTGGGAACTCTCAGGCGTCATACTTGCGACGCTACAGTAAGCAATTCGGTAGGGTCAATGTCGACACCGGCGTGGCGGCAAAAGCCCTGCGACATCGGCTACTTCATCGCGAGACGGGCGTTGTCCCACGTCAGGATTCGGTCCTCCGGCACGAAGCGCAGAAACGCCTGCTTCGCGTAGTAGGCCTGAGCCGCCGCGGGCAGCCTGTCGGCAGGCGGGCGAAACGCGGCGTACTTGGCGGTGACGGCGACCTCGATCCGCGACGTCGCCGCGGCGTCCTCGACGGCCTCGACCCGTCCGGTGAGATGAACGCCGCGCAGCTCGCTGTACTGCTCCCCCGACTCGACCAGGAATGACGCGCGGGGATCATGCCGGATGCGCGCGATCTTCTTGGTGCCGGCCGGCGTCATCAGGGCGATGCTGCGATTGTCGACCACAAACCACACCGGCAATGCAATTGGCATGCCGTCGCGGCGAAGAGTGGTCAGAATTCCGGTATGCGCCGATTCGACGGCTTCCCAGGCCTCGTCCACCGTCAACCGGATCGTCATCGCGTCGCTCCATCTCTTTGTCGTCAGGCAGGCGGTGGCCGAGCACCTCTCGCAGACGCTACAGTAAGCACTTCAGTAAGTAACGGCCGACGAGTGAGGACAGCCCGATGACGAAGTCCCCTGACTGGCAGGAGACGCTCGACGACCTCGACCGTCGCCGTCAGCGCACCCGGGCGATGGGCGGTCCGGAACGGCTGGCCAAACACCGCGACAAGGGCAAGCTCGATGCGCGGGCGCGCATCGACCACCTGCTCGATCCGGGCACGTTCCGTGAGCTCGGCACCATGGTCGGTGGCGAGGTCGCCGCCGACGGGATCATCGTCGGGTCCGGCTCGATCAACGGCTCACCGGTGATGCTCGGCGCCGAGGACTTCACCACGCTGGCCGGAAGCATCGGACCTGGCGGCAATTCCAAGCGCCACCGGATCGCGGAACTGGCGCTACGCGACAAAGTTCCGCTGGTGATGCTGCTCGAGGGCGCTGGCTTTCGTCCCACCGGTGGGCACTACGGGCGCTCCCCGACCGACCTACTCGCCCAGGCACAGTGCTCGGGCCGGGTGCCGACCGTCGCCGCCGTGCTCGGGCCATCGGCCGGGCACGGCGCGCTGGTGGCCCCGGTCTGCGACTTCCGGATCATGAGCGCGCACGGCGCCATCTTCACCGCAGGGCCGCCTGTCGTCAAAGAGTCCACCGGAGAAGATATTTCGAAAGAGGACCTCGGCGGGCCGGACGTCGCGTTGCCCAGCGGGGTGATCCATAACGTCGCCGAGGATGACGAGGCCGTGCTCGACGACGTGCGCCGCTACCTGTCGTACTTCCCTTCCAGCGCATGGTCTTACCCGTCGTCGCTGCCCGCCGACGAGACCGGTGCGCCGCGTCAGACACCCGAGCTGCTCGACATCGTCTCGCGCGACAACCGCCGCGTCTACGACATGCGCGCCGTACTCGACGTGGTCTTCGACCGGCCGGATTGGTTCGAGGTGCAGCCGCGGTTCGGCAGGGCGATCATCTGTGCGCTGGCCCATCTCGGCGGACATCCGGTCGCGGTGGTGGCCAACCAGCCCCAGGTGCTCGCCGGTTCCATCGACGCCGACGCCGCAGACAAGGCGGCGCACTTCATCATGGTTGCCGACTCGTTTCACCTGCCGATCGTCTTCCTGGCCGATAACCCTGGGATGCTGCCCGGTAGCCGCTCCGAGCGCAGCGGCGTGCTTCGGGCCGGCGCCAGGATGTTCGCCGCCCAGACCGCGGCGTCCACCGTGAAGCTGCATGTCACGCTGCGCAAGGCGTACGGGTTCGGCTCAATGGTCATGTCGCTGTTGAGTTTTGATGGCCAAGGCGCAACCTTCGCCTATCCCGGGGCAACAATGGGCGCGATGAGCGCGGCGGCGCTGAGCAAGGCGTCGCACGCCGGCGACGACCTCACGGCCAAGCTGCGCGACGCGGAGCTGCAGGCGTCCTACCGGTCGGCGGAGCACATGGGTTTCGACGAGCTCATCGATCCCCGCGAGACTCGTGACGCGTTGCTGGCTACGTTGCAGCGCGGCCTGTCTGGCCGGCAAGCCGCCGCCGAACCGGTGAGCCGGACCGTCATCATGCCCTGAGTTGGGCGCGCCCATGACTCAGTAGGTATTGAAGAACAACAGTTCGAGGGACTCGAATACGCTCTGAAATGGTCCGCTGTCGGCAACCCCGTGCTCAAGCAATGCAGTGAGCCACGCGTCGACATTATTGACGTCACTGTCGGAGATGTCGACAAAGGTGAGGTTCCCGTCGGTCGACGTGGTCGCATCCGCGATCTGCGCCGGCGTCAACCCCAGGTATTCCACGTGCGGCCCGAATATATCCAGCAGAGCGCCGTCCAGGCCCTTGGCCTCGAAGACCTGTTGGAAGTTAGCAACCGGATCGGTGTCGAGGCTGTAGATGGTCGCCGGGTACAGATCATCCGGCGTCACGTTGCCCAGGACGCCGTTCATGTCGAAATCCGTGAGAAGAGTGTTCGTCTCACTTGAGCCGAGTACCGAGTCCATGTCCGCTTCCAGGTTGGACCAAGCGCCGGTGACCGGGGTGGAGGGGTCGCCGATGAACACGAAGTGCAGATCGTCGGCGGGGATGCCGTCTGCCTGAAGCTGCGTCATTGCGATCGACTCGGCGGTAGCGCTCTGCGAGTATCCGAAAATCGTCAGCGGATGCTCGGCGCTGAAAGCGCCCGGGTCGGCGTTGAATTCGTTCTCCGCGGCGAGGACGACGTCGTCCGCGCCTGTAAGACTGCTCGGGCCCTGCTGGAACAGCTCGGGTGTCGTCAGCACCTGCAGCGGCGCGGCGCACGGGTCGGTCCCGATCATGTCGCAGACCGTCGAGCCGGTCGCGCCACCATCGAAACCCAGCGGATGCAGATACAGATCCTCGGCGGCCTGCGCGAACTCGGTCGACGGCATCGGCTCGCCGGTGCCGCCGAGGATGATCGCCGTATCGCTCCCCGCCAGCGAGTCGTCAGCACGCGCGGCGGGGCTGTTCAGCGCGATAGCCAGGCCAACCATCGCGCCAACGGCGCCAACGTGCACGAGCAACCTGTGTCGAATCACCGCTGCAACCCGCCCATCACATCGCCTTATCTGAAGTTAATCTTGGATTCAAGCAGTTCTTCGCGGTGGATTTGCGGAGATGCTGACGATCAGATGACGTAATTCTCGCCGGTCGCGCGTACCGTGACGTCGCTGATGCTGATTCCCCAGGGTTGGTCAATGACGTGTACCACCGCATTAGCCAGGTCATCCGGAGTGATCAGCCAGTACTGCACTGAGTCCACGTCCGTCTGCTCGGGCCGCAGGGCTCCGGTCTGCAGGTTGGCGGCATTCTCGACGAACTGGGCCGCTTTCTGCCCGGTGATGCCGATGACCGCCCCTTCGTTGACGACCCCGCCGGCGAGATTGGTGCCCAGGACACCGGTCGGCTTGACGTTGGTCACCTTGATCTTGCCTTGGGCCTCGACCCGCAACGACTCCGACAGCACATCGACGGCGGCCTTGGTCGCGCTGTAGACGCCGGAGCCTTCGGTTCCGGCGTTGCCATAGATGGACGAAATGTTGACGACCTGGCCGCGGCCCTGCGTGATCATCGTGTCGTAGACGGCCGAGATGCCGTTCACGACGCCTTTGATGTTGATATCGATTGCCTTGTGCCACTTCTCCCACGCGCGTTCGTGGTCGGCGAAAAACGCCAGCGGCATCACGCCTGCGTTGTTCACGATCACGTCGATGCGACCGTACGTGTCGACGGCATGTCGGGTCGCCGCCTGCACCTGGCCCATGTCGGTGACGTCGGCGACATGGGCGGTGCCTTCGAAGCCGGCCGCCCGGATCCCCTCGAAAACCTCGTTCAAGCCTTCGACGCTGACGTCCACGCCGACGACCTTTGCACCACCGGCCGCACACTTCTCTGAAATCAGCTTGCCGAAGCCGCTGGCTGCGCCGGTCACGATAATGACCTTGTCTCTCAGGTGCTTCGACATGTCTTTCCTATCTGTAGGCCGCGACGACGGGCTCGAGCTCGTCGGGTGTTGCGCCGTGCATGATCAACGCGTCGGCCCCGTAGTCGAATTCTTTGCGGATGCGCTGCACGCACTGCTCGGCCGACCCGGTGGCCGACGGTTCCAGCCATTCGTCGGGAATCAACGTGGCGATGTGTTCGATCTGCTCGGGTGTGGCTTTGTGGTCGATCCCGCCGGCAATCGACGTCACCACCGAGTCGCCCCGGAACCGTTGCAGCACAGCGGGATCCCAGCTGTTGGTCTGCACCAGCAGATCGCCGTAGCCCTGCAGATAGGTCGCCAGCCGTGCGACGGTCTTTTTCAGCCGCAACTGCTCGGGCAGGTGGTCGCCGACCGTGGCGAAGCACGACCACACCCGCACGCTGTCCGGGTCGCGACCCGCCTTTTCCGCGGCCGACTTGACGGTTTTGACGCACCGCTGCAACGTCTCCGGAGTGAAGTAGGTGTGCAGGATGACGTCGTCGAAAACCCGTCCGCCCAGCGCAAGGGTATTGGGTCCGAAAGCCACCAGCGCGAGTCGGATGTCTTCGTTGAAGTCCGGGTCGAGAAACAGTATGGGGTAGCGGCCCATCGGCCCGTCATGGTTGAAGATCACCTCGCCGTGCCATAGTCGGCGCATGACCTGGGCCCAATCCTCCATCTGTGCCGTCCTCACCGCCGGGATGCCGAAGGCACCGTAAATCGCGGCGATGCCTCGGCCGATGCCCAGGGTGAACCGGCCGCCGGAAAGTCGATGCATGGTGGTCGCCCACGATCCGGTGATCAGCGGGTGACGGGTGTTGTGATTGGTTGCGGCGGTAGCGATTTGCATGCGGCTCGTAACCGCGCATGCGGCGCCGACCAGCGATGACGCTTCCTTGACGTTCCAGCGCTCGGAGATGAATGCGGTTCCGAAGCCCAGCTCCTCGCCGCGGCGAGCCTCATCCATCAAAGTCGCCGGGCCTTCATCACCGGCCCCGGCCAACAAGTAGTAGCCCAATTCGCCAAGCGTCCGATCGCTCAATTCACAACTCCTTGCAGGAATCGCTCGGTAACACGTTGCACGCGTCGGGAGAACACGTGGCCGACATGGCCGCCGTCATACCAATACAGCTGGCCGCGCCAGCGCTCCTGTAACAGGGTGGCCGGTTCGCGCATCGCCATCCGGTCATGCCATGCCCCGACGATCAGCCGCCGCTGCGGCGGCGGCCCCGGCTCAACCGCCAGCGGGTCGATCACCGACGTCAGCCTGGAAACCACCGGGGAGCCCAACAGCTCCCGGTATCCGTCGCGGGAGGAACCCCAGCGCCCGAGATGCCGCGCGATCATCGCGTTCAGCCCCAGGATCGGGGTGTACAGCGCGACCGCGTCGATCTGTCGCTCCAGATGCGAGACCAGCGCGGCGACCGGCGTCCCCATCGAAATCCCCGCCACCACAACGGTGTTGGTCTGTTGTTGTGCCCATCGCACCACCGCGCGCACCTCCGACACCGCGCGCATCATGCCCGCGACGTTGCCCAGCGGATCCATGTCCGGATAGGCCGGCCAGTGGCCACGTCGCGGACCGTGGCCAGGCTGCACCGGCAGCGCGACGTTGAACCCCAGCCCGCGACGTATTCGGTCGATCCGCGAAAACAACATATCGTCGGGGCGTCCCTGACCGGCCCCGTGCACCCAGATCAGCCACGGCCTCGGGCCGTCGGGGTGCCGGAGCAGGTGCACCATCGCGCGCGCCGGGCCACCCAGGCCGTCGGCTTCCAGTGTCGTCGGCAGCGCCGGATCGTGGTCGAACGTCATCCGCTCGTACGCCAGCCCTCCGATGCGCTGCCGTCGTACCTCGTTTATCCGCAACGGTTCTGGTTCGGCATGCGCTCGGTCGATGCCCAGGGCCGACAACTCCTCGGCTGCCGCCGTGCACGCACTCAACGGCCGCACCGCTATCGGACGCCGGTCCATCAGTGAAAACCCGGACAGCACAAGCTCGTCCAGCATGACCTCACCGAACTGACGAACACCGCGCGGTGACACCGGGGTCCAACCGGTCGATTCGTTCAGGCCGGCCACCGTACGCGGTACGACCATGCCCAGCTCGCGGGCCAGGTCGCGGGTGAGGCCCAGACTACGCGCCGCCAATGACATGCCGCTCACCTACACCAATTTGAAGCCGGGGTATCCGGCGGCCGCTATTTCATCGCAGCGGCGCCGGTATTCGGGGATTCCACCGGTATAACCCATATACATCCGTTTCTTGCCCGGCACATTGCCGCCGTTGTACCAGGAGTTGCAGGACGGGTGCATCAGTACCGTCGGCGCGACGAGTGAGGTGGCGTGGTCGATCCACTCCCGCTGCGCAGTGGACAGCGCTTCGATCGTGCGAATTCCGTTGGCGCGCAGATACGTGACGCAGTCGCTGATCCAATCCACATGCTGCTCGAGCGCGGCGACGAAATTGGTGGCCGCACTCGGGCTACCCGGGCCCTGGATCGTGAACAGATTGGGGAAGCCGGCGACCGCCAGGCCCAGATAGGACAGCGGCCCCTCGGTCGCCCAGAACTCACCGAGCGACAGCCCGTCGCGCCCCCGGATGTCGATCCGGCTCAGCGCGCCGGTCATGGCATCGAACCCGGTGGCATAGACGATCACATCGAGATCGTAGGAGCCCTGCTCGGTAAGGATGCCGGTCGGTGTCACCTCGCGGATCGGCGCCTTGCGCAGGTCGACGAGCGTGACGTTGTCCCGGTTGAAGGTGTCGTAGTAACCCTGATCGATGATCGGCCGTTTGCACCCAAACGGGTGGTCGGGCACCAGAGCCGCCGCCGTTTCCGGATCCTTGACGATGCGCGCCACCGCCTCGCCGTACAACGTCGCGGCCATCCGGTTCGCGTCGATGTCGAAGAAAAGGTCCCCCCAATTCAACGCACCCATGACGCCGTCGGCTTCGATGGCCCGCAATTGGTCTTCGCGTGACGCCGATTTCAACGGTGGCTTGCCGAGCATCCCGAGCAGCACCGAGAACGCGCTCAGCCGCGCCGCGCCGACCGGGTGCGCGCGCTGGGCCGCCCGGATGTCGTCGTAGCGCGCTTTCATCTCGTCTAACTCGCCGGGCTCGAACGGCCGCACCTTCCAGGGCAACGTGTACGCCGGTGAACGCTGAAACACGCAGAGCCGCTGAGCTTCCTGGGCAACCACCGGGATCAGCTGAACGCCGGACGAGCCGGTGCCGATGACGCCGACCCGTTTTCCGACAAGGTCGAAGCCCTCTTTCGGCCAGCGGTTGGTGAACAACGACGTTCCGGCAAATCTGACCATCCCTGGGATGTCGGGTTCCAGCGGCGCCGACAGGATGCCGGTGGCGGCGATTACGAGCGGGGCTTTGAAGGTCTCGCCGGCTTCGGTCGACACCACCCAAATCGCGGCCTGCTCGTCGAAGACCATGGCGACGACCTTGGTGTCGAACTGGATGTCGCGGCGGAGATCAAGCCGGTCGGCGACAAAGTTCAGGTATGACTCCACCTCGGGTTGGGCCGGCATCGTTTCCGTCCATACCCACTCTTGCTGGATCTCCTCGGAGAAGCTGTACGAGTACTCAATGCTTTCTATGTCACAGCGCGCCCCGGGATAGCGGTTGTACAGCCAAGTCCCACCGACATTTTCGGCCATTTCCAGCACGCGGGTCCGTAGTCCGAGTTGGCGCAGACGATGCAGCACATGCAGGCCGGAGAACCCCGCGCCGATGACCAGCGCGTCGACCTCAGTCGCCATTGCTACCGGTTATCTGCTGGATGGTTCGGGTCAAGTGCAGGGTTTTGATCCGCCAGGTGCCGGCCTGCTTTTCGTAGGTTTCGTGGTAGTGACCTGCGCCGTGCAATTCCCGCCCATCCCCGAAGATGATCCAGTCTTCCATCGCCCAAATACCGGTTGCGGTTGTGGGCGAGGTGAGAGTGATTTCCGGGGTGTGGCAATGGTGCATGGTGGCGGCCTTCTCCAGGCCGCCGAGCACCATCGGCACGAAGCTGTCCCGGCTTTCTGGCCCCTCCGCGGCCAGGCTCGTCATCGGATCGGCGCCGCCGGTCGAGACCGCCATGTCCAGCAACACCACCACATCGGTGGTGAACACGCTGCGCCAACCGTCGGCATCTTTGGCGTCGAGAAAGCGGCAGTACCGCGCCTTCAACTGCCGAATCGCTTCAAGATCTTCCGCCACCCTCTATGCCTCCTCGGCCTGAGCCTGAAATCAATACTGTAACGTATTTAGTATCCGTGAGACGAGGGCAGGAGGAACCGGCGTGAAAGTCCCGTTCACCTGGAAAGTCACCGGATGGTTCATGGTCGGATGGTCGCCCGAATTTCCCGTCGCGGAGGTCCGTCCGCTGCATTACTTCGGCGAGGATCTGGTGGCGTACCGCGACGAGTCCGGTGAGCTGCATGTGCTGGAGGCGCACTGCAAGCACCTCGGCGCCCACATCGGCCACGGCGGCACCGTCGTCGGCGACTGCGTCCAGTGCCCGTTCCACGGATGGCGGTGGGGCCCGGACGGCACCAACCGCTACGTTCCCTACCGGCCGGACCGGCCCAACCGCGCACTACGGCTGCGGGTGTTTCCGGTGCGGGAACAATACGACTGCGTGTTCATCTGGCATCAGCCGGACGGCAAGGAGCCGCAGTGGGAAATGCCGGACATCTTCCGCAAGTTCCCGCAATTCGAGACCGATCCAGCGGCCTACTACCGTGCCTATCCGGAGTTCTCCCGCCGAGCGGAGCGCGAACCGGTACATCCGCAAATCGTCGCAGAAAACGCTGCCGACAGCGCGCATTTCGAGTACGTGCACCACGCCACGGTGACGCCGCGGGTGCTGGACTGGAAGATCGTCGACCACGAATGGCAATTCGTTGCGGGCTGGCCGGACGCCGGCAGCGACGACCCTGACGATCTCGCGTTGCGATTCCACAGCCACTTGTTCGGTCTCGGCGGAGCGATCAGCGTCTTCGAGGGTGCGCAGAACCATCGGCTGATTTTCACCTGCACGCCGGTCGATGACGAGTGTTCCGACCTGTTCTACTCAATCTGGTGGCCCCGGCTTCCCGACGACGACTCCGATGTGCCGCAGGGCAAGCTGCGCGACGTCATCGAAAAGCAGTTTCTGTCCACCGTGTTCGACGATCTGCAAATCTGGCGTTATCAGAAGTACGTGGAGCATCCGCCGCTCTCCACGATCGACGCGAAAGGCTATATGGCACTGCGCAAGTGGGCGACCCAGTTCTACGAAGTGCCGGCGTGAGCACGCTTGCCGAGCTCGCGGCACCCGGGCACACTGCGATCGTCGCTCAGGAGTGTCAGGGCGCGGTCATCGGCCCCAACGCGGGACTGGCGGTGCTCGCCGAGGAAGCACGCCGCGTCGCGCTGCCCAACATCACCCGGTTGCTGCCGGTCGCCCGTGCAGCCGGCGTCCATATCGTGCACTGCTTGGTGCAGCGACGGCCAGATGGCCTCGGCTCCAACCACAATGCCAAGATCTTTAGCCAGGGTAGCGGCCCCGGAAAGGGCCGAGTCGACATCACTCCGGGCTCGCCGGGAGCAGCCGTACTGCCCGAGTTAGGCCCTGAGCCAACCGATCTGGTGTTGAGTAGGTGGCACGGCGTGGGCCCGATGGGGGGCACAGACCTGGACGCGGTACTGCGCAATCTCGATGTGTCCACCATCATCGTGGTCGGTGTTTCGCTGAACATCGCGATCCCCAACCTGGTCATGGACGCGGTCAACGCCGCCTATCGCGTCATCGTGCCGCGGGATGCCGTCGCCGGCGTACCCGCCGAATACGGCGACGCGATCATCGACAACACGCTGTCCCTGCTGGCGACCATCACCACGACCGACGAGTTGATCGGAGTGTGGACGTAGCAGTGACCGACACCGCACCCGAAGTCCGCGGCGGCTTTCCAGAAGTCAGGCCGGTTGAGGACGCGCCACCCGAACTGGGCCGGTTCGTGGCCGCGCTGCATCGCCTACAGGACCTCACCGTCTCCACCCGCCCGGGCGGTGAGCTGTGGGCCGTCGCGCACGAGCACGTCGAGAACGCGTGCGCGGTACTCGACGGGCACCAAGTACCGGAAATCGAGGCGGTGGCCGGCCGAGTTCTCAATCTGCCCGGGTTGGGCCATCCGCTGCTGCCGCCTTGGTCCCTGAGCAGCGCCGGACCTGACGGCGTCGCCATGGCCGGGCACTTCACCCAAGCCCATGTCGGCGGCAACCAGGCCGTCCACGGCGGCATGATCCCGCTCCTGTACGACTGGCTATTCGGGATGGTGGTCACTACCGCGAACATTCGCCCGACCCGCACCGCGTATCTGCACGTCGACTACCGCACGATCACCCCGATCGAGGAACCACTGACGGCGCACGGCCGCATCTCCCAGATTGACGGCAGAAAGGTTTTCATCACCGCTACCATGACTTCGGCCGACGGCAGTCTGCTCAGCGAAGCTGACGGCCTGATGGTTCGTTTACTTCCCCACCAGCCGTGAGGGGCCTGATGTCGATCAGCGCAACACAATTCACAGTGCCCGCCGTCGCCGACGCCGTCGCGGCCGCAATCGGCGATCGCGAGCTGGTCATCCACGGCGACCGTCGCTACACCTATGCCGAAATCGTCGAGCGATCCAACCGTCTCGCGGCCTTCCTACACTCGCGCGGCCTGGGCTGCCACACCGAGCGGTCCGCACTGGCCGGCCACGAGGCCGGGCAGGATCTCGTCGGCCTGTATGCCTACAACGGAAACGAATTCGTCGAGGCGCTACTTGGTGCCTTCGCCGCGCGAGTCGCCCCGTTCAACGTGAACTTCCGTTACGTCAAAAGTGAGTTGCAGTATCTGCTGGCGGATTCGGGTGCGACCGCCCTGATCTACCACGCTGCGTTCGCACCGCGGGTAGCCGAAGTGTTGCCGGACCTTCCCGCGCTGAAAGTCCTCATTCAGATCGCCGACGACTCGGGCAACGCGTTGCTGGACGGCGCGGTGGATTACGAGAGCGCCATCCAATCCGCCCCGCCGCCGGCACCGCTAGAGCACTCGCCCGACGACCTGTACGTGCTCTACACCGGTGGCACGACCGGCATGCCGAAAGGTGTGCTGTGGCGCCAGCATGACATCTTCATGACGTCGTTCGGCGGGCGAAATCTGGTGACCGGCGAGTGCGTCGGCTCCATCGATGAGATCACCGCGCGGGTGGCTGCCGGCCCGGGCACCAAACTGCTCATCCTGCCGCCGCTGATTCACGGTGCCGCCCAGTGGAGCGTCATGACGGCGATCACGACCGGACAGACGCTGGTCTTCCCCACCGTCGTCGACCATCTGGATGCCGACGACGTCGTCCGCACCATCGAGCGTGAGCAGGTGATGACGGTGACGGTGGTCGGTGACGCGATGGCGCGGCCACTGCTCGCTGCCATCGAGAAGGGCATCGCCGACGTGTCGTCGCTGGCGGTCGTCGCCAACGGCGGCGCGCTGTTGACGCCCTACGTCAAAGAGCGCCTGGTCGAAGCACTCTCGAACGCCATGGTGGTGGACGGCGTGGGATCGTCGGAGACAGGTTCGCAGATGAGTCACCTGTCGGCGACCGGTGCCGTGTCGACGGGCACGTTCAACGCCGGACCGGATACCTTCGTCGCCGCTGAAGATCTCGGCTCGCTCCTGCCGCCGGGCCACGACGGCATGGGCTGGCTCGCCCAGCGCGGCTACGTGCCACTCGGCTACAAAGGTGACGCGGCAAAAACCGCGGCGACCTTCCCCGTCATCGATGGTGTGCGCTACGCGGTCCCGGGTGACCGGGCCCGCCACCGCGCTGACGGCCGCATCGAGTTGTTGGGCCGCGATTCGGTGACGATCAACTCCGGCGGCGAAAAGATCTTCGTCGAGGAGGTCGAAACCGCAATCGCGTCGCATCCCGCGGTGGCTGACGTAGTGGTCACCGGGCGGCCCAGCGAGCGTTGGGGCCAGGAGGTGGTCGCCGTCGTCGCGCTCGCCGACGACGCCTGCGCCGATGCCGAGGAACTGATTGCCCACGTGGGAAAGTCGTTGGCCCGCTACAAGCTTCCGAAGGCGATCGTCTTCCGTACCGTCATCGAGCGCAGCCCGTCCGGCAAGGCCGACTATCGGTGGGCGCGGGAGCAAGCGGTACAGGAAACGCAGCCATGAGTGACGACGAGGTGCGGGCCGCCCTGCAACGCCACTGGAATGCCTCCGACGCGAACGACTTTGCGACGGAGCACCAAATCTACTCAGCCGACGCGGTTCTCGAGTATCCGCAATCGGGCGAGCGCATCCGGGGCCGAGCCAACATCCAGGCGTCACGGGCCGCCCAGCCGAACCTCAAACGGTTCACTGTGCGACGCATGCTCGGCGGCGGTGACCTTTGGGTCAGCGAACTCGTGATGACTTATGACGGGCAACCGTCTTACGTGGTGAGCATCATGGAATTCGAAGCCGGCGAGGTGGTTCGGGAATCGCAGTACTTCGGCGATCCGTTCGAGCCTGGGCCGTCGCGCGCTCAATGGGTCGAACGGATGGAATGAGCCGCTCGTAGCGACACTGGGAGATGCTTGAGCCCGTGCAGCCCGATGCTGTTGTTGAATGTCGGTTCGCCGGCCAGGGCCAGCTGCGGGAAGTGCTCGAACAACGACTGCAGGCCGATGTGTAATTCCATGCGCGCCAGGGCCGCACCGAGGCAGGCGTGCACACCGGTACCGAAGCTGATGTGCTCGCGGGCATTAGCGCGGGTTGTGTCGAAGGCGTTTGGGTGTTCGAAGATTGCCGGATCGCGGTTGGCCCCGCCCACCAGAAGAAACATCGATTCGCCCGCTTGGATCGGATATCCCTGGATGTCAACGTCTTCGGAAGCGATCCGCGGCACAACTTGGCCTGTCGTGTCATAACGCAGGATCTCCTCGATGGCGTTGGGCCATCCCTGGGGGTTCGCGCACAGCGCGGCCAGCTGATCCGGATGACGCACGAGCGCTATGACAGCCTTGCCCAAGACATGACTCGTGGTGACGAACCCCGCACCGAGGAGAAACCCGGCGAGCATCCTGATCTCGATTTCGGTCAGGTCGCCGTTGTGTATGACGTTGGACAGGATGCTATCGCCGGTGTCGTTGTCACGTAGCCGCTCGATATGCTTCGCGAGGTACCGGTCGAAGCCGCGTAGAACAGGTGTGGCGGAACGAAAGTCGCGCCAGGATGCAGCAACGCTGCCAATCAATCTCGTTGTGGTCTCGGCGACTTCCTGAAGATAGCGCGTCTGGTCGGGTGGCATTGCCAGCATCTCGGCGATGACCGCAACGGGGATCTGCGACGTGTATTCGACGACCAAATCACACTCTGCACTGCCCTCCAGATCGCGAAGTAGTCGATCCGCGATGTCGTGAATACGCGTGCGAAGCCCATCGAGCGCCCGCGGCGTGAACACCCGCGAGACCGGGCGACGTAGCCGCGTGTGCTCGGGCGGATCGGTCACCAACATGGAGGGCGGTTCGATCGGATTCAGCACATCGGGGTCGGTCTTGGCCAGGATCCACCGGCCGATGCGAAAAGGTGATCGGTCTTGCGGCTTGATGGTCCGGAACCGGCCGTCGCGCAGCACCTCGCGCACAATCTGCGCGTCAGCGCTGGCCCAGCCGACTCTACGGATCGGGTACATGCGCCCGCGCCGGCGGACTTGCTCGATGAGCGGATAAATATCGTCGACCGGATCGGTCTCGATTCTCAACAGCCGTGCGAGCGGGTCCCCCCGCCACCACAGCAGTTTCAGCGACGCACGCGGTAGTCCGTACCCCGCAGCCCAATGCGTCCACTCCCGGACTGGCACCTTCATGTGCCCACACTCCCTGGCAATCGGCTGCACATGAGCCTAAAGGCCGAAGCCCCCTCCGATGGGAATACGCCATGTCCACCGCCTGGGTCTACGCTCGATGAGGCGCGGAGAAAGGTACACAATGCTTGCAGCGTTCGGATTCGAAACCATGGGTGTAGTCGTCGGCGACATGTATTTCGTCGACCCGAACCCCCTCGCCGGTCAGGAGACGCCGGAACGGGGCGTCAGACTAGAACTTCGCCTCGTCGACCGGGCCGAGCCACAAGGGTCGATCTATGCGGGCGTCCCGATCGCCTTTACCCGCCCGGTGTGGCGGGTCGATCTTTTCGGCTCCACCGCCAGCCCGCCCGGCACGCTGGACCGGGCCCATCACCACCCCCGTTTCAACGGTTGGGAACCCGGACGCCGGCATTTCGTCCCCGAGCTGACGGCCGACCCAGGGTCGTGGCTGGCCGATGAACTGGCCGACCCGGCCGCCGTGCTGGCCCGGGCAGGCGTCGACGCGGATGAGGTCAGCGAAGTCGATAAGAGCGGCCTCGCCGCGGCGGCCCCGGAGATTGTCGCCACAGTGAAACGGATGCTCGATGGAGTGCGGGACGGGGTATTGGCGCCGTCCCCCGCCGAGCCGGTTGCTGCCGCCCGCACCGGCTGGCTCTAGTTCTGGCATGCGGCGAAGACGGGTGGGAAGCCGTCGCCGACTTCGACCAACACTCCTCAATACGATGAAATGCACGGAGAGTAAGGGTGATTGATGCCGACGGGGTCTCCGGCGCGATGGCTTAACGGCAGCAGTTCGGATCGAGCACCGCGCACAGCGCGATCAGGGAGTCCCTGCGGGCACGGTGGTAGACGTTCATCCCCTGCCGCTCAGATTCGACCAGTCCTGCCCGACGCAACTGTGACAGGTGATGGCTGACGGTTGATTCGCTCAGTCCGACCGCCGCAGCCAGGTCGCAACTGCACACCTCGCCAGCGTCTGAACTGAATAGCAGCGAGACCAGCTTGACCCGCACCGGATCGGCCAGTGCCTTCAGTCGGAGCGCAATATCGAGGGCGGCATCGTCATCGAGCGGACCAGCTGCGACCGGCGAGCAGCACACCGGTGCCGACATATCGACCACGGGCAGCGTCTTCGGCATACCGATCATTCTGCCACACCTTATTGACATATATCGAAGTGGTGGCAGTATCGGGATTGCCACAAGTTCGATATAAGTCGCAGAGGCAGGAGCCGTTATGCCCCGCGCTCAACTCGCTCTTAACGTGGACGACCTCGATGAGGCGATCGCGTTCTACTCCACGCTGTTCAACACCACGCCGGCCAAGGTCAAACCCGGCTACGCCAACTTCGCGGTCTCACAGCCGCCGCTGAAACTGGTCCTCATCGAAAACCCCGGCCATGGCGGAACCCTCAATCACCTTGGCGTCGAGGTGGAGTCCAGCGAGGCCGTGCACGCCGAAATTGCCCGTCTCACCGATGAAGGCATGTTCACCGAAGAAGAGATAGGGACCACTTGCTGCTTCGCCGCACAAGACAAGGTGTGGGTGACTGGTCCCGCCGGCGAAAAGTGGGAGGTGTACACGGTGCTGGCCGACGCGGAAACCTTTGGCCGCGAACCGCAAACCGCCGGCGACGCCCATGACAACGGTTGCTCCTGCGAAACTGTCGCCGATGCCGACGGCGGGCACACGGCAGTCGCACAGTCGTGACCACAACAGTGCAGCAACCCGAACATCATTCCGTCGTCGAACGGCTCTCGCGTCTGGACCGCTTCCTACCGATCTGGATCGGCTTCGCGATGGCCACTGGATTACTTCTGGGTCGGTTCGTACCCGGATTGAATGCCGTCATCAACCATGTTCAGGTCGACGGGATTTCGTTGCCCATCGCGCTGAGTCTGCTGATCATGATGTATCCGGTTCTTGCCAAAGTCCGCTATGACCGGCTCGACACCGTGACGGCTGATCGCAAACTGCTGCTGAGTTCGCTGCTGTTCAACTGGGTGCTCGGCCCGGCGTTGATGTTCGCGCTCGCGTGGCTTCTGCTGCCGGATCTGCCCGAGTACCGCACCGGGCTGATCATCGTCGGATTGGCCCGATGTATCGCCATGGTGATCATCTGGAACGACCTGGCCTGCGGCGACCGCGAAGCCGCAGCAGTGCTGGTGGCCCTGAACTCGATCTTTCAGGTCCTGATGTTCGCGGCGCTGGGATGGTTCTATCTCTCCGTGCTGCCCGGCTGGCTTGGCTTGCCGCAGACCAACATCACCGCCTCGCCGGGACAGATTGCCAAGTCTGTGCTTATCTTTCTCGGCGTTCCGCTATTGGCCGGCTATGTATCCCGACGGCTAGGCGAAAAGGCCAAGGGCCGAACCTGGTACGAATCCACTTTCCTGCCCACAGTTGTTCCGTGGGCACTGTACGGGTTGCTGTTCACCATCGTGATTCTGTTCGCACTGCAAGGCGACCAGATCATCAGCCGCCCAATCGATGTCGCGCGCATAGCACTGCCGCTGCTGGCCTACTTCGCCATCATGTGGGGCGGCGGCTATGTCGTCGGCGCAATCCTGGGCCTGGGCTACAGGCGCACCACCACGCTGGCATTCACCGCTGCTGGCAACAACTTTGAACTCGCTATCGCGGTCGCCGTCGCCACGTTCGGAGCCACCTCCGGGCAGGCGCTCGCCGGGGTCGTCGGCCCGCTCATCGAAGTGCCCGTCCTCGTCGCGTTGGTCTACGTATCGCTGGCGCTGCGGCCCCATTTCGCACACGACACATTCGAGGCGCTTGCTCCGAACGTACGGACCGCCCAATGACCGACCGTCCCGTCAAACCCGCTGTGCTATTCGTGTGCGTCCACAACGCGGGCCGGTCCCAAATGGCAATGGGGTTCTTCAATTACCTCGCCGGAGACCGAGCGACCGCGTACTCGGGCGGCTCAGAACCGGCCTGCCAGGTCAATCCCGTAGCCATCGCCGCCATGGCCGAAAAAGGCATCGACATAGTCAATGAGCAACCCAAACGATGGACTGCCGACATGCTGGAAGCCGTCGATGTCGTGATCACGATGGGATGCGGCGACACCTGCCCAGTTGTGCCCGGACGACGCTATGAGGACTGGGTGGTTCCCGATCCCGCTGGCCAGCCGCTTGAGGCGGTACGACTGATCCGGGACGAGATAGAACAGCGGGTGGAGATGCTGCTAACCGGGTGGGACATTCACTAGAAGCACGGGGTCTTATCGCTACGAAACGCCCTAGCCGAGTCGCTCGATGATGGTGGCGTTGGCCATCCCGCCGCCCTCACACATCGTCTGCAACGCGTACCGTCCGCCGCGTTGTTCGAGCGCATTGACGAGCGTTGTCATGATCCGAGCGCCGCTGGCCCCCAAGGGATGCCCGATCGCGATGGCGCCGCCGTTGACGTTGGTCTTGGCGAGATCAGCACCGGTGTCCTTGGCCCAGGCCAGCACCACGGGCGCGAACGCCTCGTTGACTTCAAACAGGTCGATGTCGGCCAGCGTCAAACCAGCACGATGAAGGACCTTCTCGGTAGCCGGAATCACACCCGTCAGCATGTAGAGCGGGTCCGAGCCGAGCACGGTTGCGCTGTGAATCCGGGCGAGCGGCCGCAGGCCCAGTTTCTTGGCGACCGCACCGCTGGTGATCAGCACCGCGGCGCTGCCGTCGGACAGCGGCGACGAATTTCCCGGCGTGATCTCCCAGTTGATCTGCGGGAAGCGGGCGTGGACCGCCGGGTCGTAGAAAGCCGGCTTCAGCCCGGCGAGGGTTTCGACGGTGGTACCGGGCCGGATGATCTCGTCAGTGCTCAGCCCGGCGATGGGGGCCAGCTCGTTGTCGAACAGTCCTTCTTTGGTGGCCCGGGCGGCCTTTTCGTGGCTGGCGGCGGAGAATTCGTCGAGTTCAGTGCGCGAGAAGCCCCACTTCGCGGCGATCAATTCGGCGCTGATCCCCTGCGGCACCAGCCCTTCGGGATAACGTGCGGCCATGTCGTTACCGAACGGGTTGCTGCCCGGCAACACCGAGCTGCCCATCGGGACGCGGCTCATCGACTCCACGCCACCGGCGATAACCAGGTCGTAGGCCCCAGACACGACACCTTGCGCGGCGAAGCTGATGGCCTGCTGGCTACTACCGCACTGCCGGTCAACCGTGGTGCCGGGCACCGACTCCGGGAACCCCGCGCCCAGCAGCGCGTTGCGTGCAATGTTGACCGCCTGATCGCCTACCTGCGTCACGGCGCCGGCAATGACGTCGTCGATCTGGCCGGGGTCCACACCGGTGCGCTGCACCAGCTCTCGCAGGCTGTGTGCCAGCAGGTCCGCCGGCAGCACACCGTGCAGAGCGCCGCTGGCTTTGCCCTTGCCGACCGGCGTGCGTACCGCACCCACGATGACGGCGTCTCTACCCTGATATGCCATGACTCCTCCTTGAGCCTGAAGCTAAGTATTGATAGCTATGCCCAGACAAACACCTGGGTATAGTGAGAGCAACCCAGATCGGAGGTGATTTGCATGACACTTCTGCAGGGCGTGCTGGCAGATCGTGACGCCTGGTCGGCGGTCGGCGAGTGCTCGATCGAAAAGACCATGGAGGTTATGGGCACCAAATCCGCGATGCTGATCATGCGCGAGGCGTACTACGGCACCACCCGGTTCGACGACTTCGCCCACCGAGTGGGCATCACCAAGGCCGCCGCCTCGGCACGGCTGGCCGAATTGGTCGAACTCGGGCTATTGGAGCGCCGGCCATACCGTGAGCCGGGGCAGCGCACCCGCGACGAGTACGTGCTGACCGAGGCGGGCATCGACTTCATGCCGGTGGTGTGGGCGATGTTCGAGTGGGGGCAGCGCCATCTATCGCGCCGCCGCCGATTGCGCCTCACCCACCTGAACTGTGGCGCCGACGCATCGGTCGAAATCCGTTGCACTGCTGGTCATCTAGTTCCGCTCGACGAGCTGGGCGTGGAGCTGGTCAGGCGGAGTTCGCGTCGCGGCGTTTGAGCCGACGGTGCGTGCGCAACCGCGCAACCCGCAGTGCAACGTTGGCGCCGAGCCGCAGTGAGTTCCCGAACGGCGGCGCGGCGGTCCCGGTAATGCTGAACGGCAGATCGCTGCCCACCACCGATCGATAGTGGCTGAACGTGTCGAATCCGATCTGGTGTGCTCGACCACCGAGATGATCCCGACGACCTCGGTGAAAAGTGACGCAGCCTCAGCCCGGGTGCCGTAGTCGGCGGCCATCGCCTCGACGAACGCGTCGGTGTGGTCCAGCAGCAGCGCCATCAGCCGGTCGATGCGGTCGCGTCGGACCGCAACGCTGGGCGGTCCGTCCGCGACGAATGCGCGTCGTTGCCGGTCCAGCATGGCCGGCAGCTCGTTGACACTGGCCTCGCCCATGTAGGCTACTGTAATCTTTACAGTACGATCGTGTAGCCGAGACGGAGAAGCT
>DATJOR010000307.1:0-11218 GCA_035506875.1 Mycobacterium sp.
GCAGGCGAAGTTCGCGCTGGCCAATGGCGGTATCTTCGGCGACGGTCTGGGCCAGGGCACGGCCAAGTGGAACTATCTGCCCAACGCCCACAACGACTTCATCTTCGCGATCATCGGCGAGGAACTCGGCCTGGTCGGAGCCCTGGGCCTGCTGGCGCTGTTCGGGCTGTTCGCCTACACCGGCATGCGCATCGCGCGACGGTCGGCCGACCCGTTCCTGCGGCTGCTGACCGCGACCACCACGATGTGGGTGATCGGCCAGTCGTTCATCAACGTCGGCTATGTGATCGGCCTGCTGCCCGTCACCGGTATCCAGCTGCCGCTCATCTCTGCCGGTGGAACATCAACGGCCACAACGCTTTTGATGATCGGCATGATGGCAAATGCGGCTCGTCACGAACCTGAGGCCGTCGCCGCGCTGCGCGCCGGGCGCGACGACCGGATGAACCGGCTGCTGCGGTTGCCGCTGCCCGAGCCCTATACGCCGACCCGGGTCGAGGCGCTGCGTGACCGGCTGCGGAGCCGGCCGCAGCCGGCCAAGCCGCAGCGCAAGCCCGCCGGGCGGGCGGCACGGGCCGCGAGACCGCCCGCGGTGGATCGGCGGACACCCAAGGCAAGGCATCATGTAGGCGGACAGCGGTACACCGGCCGGCGTCATGCACACGGCCGCCGAGCACTGGAAGGTCAGCGCCACGGGTGAACGACTCGGTCAAAGACTCCTCGTTGTCGGTCGTGCTCGCGGGGGGCGGTACGGCCGGCCACGTCGAGCCCGCAATGGCCGTTGCCGACGCCTTGGTGGCCCTTGATCCGCAAGTCCGCATCACCGCACTGGGCACCGCGCGCGGTCTGGAAACCAAGCTGGTGCCCGAGCGCGGTTACTCGCTTGAGCTGATCACCCCGGTGCCGTTGCCCCGTAAACCCACCGGCGACCTCGCCCGCCTGCCGCTGCGGGTATTGCGTGCCATCCGGCAGACCCGTGCGGTGCTGGACAAGGTCGACGCCGACGTCGTGATCGGTTTCGGCGGATACGTGTCACTGCCGGCGTATCTCGCCGCCCGCGGTGCGGCGCGGCGGGGGCGGCGCGTGCCGGTGGTGATCCACGAAGCCAACGCCAGCGCCGGGCTGGCCAACCGCGTTGGTGCGCGCAGTGCCAAGCGGGTGTTGTCGGCGGTCCCCGATCCCGGTCTACCGCATGCCGAGGTGGTCGGTGTGCCGGTCCGCGCGGCCATCACCTCGTTAGACCGTGCGGCACTGCGATCCGAGGCGCGCGCGCACTTCGGCTTTGCCGACGACGCCCGGGTGCTGCTGGTGTTCGGCGGTTCGCAAGGGGCCGCCTCCATCAACCGGGCGGTCGCCGCGGCCGCCGGCGACCTGGCGGCCGCCGGCGTGGCTGTGCTGCATGCCCACGGCGCGAAGAACACCGTCGAACTGCGCACCCCGGAGCCGGGCGACCCGCCGTATGTCGCGGTGCCTTACCTGAGCCGGATGGATTTGGCCTACGCCGCGGCCGACGTGGCGATCTGCCGGTCCGGCGCGATGACGGTCGCCGAAGTGACCGCCGTTGGCCTGCCCGCCATTTATGTGCCGCTGCCGATCGGCAACGGCGAACAGCGACTCAACGCATTACCGGTGGTTAATGCCGGCGGCGGGCTGCTGGTGGCCGACGCCGACCTGTCGCCGGCTTTAGTGGCCGAGCAAGTCGGCACGTTGCTCAACGACGGGCCGCGGCTGGCCGCGATGACCAAGGCGGCGGCGCTGGTCGGTCATCCGCAGGCGGCGCAACAGGTTGCGCAGGTCGCCCTGGACGTCGCGCGCGTAGCGCGGGACGGGAAGGGTGCGAAAAGAGGGCGGAGTGCCCTGGACGTCGCGCGCGTAGCGCGGGACGGGAAGCGCGCGAAAAGAGGGCGGAGTGCCCTGGACCTCGCGAAGCAGGCGCGCGGCGGAGGAGGCCGACGGTGAACGTCCCTGCGCTGCCGCCCGAGTTGCAACGGGTCCATATGGTCGGCATCGGGGGAGCGGGCATGTCAGGTATCGCCCGCATCCTGCTGGACAGGGGCGGACAGGTGTCGGGGTCCGACGCCAAGGAGTCGCGCGGTGTGCGCGCGTTACGCGCACGCGGCGCGCTGATCCGGATCGGCCACGACGCGTCGTCGCTGGACCTGTTGCCGGGTGGCGCAACCGCCGTCATCACCACGCACGCCGCGATTCCGAAGACCAACCCCGAACTCGTCGAGGCCCGGCGACGCGGCATTCCGGTGGTCTTGCGGCCCGCGGTGCTGGCCAAGCTGATGGCCGGTCGCACCACACTGATGGTGACCGGCACGCACGGCAAAACGACGACCACGTCGATGCTCATCGTGGCCCTGCAGCATTGCGGTCGCGACCCGTCCTTCGCGGTCGGCGGTGAACTGGGCGAGGCCGGCACAAATGCCCATCACGGCAGCGGCGACTGTTTCGTCGCCGAGGCCGACGAGAGTGACGGCTCGCTGCTCGAGTACACCCCGAACGTCGCGGTGGTCACCAATATCGAGTCGGACCACCTGGACTTCTTCGGCAGTGCCGACGCCTACACCGCGGTGTTCGACTCGTTCGTGGAGCGACTAGCTCCCGGCGGAGCGCTGGTGATCTGTACCGACGACCCGGGCGCGGCGGCACTGGCCAAACGTACTGCGGCGCTGGGGATCCGGGTGCTGATCTATGGCTCTGGTTCTGACGCGTTGGACGGAACACTGTTGTCCTGGGAGCAGCAGGGGACAGGCGCGGTCGCGCAGGTGAAGCTGCGCGGCGAGATTCATCCGTGGGTGATGCGGCTGTCGGTGCCCGGACGGCACATGGCGCTCAATGCGTTGGGCGCGCTGCTGGCCGCGATCGAGATCGGCGCTCCCGCCGATTGTGTGCTCGACGGACTGGCCGGTTTCGAAGGGGTGCGTCGGCGCTTCGAGTTGATCGGCACCGCGGCGTCGGTGCGGGTGTTCGACGACTATGCCCACCACCCGACGGAGATCAGCGCCACGCTGGACGCGGTCCGCACGCTGCTGGAGCAGAGCGGCCCCGGCCGGTCACTGGTCGTGTTTCAGCCGCATTTGTATTCGCGGACAAAGGCTTTCGCCGCTGAATTCGGTCACGCGCTCGACGCCGCCGACCAGGTTTTTGTGCTCGACGTCTACGGCGCGCGCGAACAGCCCCTCGCCGGTGTGAGCGGGGCAAGTGTCGCCGAGCACGTCAGCGTCCCGGTGCAGTATCTGCCGGACATGTCCGCGGTCGCGGTCGCGGTGGCTGAGGCCGCCGGTCCCGGTGACGTCGTTGTCACGATGGGCGCAGGCGACGTCACCATGCTGGCGCCCGAGATCGTGACCGCGCTGCGAATGCGGGCCAACCGCGGCGCGCCGGGTCGGCCGGGAGTGTTGTCGTGACCGAGCACGACAACGGCGCTGGCGACGCAGGCGAGGATCGGTCACCGGAAGTGACTGTCACCGAACCGATCGCAGCCGCTGAATCCGGCGATGGCGCAGAACAGGCACGGGCCGAACAGCCCGAGATGGTCGAGGGTCCCCGTCGGCGGGCGAGGCGGGAACGTGCCGAGCGCCGCGCCGCGCAACAACGTGCGATGGCGATCGAGGAGGCCCGCCGCGAAGCCAAACGCCGGGCGCGCGGGCGCACGGCGGACTCGGCCAAACCTGCTCCGCGCGGGGCTGTTCGAGGCTTGAAGCTCGCGCTTGCGATAGTGGGGCTGACCGTCCTCACCGTGGCGCTCGGGTTGATCCTCTATTTCACACCGGTGATGTCCGCCCGCAGCCTCATCGTCGTTGGGACCGGTGCGGTGACCCGTGACGAGGTGCTCGCCGCCGCGCAGGTCCCACTCGGCACGCCGCTGCTGCAAATCGACACCGACGCTGTAGCCGACCGGGTAGCGGCCATACGCCGGGTGGCCAGCGCACGGGTGCAACGGCAGTATCCGTCGGCGCTGCGGATCACGGTCGTCGAGCGGGTTGCGGTGGTGGTCAAGGACTTTCCCGATGGTCCACATCTCTACGACCGCGACGGCGTCGACTTCGCGACCGCACCGCCGCCGCCGGCGCTGCCCTACCTCGACGTCGACAATCCCGGGCCGACCGACCCGGCGACCAAGGCCGCGCTCGCGGTGCTGACCGCGCTGCCCCCCGAGGTTGTCGCCCAGGTGGGCCGAATCGCCGCGCCGTCGGTCGCGTCGATCACCCTGACGCTCACCGACGGTCGCACCGTGATCTGGGGAAGCAATGAGCGCACCGACGAGAAGGCCCAGAAGCTGGCTGCCCTGTTGACCCAGCCAGGCCGCGTCTATGACGTGTCGAGCCCAGACCTACCTACGGTCAAATAGCGACCTGCCGGTCGCCCCAACGTCCGAAATTCGCCCGCCGCTTCTCGGCGCGCCTGCGGCGATCACGTGCGCGACGGCAATACCGTTCTGTTTGCGCGAAACAACTTGACATAACTCTAACCCTTTAGTTGAGGTTTAGGTTTGCCAGGCTGTTACGCAACAGGCCAAATCCCACCAAGGGAGGAAGACAGAATGATGACCCCGCCGCACAACTACCTGGCTGTCATCAAAGTCGTGGGGATCGGTGGCGGCGGCGTCAACGCCGTCAACCGGATGATCGAGCAGGGACTCAAGGGCGTGGAGTTCATCGCGATCAACACCGACGCGCAGGCGTTGTTGATGAGCGACGCCGACGTCAAGCTCGACGTCGGACGCGACTCGACCCGCGGGCTGGGTGCCGGTGCCGACCCCGAGGTGGGACGCAGGGCCGCCGAGGACGCCAAAGACGAGATCGAAGAGCTGCTCCGCGGCGCCGACATGGTGTTCGTCACCGCGGGTGAAGGGGGCGGCACGGGCACCGGCGGGGCGCCGGTCGTCGCCACCATTGCGCGCAAGCTGGGTGCGTTGACCGTCGGCGTCGTCACCCGGCCGTTCTCGTTCGAAGGAAAGCGGCGCGGCAACCAGGCTGAGGCCGGCATTGCCGCGCTGCGCGAGAGCTGCGACACCCTCATCGTGATCCCCAACGACCGGCTGTTGCAGATGGGCGACGCCGCGGTGTCGTTGATGGACGCGTTCCGCAGCGCCGACGAGGTGCTGCTCAACGGTGTGCAGGGCATCACCGACCTGATCACCACGCCCGGCCTCATCAACGTCGACTTCGCCGACGTCAAGGGCATCATGTCGGGCGCGGGCACGGCGTTGATGGGCATCGGTTCGGCCCGCGGCGACGGCCGCGCGCTCAAGGCCGCCGAGATCGCGATCAACTCGCCGCTGCTGGAAGCCTCCATGGAGGGCGCACAGGGCGTGCTGATGTCCATCGCCGGCGGCAGTGACCTCGGGTTGTTCGAGATCAACGAGGCGGCGTCGCTGGTGCAGGACGCCGCGCACCAGGATGCCAACATCATCTTCGGCACCGTGATCGACGACTCGCTCGGCGACGAGGTGCGCGTCACCGTGATCGCCGCGGGCTTCGACGCCAGCGGACCTGGCCGAAAACCGATCATCGGCAGTAGCGACGCCTCGCCGACGATCGCTGCGGGTAAGCACGGCAAGGTCAGTTCGAGTTTGTTCGAGCCCGCCGACGCGGTCAGCGTGTCGGTGCCGACCAACGGCGCAACCTTCGAGATCGGCGGCGAGGACGACGACGTCGACGTGCCGCCCTTCATGCGGCGCTAACCGGATACTGGATGTGTGAGCGTTCGCATCCGGCGTGTGACCACTACCCGCGCTGGCGGCGTCTCGGCGCCGCCATTCGACACCTTCAACCTCGGTGACCATGTCGGCGACGACCCGGCCGCCGTGGCTGCCAACCGCAAACGGCTGGCCGCTGCCATCGGCCTCGGGTCCGACCGGGTGGTGTGGATGAACCAGGTTCATGGAAATCGCGTCGAGGTGGTCGACGGGCCGCAGAGCGCCGCCGTCGGCGGCAGTACAGGCACCGACGCATTGGTGACCCGCACGCCGCGGCTGGCGCTGGCGGTGGTGACGGCCGACTGCGTGCCGGTGCTGCTGGCCGACGCGCGAGCCGGGGTCGTTGCCGCCGTGCACGCCGGCCGGGTCGGAGCACGCGACGGTGTCGTCGCCCGGGCGGTCGAGGCCATGGTGGCCGCGGGCGCGCGTGAGCCCGACATCTCCGCGCTGCTGGGCCCCGCGGTCAGCGGCCGCAACTACGAAGTGCCTGCGGCGATGGCCGACGAGGTGGAGGCGGTGTTGCCGGGCAGTCGCAGCACCACCTCGACCGGCACGCCCGCACTGGACCTTCGCGCCGGAATCGCTTGTCAGCTCAAGGCTTTGGGCGTGAACGCCGTCGACATCGACCCGCGGTGCACGGTGGACGACGCCAGTTTGTTCAGTCACCGCCGCGACGCCCCGACCGGCCGGCTGGCATCGGTGGTGTGGATCGAATGAGTGCGGCGGCGTTAAAACTTTCACCGCGACCCGAGCGGGAATCGGAATTGGCCGACGCTTTGACGGCGTTACGATCGCGGCTCGCGGCGGCCGCCAAAGCGGCCGGCCGCAAAGTCGACGAAATTCAACTCCTCCCCATTACCAAATTCTTTCCAGCAACCGATGTCGCGATTTTGTCGAGATTGGGATGCGCGGCCTTCGGCGAATCCCGCGAGCAGGAGGCGGCGGTCAAGGTGGGCGAAGTCGCAAGGTTGCTGGGCGGCACAAGTCCGCACTGGCACATGGTCGGCCAGATTCAGCGCAACAAAGCCCGATCATTGGCCACCTGGGCTCACACCGCCCATTCGATCAGCAGCCCCCGGGTAGTGCGGGCGCTCGACCACGCCGTGGCCGTCGCCCTGAGTGAGGGCCGTCGGGAGAATCCGCTGCAGGTCTATGTCCAGATCAGCCTCGACGGGGATGTGTCCCGGGGCGGTGTCGACGTCTCCGACTCAGGTGCCGTCGACGAAATCTGTGCGCAGGTCGAGGCCGCGGAATCCCTGGAACTGGTTGGCCTGATGGGCATCCCGCCGCTGGACTGGGATCCCGATACGGCGTTCGCGCTGCTGGAGTCGGAGCATCAGCGGGTGCGCCGAGTGCATCCGGCTGCGGCGGGGTTGTCTGCCGGAATGTCGAACGACCTCGAAAGCGCGATCAAACATGGTTCGACGTGTGTGCGTGTCGGTACCGCGTTATTGGGCAGGAGACCGCTACCGTCACCCTGAATAGTCACTCCAGTCACATCTTCATCACAGACACCGCAATCCCAGAGCCTAGAAGGGGTCCAGGCGATGAGCACACTGCATAAGGTCAAGGCCTACTTCGGTATGGCTCCGATGGAGGACTACGACGACGAGTACTACGACGATCACGCACCGAGCCGGGGCAGCTACCCCCGGCAGCGGTTCGCCGACGACGGGTACGGCCGTTACGAAAGCCGCTTTGAGGGCCACGATTACGACGACCCACGCGGCGAGGCCGGTGATTTCGCCGCGGGCGGCTATCGCGGCGGTTACTCCGACGAACCCCGGTTCCGGAGCCATGACTACGACCGCGGCGACTTGGCCCGGCCGCGGTTCGGGTCGCTGCGCGGCTCGACCCGCGGTTCACTGGCGATGGATCCGCGCCGGATGGCGATGCTGTTCGACGAGAGCAGCCCGCTGTCCAAGATCACCACGTTGCGGCCCAAGGACTACGGCGAGGCCCGCACCATCGGCGAGCGGTTCCGCGACGGCACCCCGGTGATCATGGACCTGGTCTCGATGGACAACGCCGACGCGAAACGGCTGGTCGACTTCGCGGCCGGACTGGCGTTTGCGCTGCGCGGTTCGTTCGACAAGGTCGCAACCAAAGTGTTTTTGCTCTCACCTGCCGACGTCGACGTCTCGCCCGAGGAGCGTCGTCGCATCGCCGAGACCGGCTTTTACGCCTACCAGTAGCCGCTCGCCGGCCCGGCCTGGGAGACCGGGCGGAGTAGCTGTGCGGATGTATACGGCCCGCTCGAGTCGGTAGGCTTGCGTTGCCGTGCTGGCTGCAGCCGGGGCTGTCGTCAAAGTCACATCTGCTTCATCACAAAGGTCGGGCTCTCGTTGACGCTGTTCGTGCACATCGTTGGTTTTGCGCTCTTCATCTTCTGGCTGCTGCTGATCGCTCGGGTCGTCGTCGAGTTCATTCGATCGTTTAGCCGGGACTGGCACCCGCGCGGCGTCACCGTGGTCATCCTCGAGATCATCCTGTCGGTCACCGACCCGCCGGTGAAATTGTTACGTCGGCTGATACCGCAGCTCACCGTGGGTGCTGTGCGTTTCGACCTCTCTATCATGGTGCTGCTGCTCTTGGCGTTCATCGGCATGACCATGGCGCTGGATTACCACGCCTGAGGCCGCGACTCAGCACGGGGTGGGCGACTACCGCGGGTCCGGAGGTTTGCGGGCGCGGATTTCGTTCGCTTAAGGCTTTCATTTGTCGCCTCTTAAACTTTGAAATTCGGTCTTATTTATCGGGCGAATCGGCAACCGGCGGGTCTGGTGTGACAGGATGGGCGGCAGTTGCAGTATGGCTACAACAACGTTGAAGGCGACCTACACTTTCCTGGTCGGTTTGATCGTCCACACTCGAGGGGGCTAAGAATGCCGCTGACACCCGCAGACGTCCACAATGTGGCGTTCAGCAAGCCGCCGATCGGCAAGCGTGGTTACAACGAGGACGAGGTCGACGCCTTCCTCGACCTGGTGGAAACCGAGCTGACCCGGCTCATCGAGGAGAACTCCGACCTGCGTCAGCGGGTCAACGAGCTGGATCAGGAGCTGGCCGGCGCTCGGGCCGGTGGCGGCACGAGTGCGCAAGCCACCCAAGCCATTCCGGTGTATGAGCCCGAGCCTGAGCCCGTCAAGCCGCCACAGCCCGCCGCGCAGCCTGCGGCGGCGTCCCTCACCGAGGAGCACGCGCTGAAGGCGGCCCGGGTGCTCAGCCTGGCCCAGGACACCGCCGACCGGCTGACCGGCACCGCCAAAGCGGAGTCGGACAAGCTGATGGCCGACGCGCGGGCCAACGCCGAGCAGATCGTCGGCGATGCACGCCGTGAGGCGGAGACGACCGTCGCCGAAGCCCGTCAGCGCGCGGACGCGATGCTGGCCGATGCGCAAACCCGGTCCGAGACCCAGCTGCGCCAGGCTCAGGAGAAGGCCGATGCACTACAGGCCGACGCCGAGCGCAAGCACTCCGAGATCATGGGGACGATCAACCAGCAGCGAACTGTGCTCGAGGGTCGCCTGGAGCAGCTGCGTACCTTCGAACGCGAGTACCGGACACGGCTCAAGACGTATCTGGAATCTCAGCTCGAGGAGCTTGGCCAGCGTGGATCTGCGGCACCCGTCGACTCCAGCGCCACCAATGAGTCCGCCGGGTTTAACCAGTTCAATCGAGGCAATAACTAACTCGGCCGAAGATGCCGGCAACGGCGGTGGGTATCCTGCTGTGTTGGCGGTCCTGCCCAGTCGGCTGGAGGTTTACCGATGCTGATTATTGCGCTGGTCTTAGCGGTGATAGGCCTTGCCGCATTGGTGTTCGCCGTTGTCACCAGCAATGAGCTCGTCGCCTGGGTATGCATCGGCGCCAGTGTGTTGGGCGTGGTGCTGCTGATCATCGACGCGCTTCGGGAACGTCAGCGACGCGAGGCGGGCACGGCCACCAAGGAATCCGGTACGGCAGAGGACGATGACTCGCACCGGGGCGAGGCTGCGGACTACGCCCCGGAAGAGCTGGACGAGCCCGAGGAGTCATCAGAACCTGCGGATTCGGAATCCGACGCGGAGGCCGCAGAGAGCGTCAGCGACGACCACAACACCCGTTAGGGCTCAACCCGCCGAGGCGGGTTGGCGAGCAATTCGCGGACCTCGTCGTCGGTGACCTGATGGAAGTCGACGAAAACCTGTCCGACCGCCTCGAAGTCGCTGGGCATGGTTGCGCACACCACGTCGTCGGCCTCGTGCGCCAGCTCCTGGCAGACCGACGGCGGGCCCACCGGCACCGCGACGACAATCGATTCCGGGCTACTGGCCCGCAGTGCGCGCACGCCGGCGAGCATGCTTGCACCGGTGGCGATCCCGTCGTCGACCAAGATCACGGTCTTGCCGCGCGGATCGGCGACCGGCCGCCCGTCGCGATAGGCCCACTCCCGCCGGTCGAGCTCCACCGTTTCGCGGTCGATGACAGCGCGCACCTGATCGTCGCTAATGCGAAGGCTGGCGATCACATTGTCGTTCATGACGACACCCCCGCCGCTGGCCAGCGCACCCATCGCCAACTCGGACCAATTCGGCACGCCGAGCTTGCGTACCAGGAACACGTCCAATTCCGCCTGCAGGCCCGCGGCGACTTCCCAGGCCACTGGAACGCCACCACGGGCCAGCCCGAGGACAAGCAGGTCATCCTTTAGGCGGTAGGCGGCGAGTTCCTCAGCCAGCACGCGGCCGGCTTCCCGACGGTCACGGAAGGTGCGTCGGGAGGTTCGCCGCAGAAAGCCACCGGATCGATTCATGCGTCGTACTCGCCGTTGTTTGTCCTAGTTGCTAAGTCGCAGCTTACGACCCGCTTCGCCGGACCGAGCCGGCTTGACCCAAGTGATGTGTTCGCTGCGACCTGGCTTCCCGCGACAGCGGAATGGGAACCCCCGAAACGGCCTTGAAATATGGCATAAATAATGTCACTATTTATGGCATGACTTCATCTGTTGAAGATTTGATCCAGGCCGCCACCGATGCCAGGCGCATCGCTCAAAAGGCGATCCGGCTGGCCGTGCGGGAGGCTCGCGCCGCCGACTGGTCCTGGGATCAGATCTCCGCGGCATTGGGCGGAAAGCCGAACGGGGAGACGCTTCGGCGCAACTTCGGCTCCGACGACGCTTAGCTGTTCGAGTCCGCGAATTACCTTGTGTGACGTGGTGATTCGGCAATAAACGGTCATAGCTCAGTGGATGTCGGTTGGATGGTTCGATTCCCCGATCGTCGGGGCAGACCAGCGGAAGTCGTCGTCCTTCTCGATGAAATCCAACGTCGTGTCGTCGCTGACACGAACCACCGCGAATCTGTCAAGCCGAAATGCCTCGGGTAGCCCAAGGAGCTCGACGAAGAACCTGGCGGTGGCTTCCTCATCGCCGGTCGCGACGATGTGATGGTTCAACACAGGCATGTCGCACGGCAGTACCCAGAACACCAGTCATTGCAACGATGTTCGCGGTGTCCGAGGGGGGACTTG
>DATJOR010000308.1:0-5684 GCA_035506875.1 Mycobacterium sp.
GCGGCACCGTTGTTGAAGTCGTGGAAGGCGAATACGCCCAACCCGACCGACAGCACGCCGCTAACGAACAGCAGCACCGGGCTGATACCGGGAACATGGACGGTAAAGGCGGCGATGGCCTGTGCGATGCCCGAGGCCAGCAGGTACACGCCGAACAGCGCTGCTGTGACGAGGACCGATTTGCCGGGCCAGACCAGCACCACGACACCCAGGGCGAGGGTTACCAGCCCTAGCCCGAGAACCGATTTCCATAGGTGGCGGAAAACGGACGGGTTTTCGATTGACATGTGCATGTTCTTCCTTTCGGTCTGTCATCGAAAGCTTCTTTCCGATAACGTGTTTGGTTAGGCATCCTCGATGCCAAGGTTTAAAACTGGCTTGCGTATCTCATTTCGTTCGGTGGGTACCGATCAGCGCCGCAAGCGTCTGACTTGGCACGATGTCTGCGGGGTCACGCCGGTTGAGCGACGGCGGTGTAACCGCGTTGTTCGGCGATGTCGGTCAGGAGGCGCCGCAGGAGGCGCCGTCCGCGGTGCAGTCGCGACATCACGGTGCCTACCGGGGTGTGCATGAGATCTGCGATCTCGCCTGAACGGAGGCCTTCCACGTCGGCGTAGTACACGACGAGCCGGTATTGCTCGGGCAGCGCGCACATTGCCGCCCGAAACATGCTGTTGCCCAGCCTGTTCAACGCCTGGTCCTCGGCCGAATGCGCGCTCGTTGGCCAACGATGGGCCGCAGTGGCCAATAGCGCATCGGTAATCAAGCCGCTTGGGGAGTGCGCGGGTTGCCGCTGTTTCTTGCGGCAGCCGTTGATGTACGTGTTCGTCATGATCCGAAACAACCAGCCACGAAAGTTAGTGCCCTGCTTGAACGATCCCAAGTTCGCGTAGGCCTTCACCAAGGTCTCTTGCAGCAGATCTTCGGCGTCGTGGTGATTGCGCGTCATGCGCCTTGCGTGGCGGTAGAGCGGTTCACGCAAGGGGATCACGTCAGATTGAAACCGTGCGCTCAATTCGCCATCGGTCGCGTGTCGTGCCTGTGCGTCGGGACCGATAGTGCTGCTTGCTGATTCGGCGAACATGCGGGGCGATGGCGAGCTCATCGGGACACCATCGTGTAACCGGCGACCCAGAACACCACCGGCAGCATCGCCAGCATTCCATACGCTGCGTTCAGCATTGTTCGCTCCTTCGTCGTGTGCTCACCAGGCACGGAGTGGCCAGTCGCTTGGGTGAGTACGTGATTAGTTGTCGACTACAACGGTCGCCGTGCGGGCAGAGCAAAACCATCGCCCCGAGGGTTGATGTTTAGGGTCGAGTAGAGGTAGTTCTAAGTGCGCCCAGTGCTGACGGACGGGTCAATCAGTCCCGCGTACAAACCGAGTCAATTCGGCGCGCGAGTTGATGCCCAGCTTGGCGAACGCATTGCGGATGTGGCTTTTCACCGTATGAAGAAATAGATGTAGCTGCGCGGCGACGGCGCGGTTGGTCACGGTGCACGCCATTCTAGGCATCCGCCATCCACGCGGAATACACCTTGATGCCGCCCGGTGTGCGCCGCTGGGCGGGCCGGCGGCGAGCACGTCACACTTTGGTCGTTGTCGCTTGGCCGGTACCCGTTCAGTTGCGTGGCATCCCTCTTGGAGCTCAGTTGGGTACCAGGAACACCTTGCCGTCGTGTCCGACCGATTCGGCTTCAGTGACCGCGGCGCGAATGTCGTCCAGGCCGAATTTCTCGCCCGGTGACGTGTTGAGGATCCCGGCGCGGATCAGCGCGACGATCTCGTCGATCAGCTGGGGGATGGCGGGCCGGTGGGGTGCGAAGAAACCGGACTTGTCAAGGCGCGGCAGCCAATAGCCCAGCCAATACACCTCGAGGGTGCGCCGGCCCGACAGGGTGAGCCGGGGATCGTCGCCCACGCTGATTCCTTGACCACTTAGCGATCCGTAGAGCAGCATGTGGCCGTCCTCGGAAAGTGATCGGAAGATCTCGGTGCCGATCTGACCGGCGACCGGGTCGATCGCGAAGCCGACGCCCTGTGGGCCCACGATGTTGTGGACCTGTTCGTCGATGGGCCCCTCGCCCGACACGATCACTGCGTCTGCGCCGAGGTCGGTGAGTTCCTGGGCCACCTCGCGGCGGCGCACCACGTTGATGGTCTTGATGCCGTCGTGTTTGGCGAGCCGGATGATCATGCGGCCCAGTTCACCGCCGGCGGCGGACTGCAGCAGCCATTCCCCGCGGGGTACGGCCAGCACGTGGCGCACCATGAGGAGCGCCGTGGCCGGGTTGATCATGAACGACGCGGTCTGCTCGTCGGGGATGTCATCGGGTACCGGCCAGGCCTTCTCGGCGGGCACCACCGCGTACTGCGCCCAGTTGCCGCCGGCGGAGTTGCGGGCAAAGACCCGCTGGCCTATGGAAAGCCCCTCGACGTCGGGGCCCACCGCGTCGACTACGGCGACCCCCTCGAACCCGGCGCCGGCCGGGAAATGCGGTGTCACACCGGAGTAGTGGCCCCGGACGTAGAGCAGATCGGAGGGGTTGATGGGGCTGAACCGGATCTTCAGCCGCACCTCGCGGGCACCGGGTTGTGGGACGGGCTGCTCGGTGACGGTCAGAACGTCGGCCGGTTCTCCGTAGTGAGGGAAGCGAATGGCCTTCATTTTCCTAGCCTTTCGGTGTGGTTGGTGTTCGGTACTGGCTGCGACATGCGTCAGGCCAGGGTTGTCAGGAAGCGTGTCAGGATGTGGGCCACGGCAGCGGGCTGTTCGACGTGGGGCCAGTGGCCGGCATGGTTGACCTGGGCGGTGCGGATGTTGGCGAATCGGGGTGCCACGACATCGCGGATCAGCTCGGGCGACGAGAAGGTGTCCTTACTGCCGCCGACCAGCAGCACCGGGGCGCTGACAACAGAGGGTTGGTCTCCGAGTGGATGCCCGGCTGTCCAGGCGTCGAGTTCCTGTGCGGCGGTCACCGGAGGTGTGGCAAGGGTTGCGCTGACCAGGGCCCGCATCACCGTGGTTGAGTCATTGATCAGCAGTGCGCGCCGACCCTCCGCTGCGGCATCGGCATTGCGGTCGTGTGCTGCCTGATCGAAGCGCGCTGCCTGGCCGGGGGTCAGGGCGTAACCGGCCAGCGGGATCGGCGCGATCAGTGCCAACCCGACCACGATGTCCGGCCGTGCCGCCGCGACCAGTTCGCCGACCTGTGAGCCCATGCTGTGGCCGACGACGACCACCGGGCGCTGCGCTGTGGGCTCCAGGTGGTCGAGCAGGTCGAGGACCTGGTCGCGGTAGCCCTCCAGGATCGCGCCGCGACGGTGTGGGTCGGCGTGGTCGACGTGGCGGAGGTTGACGGCGCGTAGGTACGGTGTCGTTGCGCCCAGCCGCGCGATTACGCCGTCCCACAGCGCGGCGGTGTCCTGAAAGCCAGGGATGAACACCACTGTCCCCACCGTGTCGTAGCTGCAATCGTGTTTCATCGCAGGCCTCCGTTATCTGTCGCACCCCATGCGTGGGATAGCACGTCGGCGTTTGTGGGTCGGCGCTGAATACCGGCGACCCGCCAGCCGTTTTGGGTGCGGATCACCTCGAAATGCACTGCCAACCGCTCGATTTCGGTGTCATCGACGCGTCGGCGCGACCAGATCACCTCGATCGCCGCCCCGTTGCGGTGATAGACCCGTACCGACCGGTCGACCACGTCGGTGTAGGCGTAGCCGTCGGCCTTCAACCGGGTGTGTGTCGTGTTGAGCAGCTTGGCGACGGCTTCGCCGTCCAGCGCCCACTGCCCACCGTCGGGGTCGTAGTAGTAGAGCGGCACACCCCAGTAGTCCAGAATGAACCCGGGTCCCCTGTCGATAGCCCCCTTGCCGACGCCGACCCAGGTGGGCAGGTAGTCGCCGAAGAACCATTCGGCGACCTCGGCAGTCACGGTTTCGGTTTCGTTCTCTGACATGGCTTTTCCCCGCCTCACGACAGGAGTCCCAGCGCTCCGTACCACAGCGGCCCCGGGTTGAGCCGGTCGGGGTACAACGCCAGCATCCGGTCGAAAAACTCTAGTGGCGTCGGCTTTTCGTCCAGCAGCCGCTGCGCATCGATCAGGTATTGGCGGGTCTGTCCGAGGATCGCGGGATCATCGGGCAAGGCGCGGTTCTTGTGGCCGGCGATCACCGCGCGCGCCTGAAGTGCCTCGACGAGGTCGAGCGCCACCAGCCAGGCCTGCATCCCGCCGCCGCGGCTTTCCAACAGGTACTGGTGCACCCCGTTGTAGGCGACATCGCCGGCCACCACCAAGCCGATCGAGGCGACATGCAGCACTGTGGTGTCGTCGGTGTCGGTGTGCCCCACCTCGATCGCCACGCAGCGGTGCCCCTCGAGGGTGAAGCCATTTGTTGGGATGGGCTCGAACACCACCGGGCTCTCGGGAATCAGCCCGGGAAAGTCGATGTCCCAGCGCTGCGCGCGGCCCACCGTGGCCTGCTGGTGCATCATCGCGATCGTCTTCTGCGTCGCATAGGCGATCGCGCCGGGAAACCGTCCCATGATCCTGTCGGCCCCGAACCAGTGATCGCCATGCCCGTGGGTGGCGTAAATATAGGCCAGCCGCTTGCCGGATCGCTCGATCCAGTCGCCGACCCGGTCGATCTGCTCATAGGTGAACGGTGGGTCAACTAGGACCGCGTCGTTGTCGCCGAGCACCAGGGTGGAGGCCACCGGCGAGGAGACGATGGGGCTGCCGTCGGGCAACCGCATGTCGCGGTCGCGGCGCACGCCGTCGTTGACCAATACTTCGTAACGCAGGGTGACCACGGCGATTACTCCTTACCGGCCAGGTGCTCGACGAACCAGTCCCGGGCCGCGCCGCTGGACTGCTCGAAGTAGCTCAGGTAGGCGTCGAAGTGACCGCCGGCTATCGTGACGAGCTTTTTGGGTTGCAGGGCCCGTTCGTAGGCGGCCAGCCCGGTGTCGGTGAGGGTGATGGTGTCGGTGAGCCCGATGATCATCAGCATCGGCGTGGGGGACACCCGCGAAACCCATTGCCCCGGTTCGTACATGCGCGCGGCACGGCTGGAGCGCACGGTGACTTTGTTTTCGAAATGCACCCCCTCTGGCACCGGTTGGTTGTAAAACGCCACCGCCTCCGGGGAGTGATACGCCGCAGGCGTCGCGGGATCGGGGCTGACGACGAGCTGGGCGGCCGGGGGTTCCCCTGCGAACTGGCGCCGGTCGTCGTCGATGAAACTGGCTTCCAGGGCGGCCACCTGATCGGGAGCCACCCGCCGCAGGCTTTGTTCGTAGCCGCTGATCGTCGGTACCTGGGCGACCACGGCCTTGAGCCGCCGGTCGGTGGCGCCCAGCACAATCGCATGCCCGCCGGCATAGCTGGTGCCCCACAGACCGATCCGGTCGGCATCCACGCCGGGATGGGATTCCAGGTAGGAGATTGCATAGCGCCAGTCGGCGATCTGGCGCCAGGGGTCGACGTCGAAGCGCGGCAGGCCGTCGCTGACCCCGAACCCGCGGTGATCGTGCACCAGCACCACGAACCCGGCATCGGTGAACACCCGCGCGAACCGGCTCAGGCCGTGCTCGCGGATCCCCGCGTAGCCGTGGGCCATCGTGATCGCCGGTCGCGGTCCCGGCACGTCGGGGACGAACAGCCACCCCCGTAGCGTC
>DATJOR010000309.1:0-11370 GCA_035506875.1 Mycobacterium sp.
TGAAGAGCTTGAACACGACACCACCGCATCACTGGATTCGGCCGCTACGGTTGCCGCTGCCGCGGACGAGCCGGCGGGTGAACCGGACACGACAGACACAGGCGCGGTGGACACAGCGGCGATCGACAAAACCGACACCGATGCCGAGGCGGTTGCCGTGGAGGCCGACGCGGCAGAAGTCGACGTACACGAGGTCGAGGTTCCCGCAGTCCCCGAGCAGGCCGTTGCGGACGAGCCAGAGCCGCAGGAGCCGGCGGCCGACGCAGCGGAGGAGGCCGAGCCCGAGCCTGCGGAGGCGGCCGAAGCTGACGATGGGGAAGCGGGGGAGGCCGAGCCGGGGCCTGCGGAGGCGGCGAGCGAGGCGGTCGAAGCCAGCGAGGACGAAGCGGGGGAGGTCGAGCCGGGGCCTGCGGAGGGGGAGAGCGAGGCGGTCGAAGCGAGCGAGGACGAAGCGGGGGAGGCCGAGCCGGAGCCTGCAGAGGCGGCGGCGGCCGACGAAGCGGAGGAGGCCGAGCCCGAGCCTGCGGAGGCGGTGGCGGCCGACGAAGCGGACGAGGCCGAGCCCGAGCCTGCGGAGGCGGCCGAAGCTGACGATGGGGAAGCGGGGAAGGTCGAGCCCGAGCCCGAGGAGGCGGAAAGCGAGACAGCGGACTCGGCCGACGAGGCCCCGGCAGAGGCCGCGGCAAACGAGGAGCCCACCCCGAAGCCAGACAACCTGATCGCGGTGCAATCGGGATGGCGCCAGCGGCTGAATTCCAGGTTGCGCCGGCGATAGCCCGCAGCCGCGCACGGGCTGGCATCCTGAAAAGCATGACCGATCCGGCTCCGCACGGCGCTCGTCGCCGCTGGTTCCCCGCGCTGGGGGCGGGCGCGCTCCTGGTGGGCGCCGTTGGCTACGTCGGCCTAGTCGACCCGCACAAGCCGGACTCGGTCTTTCCGATTTGCCCGTTCCGGCTGCTCACCGGCTGGAACTGTCCCGCCTGCGGGGGCCTGCGGATGGTCCATGACGTCCTGCATGGTGACGTGGCCGCAGCCATCAGCGACAACGTTTTCCTGCTCGTCGGCATCCCGGCATTAGTCGGATGGATTCTGCTGCGCCGCCGCTCCCGGAAATCGCTGATGTCACTGCCCGCGGTGGCGACGGTTGTGATCGCGACGCTTGCGTGGACGGTGGTACGTAACCTGCAGGGTTTCCCGTTGGTTCCGACGCTACTTACCAGTTAGCCCGCTGCCGGATCGGTAGGTGTCGGCAGATGATCAGCTAGCGCGACTATGCTGATTCGTCGTGGCGAGACGCGGCAAAATCGTCTGTACTCTCGGTCCGGCGACCAGCACCGACGAATCGGTCAGGGCGCTGGTCGAAGCCGGAATGGACGTCGCCAGAATGAACTTCAGCCACGGCGACTACAGCGATCACAAGGCTTCCTACGACCGGGTTCGCGCCGCCTCCGATGCGACGGGGCGCGCGGTGGGTGTGCTCGGCGACCTGCAGGGCCCAAAGATCAGGATCGGCCGTTTTACCGACGGTCCGACCTACTGGGCGGATGGCGAGACGGTGCGCATCACCGTCGCTGACTGTGCGGGCAACCACGATCGGGTTTCGACCACATATAAGCAGTTGGCCCAAGACGCGGTGCCCGGCGACCGTGTCCTGGTTGACGACGGCAACGTCGGCTTGGTCGTCGACGATATCGACGGCGACGACGTCGTGTGCACCGTCACCGATGGCGGCCCGGTCAGCAACAACAAGGGCATGTCGCTGCCCGGCATGAACGTGTCGGCTCCCGCCCTGTCCGAGAAGGACATCGACGACCTTGAGTTCGCGCTGCAGCTGGGCGTCGACATGGTGGCGCTCTCTTTTGTGCGTTCGCCGTCCGACGTCGAGCTGGTGCACGAAGTGATGGATCGGGTCGGCCGGCGGGTACCGGTCATCGCCAAACTGGAGAAGCCGGAAGCCATCGACAATCTCGAAGCAGTCGTGCTGGCGTTCGATGCGGTGATGGTTGCCCGTGGCGACCTCGGTGTCGAGCTGCCGCTCGAAGAGGTTCCGCTGGTCCAGAAGCGAGCCATCCAAATGGCAAGGGAGAACGCAAAACCCGTCATCGTGGCGACACAGATGCTTGAGTCGATGATCGAAAACTCACGGCCGACAAGGGCCGAGGCTTCCGACGTCGCCAATGCCGTGCTCGACGGCGCTGACGCGTTGATGCTGTCAGGCGAAACCGCTGTCGGCAAGCATCCGTTGGCCGCTGTGCGGACGATGGCGCGGATTGTGTGTGCGGTGGAAGAGAATTCGACCGCCGCCCCGCCGCTGACGCACGTGCCTCGCACCAAGCGTGGTGTGATCAGTTATGCCGCCCGTGACATTGGCGAACGACTCGACGCCAAGGCTCTGGTGGCATTTACTCAGTCCGGAGACACCGTGCGGCGACTGGCCCGATTGCATACGCCGCTGCCGCTGCTGGCGTTCACCCCGCTTCCCGAAGTGCGCAGTCAACTGGCCATGACGTGGGGCACCGAGACGTTCATCGTCCCGATCATCCAGACCACCGATGGCATGATCCGCCAAGTCGACAAGTCGCTGCTGGAGCTCGGCCGCTACAAGCGCGGCGACTTGGTGGTGATCGTCGCCGGCGCGCCGCCAGGCACCGTCGGGTCGACCAACCTGATCCACGTGCACCGAATCGGCGAGGAGGACGTCTAGCGGCGGGCCATTAGGCTGAGCCGGTGTCTGACTTCGACGAGCTGATGGCGGTGCTCGACCTTCGTCGTTTGGGCGACAATGTCTTCATCGGATCCCATCCCAGCAAGAACCCGCCTCGGACATTCGGCGGACTGCTGATGGCGCAGTCCTTTGTGGCGGCCAGCCGCACACTGACCCGTGACTTGCCGCCCAACGCGCTTTCCGTGCATTTCGTCAATGGCGGCGATACCAGCAAAGACATCCAGTTTCAGGTGGTGCGATTGCGCGACGAGCGTCGCTTTGCGAACCGGCGCATCGAGGTGGTTCAGGACGACGCGTTGCTGGCGACGGTGATGATCTCCTACCTGTCCGGCGGTAGCGGCCTCGAGCACAATGTCGAAGCGCCCCAGGTCGCCGATCCGGAGACATTGCCGACGATCAAGGAGCTATTGCGCGGGTACGAGGACAAGGTTCCGCTGTTCGTCAACGCGCTGCAACCAATCGAATGGCGCTACACCAACGACCCATCCTGGGTCATGCGGGATAAAGGGGAGCGGCTCGACTACAACCGAGTTTGGGTCAAAGCCGACGGTGTGATGCCCGACGACCCCGTGCTGCATACCGCCACGATGCTCTATTCCTCCGACACCACCGTGCTGGACTCGATCATCACCACGCACGGGTTCTCGTGGGGGTTCGAGCGCATCTTCGCTGCGACCGTCAATCACTCGGTCTGGTTTCACCGCCAGGTGAGTTTTGATGACTGGGTGCTGTATTCCACATCCTCGCCGGTGGCCACCGATTCACGCGGGCTCGGGACCGGTCATTTCTTCGACCGCTCCGGGCGGCCGGTCGCCACCGTGGTGCAAGAAGGAGTGGTGAAATATTTCCCCGACTCGCGGACGTAGCACGCTCGGCAACGATTCGGTTGCGGCGGCCCGATGCGACCGCAGCACAGCCGGTTCACAGCGTAACGTTTGGGGTGGTTGGGTAATCGAACGCTGGCGGCGTACCGGCGACCAGCGCTGCCGACGCAGCAGCCCATTGTGCCGCCTGATTTTGTTACCGAGCGACCGGAGGTGGGCGTGCACGAATCGTCGATCGGTATCGCGCCCAAGTTCCATGTAAGCGAGCGGGTTGTCGTTCACGTCAACTCGCGGGTAGCGCGCTGGGTGGGAGCATTGGCCCTGCTCAGCGCGGCATGTTGGTTAATGAAAGTGATCACCCGCGGCCCGAGTGGCCGACTGGAATGGTCGCTGACGGTCCTGGCCGCGGTGGCGTTGATCGCACGGGGTATTTTTCTGGGTCGTCCGGTCACGGCCCGGCACGCGATAGCGGCGGTTTTCCTGCTGATCGCCGGGATCGGCGCGCACGTGGTGGCTTTCGATTTGCTCGGGGACATTTTGATCGCCGGGTCCGGCCTGGCGCTGATGTGGCCTACTTCAGCGCGTCGGCATCCCGGCGACCTGGCTCGAGTGTGGGCGTTGGTCAAGGCCACCAGCGGCGACCCGTTGGCGCCATTCGCCATGCAGGCGGGTAAGTGCTACCTGTTCAGCGCGGACGGGACGGCGGCGCTGGCATATCGGACCCGCATCGGCTACGCGGTGGTGAGCGGGGACCCTGTCGGGAATGAGGCGCGGTTCCCTCAACTGGTCGCCGACTTCGCGAGCATGTGTCATACCCACGGTTGGCGGATCGTCGTGCTCGCCTGCAGTGAGCGGCGGGTTCACCTGTGGACCGACTCGAAGGTGTTGGGCCAGTCGCTGCGTCCGGTGCCGATCGGCCGGGATGTTGTCATCGACGTGCCCGGCTTTGAAATGGTCGGACGTAAGTTCCGCAACTTGCGTCAGGCGGTCCGACGCACGCATAACTGCGGTATCACCACCGACATCATCGCCGAGCAGAAACTCGACGGCCGGCTGCGGGCCGAGCTGACCGAGGTGTTACGGGCGTCTTCCAGTGGCGCGCATACCGATCGCGGATTCTGCATGAATTTGGACGGCGCGCTGGAGGGCCGGTATCCGGGGATACAGCTGATCATCGCGAGGGATAAATCCGGGCGGGTGCAGGGCTTCCATCGGTACGCCACCGCCGGCAACGGCAGCGATGTCACCTTGGATGTGCCGTGGCGTCGCCCCGGGGCGCCGAACGGGATTGACGAACGGCTCAGTGTCGACATGGTCAATGCGGCCAAAGACGCTGGAGCGCAACGAGTATCGTTGGCATTCGCGGCTTTCCCGGAGATCTTCGACGAGAAGCAACGTGGCCGGATGCAAGCCCTGTTTTACTGGCTGATTCATCTGCTGAATCCATTGATCGCTCTTGAATCGCTATACCGATACCTGCGCAAGTTCCACGCGCCGGACGGCCGGCGTTACGCGCTGGTGTCGCTGACTCAGCTGGTGCCGCTGCTCTACGTGTGCCTTTCGCTGGAGTTCATGCCGCGTCGCCGCGGCCTTTGACGCTTTAGGGCACGCGCGTTGGCGTCAGCGTGACGCTCAGCTTGTCCTGCACCTTCTGCCGGAATTGATCTGCGCACCGCTGCTCCTGGAACCGGTCGTTGTTGGCTTTCTGAATACAGTCGATGTAGTCACCGCCGCCGACGTCTTTCCAGACGACCGTGTAGATCGGAATGAAGGCCACGCCGACGATGATCGCAAGGGCGCCCAGCGCGATGCCTGCGATCGCGACGCCGCCATTGTTGGCGATGCCGCGTTTGACCCGCCCACGCCCGATGAACCCGACGACCACCGCGGCGGGTCCCAGGACAACGGCAACGAAGACCGTCCAGACGCTCAGCAGCGCAATGATGGCCAGCACCAGCGACGCGATACCCACCCCGTTTTTGGGCTCGACCGGCGGGGGCACATAGCCGTAGTAGGGCGCCGGCGCCGGATAGCCGCCAGGAAACGTGCCGGGCTGATGGTAGGGGGGTGGATACGGATATGACGACGGCGATCCCGGTGTTCCCTCGGGGTTTTCCCGTCTGCCAGACGGTGTGTCCAGAGGTTCGGTCATGGCTCGCTTCCTAGATGGGCGTCCTGGAACACTGTTGGCCAGAGTACCCGTCAGCGCAGATCTGTAGTTCAGGACATCGAATGTCATCGGGCAGGTGATGAGTAGCCACCACCACCGTCCGCTCGGTGGATAGCAGGCCGGCGTGCGCGCCGAGCAGGCTGCGCAGAATGGGTTCAGCGTCAGCGGCGTCGAGGTGCTCGGTCGGTTCATCGAGCAGCACGATCCGCGCCGGCGAGATGAGTGCCCGGGCAAGGAGCAGCCTCCTACGTTGGCCCGCCGACAACGCTTGCGCGCCGCCGGCCAACACCGTGTCGAGCCCGTTCGGCAGATTCGCCAGCCAGGTTTCCAACCCGACCCGGCGCAGCGCGACGTCCAGCTCGTGATCCGGGCAATCGCCCCGCGCCACCAGTAGGTTGTCCCGGACAGTCGTTGCAAAGATGTGCGCGTCCTCCGCGAAAAAGCCGATAACGCGGCGTATCTCGTCTTCACGGAACTGATGCAGCGGTGTTTCGCCCAGGGTGACGGTGCCCCGTAACGGCGCTAGCAGACCTGCGAGGGTCATCAGCAGCGTCGTTTTACCGGAGCCGCTGGGGCCGGTGACCGCCAGCCTGGCGCCTGGCGCCAGGTCGATCGTCACCGCGGACGGCGCCCGCCAACCCGGGTGCGCGGCAACCAACTCCGTGCTGCGCAGCCGGTCGGTAGGCGCCGGAAGTGGCGCCGTCGCTGGACTCGGTTCGGGTTCGGCGGTAGGCCCTGTGGTGTCAGCCTGGGTCAGGTCGAGCAGACGCCGTGCCGCCAAACGTGAACGAGTCAGCTGGATGGCAGCGGCGGGCAACGGGGTCGTCGCCTCGAAAGCTGACAGCGGCAACAGCATCAAGACCGCCAGCGTGGTGGGCGCAACCGAGCCTGCCAGCGCGATGCCCGCCACCACAGCGCCCAGCACGCTGACGCCGATCGCTGCGGTCGGAATGGCCTCTGCAAACGCGGCCGGTCGGGATGCCGCGTCGATGGCATTACCCCAATCGCGTTGCTGGCGTTGCGACTCCAGGACGACATCGCTTAGCCTACTCGCAACTCGTAGCTCAGACGCATGCTCGAGCGCCAGCATCGCCGACACATCGCGCGCTGAATGATGTTGGCGTGCAACCACTTCCTGTGCGACAGTAGCCCTCGACGCCAGCCAGGGCGCGACCATGCCGGCGACCAGCAGGCACACCGCCAATACCACCGCCGCCAGCGGCGCGATAGCCGCCACGACCGCGGTCGCCGCGACGGCAAGCACCGCCGCGACGCTGAACGGCAGCAGGGCGCGGACCAGCACGTCGGCCAGTTGATCGACGTCAGCGCCGACTCGCGAGACGAGCTCGCCGCTGTGCAATCGAGTGGCGACATCGACTGGACCGTGCGCCAACCGGTAGTAAATCTGTGCGCGGGCGGTGCCCGCGGCCCGCAATGCGGTGTCGTGACTGGCCAGCCGTTCGCAATAGTGCAGCACGCCACGCGAAATCGCGAAGGTGCGGACCGTCACCACCGCGATCGACAAGTCCATTACCGGGGGCATCTGCCAGGCGCGGGTGATCAACCAAGCCGAGACGCCGGCCAGCGCCAGAGCGCTGCCCAGCGACAACACCCCGAATGCAATTGCCAGCACTAGGCGGGGGATCCGTGGCTGCAGTAGCCGCACCGCGGCCGGCAGGGGATCAGACGCGGGCATGTTGGACGTCACCCGCCCCGGCAACCTCGATGACGTCATCACCGATTTCGAGGACGTCGTCGCGGTGGCCCACGACCACCACGGTGGCACCAGCGCGGGCCCTCTCGACAATGGCCCGCAGCACGCGGTTTTCGGTTGCGGCGTCCAGGTGCGCGGTGGGCTCGTCGAGCAGCAGCACCGGGGCCGGTGAGCCGAGCGCGCGAGCCAAGCCGAGGCGTTGCCGCTGACCCAGCGACAGTCCGACGCCGCCGCTTCCGATGACGGTGTGCATCCCGTCGGGCAGGGAGGCTAATACTTGATCGAATCCAGATGACACACAGGCATTTTCCAGATCAGCGAGATCGCCGAACAGATTCAGGTTGTCGGCGACAGTGCCGGGGATCAGCACGGGGCGCTGCGGCAGCCAGGACACCTGCCGCCACCACGCGGTCGGTTCGAGCTCGGTTATCTCGACTCCGCGAACGGTGACACCGCCGTTGGTCGCCACCGTGATGCCGGCGATGACTTGCAGAGTCGTGCTTTTTCCAGCCCCGTTCACACCGGTGAGTACCGTCACCCGGCCCGGGGCGATCACGGCGCTGAGGTCATGTGGGCACAACCCGTCGCGACCCGCGACGCTCAGCTCGTCGAGAACAATCACGGCACCTTGTGCCGAGACCGTCCGGGAACCCGGAGCCCGGGTTGCCGAGTTCTCGATCAATGCGAACGCTTTGTCGGCAGCGGCCCGACCGTCCTGGGCGGCATGAAATTCCACGCCGATGCGGCGCAGCGGCCAGTAGACGTCGGGCGCGAGCAACAGCACGGTCAATCCGGTCGTCAGGCTGATCTCACCGAACACTAGGCGCAGGCCGATGCTGACCGCGATCATGGCGACGCCGAGGGTGGCGAGGAGCTCCAACACCAGCGCCGAGAGGAACGCGATCCGCAGCGTCGCCATGGCTGAGCGCCGGTGGGCGGCAGCCAACTCCGAAATGCGGTGCTCGGGCCCGGTGGCGCGGCCGAGGGCCCGCAGCGTCGGAATTCCGGCGATCAGGTCCAACAGCCGAGCCTGCAGGGTGGCCATGGCGGCCAGCGCGGCCGCGGACCGCTCAGCGGTCGCCAGGCCGATCAGCACCATGAAGATCGGAATCAACGGCAGCGTGATCGCCACGATGACAGCAGATTTCAAGTCATAGAGTCCGACTACCGCCGCGCTCACTGGGGTCAGGATCGCCGCCAGCAGCAGCGCCGGCAGGTACGCGGTGAAATAGGGTCGCAACGCATCGAGCCCGCGCGTCACCACCACGGCGGCTGCGTCGCGCTGCTCTGCGAGTTCCCTGGGTTGCCGGGCTGTGACGGCGGTCAGCACTTGGCCGCAGAGATCGGCGATGACCGCGCTGGCCCCGCGTTGGGCCAGTCGGGCCTGCAGCCAATGGGCGCCGGCGCGCACCGCCCACAACGCCAGCAGGATCGCCAACATCGGTGCCCACTGGCCTAAGCTGCGAGCAGCGGGCTCGGTGACGACCCGGGAAGCGATGTGCGCCAGCAGGATCGCCGAGCCGATCGCGCAACCGGAGATCGCCACACCGCACACCGTTGTCGCGGCCAGGAAGCGGCGCAGCGCCGCAGATGCCCGCCATAATCGCGGGTCAAGGGGCCTCCGGCTGGGCGCGCTCAGGACGGTCGCCTCGCCAGCCCGATCGCCGGTGGTATGCGGTCAGCCGAAATACGTTGCCGGAAAACCCAATATGTCCAAGCTTGGTATATCACCGTCAGCGGAGCCATGACCACCGTCACCCAGGTCATGATCTTGAGGGTGTACGGAGTCGACGAAGCGTTGTAAATCGTCACGCTCCATTGCTTGTTCAGCGTCGAAGGCACCAGGTTCGGATACAGCGCGCCGAACAACAGGATCACAACCGCCGCCACCACCAAAGCGGTGCACAGAAACGCCCAGCCTTCGGATGCACGCCGCCACACCAACGCCACCGCCGCCAGCTGTGCGATCACCGCGACCGCCAGCACCAACCAGGTCCAAGTCTTGCCGTAGGCCAGTTGCGTCCAAAGCCCGAATCCACCAACCAGTCCGGTGACCGGAAGTGACAGCCGCACCGCGAAGCGGTGAGCGTCGTCGTGGATCGCACCCGACGTCTTGAGGGCAACGAATACCGCCCCGTAGAACAGAAACAGTCCCGCGGTGGCCAAACCGCCCAACAGCGTGTAGGCGTTGAGCACGTCGGCGATCGACAAGTCGACGTGGCCATTGGCGTCCACCGGGAGCCCCCGCACCAAGACGGCGAACGCCACGCCCCACAGCACGGCAGGCAACCACGACCCGGCCGCGATGCCGAAGTCGGCCCAGGCCCGCCATTTCGAGTCATCGACTTTGCCGCGCCATTCGATCGCCACCGAACGCACGATCATGCCAAACAGGATGGCCAGCAGCGGCAGGTACAGGGTGGAGAAGACGGCGGCGTACCAGCCGGGGAATGCGGCGAACATCGCTGCGCCCGCGGTGAGCAGCCAGACCTCGTTCCCGTCCCAGACCGGCCCGATGGTGTTCAACGCTGCGCGGCGGTGGGCTTCTCGTTCTCCGACGCCGACGCGCGCTAAGGGTTCCATCAACATGCCCACACCGAAATCGAAGCCCTCGAGGATGAAGAAACCGAGGAACAGCAGCCCGATGATCCCGAACCACAACTCTTGCAGTTTCACCGGTCAGCTCCTTTCCGTCAGCAGGCGTTAGTACGCGAAAGACAGCGGCGCTACTTCGTCGTCGCTGGGTGATCTGGGCGCAGCCGGTTCCGCGTCGTGTTCCTGTGGCCCTTCGACGATGTAGCGCTTGAGCAGCCAGAACCAGATCACCGCGAGCACCGCGTAGACCAGGGTGAAGGTGGCCAGCGAGGTGACGACCATCCCGGGGGCGTGGTCGGAGACGCCTTGGGCGACGGTGAATCGGACCTGCTGATCGCCGGTCGGGTTCGGCACGACGATCCATGGCTGACGGCCCATCTCGGTGAACACCCACCCTGCGCTATTCGCCAGGAACGGCGCGGGAATAGTCAGCAGCGCCAGCCAGGAGAACCACCGCTGGTTGGGGATCCGGCCCCCACGGGTAAGCCAGAGCGCCACCAACGCGAACAGCACCGGAATCGCGAGCAGCCCGATCATTGCGCGGAACGACCAGTACGTGACGAACAGATTGGGCCGGTAGTCGTTTGGCCCGAACCGCTGTTCGTCCTGCCGTTGGAGATTGTGCACACCCTCCAATGTCACGCCGCTGAACCGGCTCTCCGCGAGGAACGGCAGCACGTAGGGCACTTCGATGACCCGGGTGATGCTTTCGCAGTTGTTGTGCGTGCCGATTGTCAGGATCGAGAAGTCTGGATCGGTTTCGGTGTCACACAACGATTCCGCCGAAGCCATTTTCATCGGCTGCTGAACGAACATCAGCTTGCCCTGGTGGTCGCCGGTGAAAAACAAGCCGACCGTGGCGATCAACGCAACCCAGCATCCCAGGATCGCCGCCGGGCGGAACATTGTGCGGGCGTCGGTTTCCGCGACGGCGTCGTCCGTCGTCGGCTTACCAGAACGAACCAGCCACCATCCACTGACGGCGGCGACGAAAGTCGCCGCGGTCAACAATGCACCGCCAACGGTATGTGAAAACGCCGCCCGTGCAGTGTTATTGGTCAGCAGCGCGGTGATGCTGTGTAGCTCGGCACGGTGAGTCGCGGGATTGTATCGAGCACCGACCGGGTGCTGCATGAACGAGTTCGCCACGATGATGAAGAACGCGGATACGTTGACCGCGATCGCGACGATCCAGATGCAGGCCAGGTGTACCAGCCGCGGTAGCCGGCTCCAGCCGAAGATCCACAAGCCGATGAAGGTCGATTCGAAGAAGAACGCGGCCAGACCTTCCATCGCCAGCGGTGCGCCGAACACGTCGCCGACGAAGCGCGAGTACTCGCTC
>DATJOR010000310.1:0-30954 GCA_035506875.1 Mycobacterium sp.
GATGGGACACGTGTTGCGATGGACCACTGCTGGTGAATCCCACGGCCGGGCGCTGGTGGCCGTGCTGGAAGGCATGGTCGCCGGCGTCAGTTTGACGTCCGATGACATCGCGGACCAGCTGGCCCGCCGCCGGCTCGGCTACGGGCGCGGCGCCCGGATGAAGTTTGAACGCGACCAGGTCACCATGCTGGGCGGGGTGCGGCACGGCCTCACCCTCGGTGGCCCGATCGCCATCGAGATCGGCAACACCGAATGGCCCAAGTGGGAGACGGTGATGGCCGCCGACCCGGTGGACCAGGGCCAGTTGGACCAGGAAGGCGGGGCGCGCAACGCGCCGCTGACCCGGCCGCGGCCCGGCCACGCCGACTACGCCGGCATGCTGAAATACGGCTTCGACGACGCCCGCCCGGTGCTCGAGCGGGCCAGTGCCCGCGAGACCGCGGCCCGCGTCGCGGCCGGAACGGTCGCGCGGCAGTTTCTGCGACAAGCCCTCGGTGTCGAGGTGCTGTCGCATGTCGTCTCGATCGGCGAGTCACAACCCTATGACGGCGCACCGCCGCAGGCCGGCGACTTGGACCTGATCGACGACAGCCCGGTACGCGCCTTCGACAAGGCCGCCGAAAAAGCGATGATCGCCGAGATCGAAGCCGCCAAGAAGGACGGCGACACCCTCGGCGGGGTGGTGGAGGCCGTCGCGGTCGGTCTCCCGGTCGGACTCGGATCGTTCACCAGCGGCGACAACCGGCTCGACAGCCAGCTCGCCGCCGCGGTGATGGGCATCCAGGCGATCAAGGGCGTCGAGATCGGCGACGGGTTCACCACGGCGCGCCGGCGCGGCAGCCGCGCCCACGACGAGATGTACCCGGGCCCCGACGGTGTCGTTCGTTCGACCAACCGGGCCGGCGGGCTGGAAGGCGGCATGACCAACGGCCAGCCGCTGCGGGTGCGGGCGGCGATGAAGCCGATCTCCACCGTGCCGCGGGCACTGGCCACCGTTGACATGGCGACGGGTGACGAGGCGGTGGCGATCAACCAGCGCTCCGACGTCTGCGCGGTACCGGCCGCCGGTGTGGTGGTCGAAACCATGGTTGCGCTGGTGTTGGCCCGCGCGGCGCTGCAGAAATTCGGCGGCGATTCGCTGGCCGAGACCCGCCGCAACGTCGAGGCCTACCTGCGTTCGGTCGCCGAGCGCGAACCGGCCGCCGAAGTCCGAGCGTCAGGGTAAAAGCGATGGCGCCCAAGGCCGTACTGGTTGGACTGCCCGGATCGGGCAAGTCGACCATCGGGCGGCGGCTGGCCAGGGCGCTCGACGTCACGATGCTCGACACCGACGTGGCGATCGAACAAAAGACCGGACGTCGCATCGCCGACATTTTCGCCACCGACGGCGAGCAGGAGTTCCGTCGCATCGAGGAAGAGGTCGTGCGCGCTGCCCTGGCTGAACATGAGGGCGTGCTGTCGCTCGGTGGCGGCGCGGTCACCACTCCCGGTGTGCGCGAAGCGCTTTCCGGGCACACTGTCGTCTTCTTGGAGATCAGCGCCACCGAAGGGGTTCGGCGCACCGGCGGCAACACGGTGCGGCCGTTGCTGGCCGGACCCGACCGCGCCGAGAAGTACCGCGCGCTGATGTCGCAGCGCGTCCCGCTGTACCGGAAAGTCGCCACCATTCGGGTCAACACCAACCGCCGCAATCCCGGCGCCGTCGTCCGCTATATTGTGTCGCGGCTGCAAGATCCGCACCCGTGTGGCCCGCGCAGCCGTCGCCGTCCACCGTGGCGTCGTGCGCCATCCTCGCTGATCCCAAGCGAAACCGAGTCCCGACCCGGGCCGCCGCCCACCCCTGCCACGCCGGCGGCACTGGCCGCAGCCCGGCGCGCTGAGGCCGGCAAATGAGCGATCGAGACGCCCCGGTCACCGTGCAGGTGGCCGTCGACCCGCCGTACCCGGTGGTGATCGGCACCGGCCTGCTCGACGAACTCGACGGGCTGCTCGCCGGTCGGAACCGGGTCGCGATCCTGCATCAGCCGGTGCTGGCGCAGACCGCCGAGGACATCCGGGCCCGGTTGGCGGACAAGGGCATTGACGCGCATCGCATCGAGATTCCGGACGCCGAAGCCGGCAAGGACTTGCCCGTCGTCGGTTTCATCTGGGAAGTGTTGGGCCGCATCGGCGTTGGCCGCAAGGACGCGTTGGTCAGCCTGGGCGGCGGGGCCGCCACCGACGTCGCCGGTTTCGCCGCGGCGACGTGGTTGCGTGGCGTGTCGATCGTGCACGTGCCCACCACGTTGCTGGGCATGGTCGACGCGGCGGTCGGTGGCAAGACCGGTATCAACACCCAGGCGGGCAAGAACCTGGTCGGCGCGTTTCACCAGCCGCTCGCGGTGCTGGTCGACCTGGTGAACTTGCAGACGTTGCCGCGCAACGAGATCGCGGCTGGCATGGCCGAAGTGGTCAAGGCGGGTTTCATTGCCGACCCGGTGATCCTGGATCGGATCGAGGCGGACCCACAGGCCGCGTTGGACCCGTCCGGTGATGTGCTGCCGGAGCTGATCCGGCGCGCGATCACCGTGAAGGCCGAGGTCGTCGCCGCCGACGAGAAGGAGTCGCAGCTGCGGGAAATCCTCAACTACGGGCACACATTGGGCCACGCGATCGAGCGCCGGGAAGGTTACCAATGGCGCCACGGCGCCGCGGTTTCCGTGGGTTTGGTGTTCGCCGCCGAGCTGGGCCGGCTGGCGGGCCGGCTGGACGATGCCACCGCCGAACGCCATCGCAGCATCCTGGCATCGCTGGGCTTGCCGGTCGGCTACGACGCCGACGCCTTCCCTGAACTGCTGGAGTACATGGCCGGCGACAAGAAGACCCGCTCGGGCGTGCTGCGATTCGTAGTACTCGACGGGCTGGCCAAACCGGGCCGGTTGGAGGGGCCGGACCCGGCGCTGCTGACCGCGGCCTATGCGGAGGTGGGTACCCGATGACGCCGGCGACGATCAATGTGATCAATGGGCCCAACCTCGGCCGGCTGGGCAGGCGCGAACCCGAGGTCTACGGCGACACCACCCACGACGACCTGGTCACGATGATCGAACGCGAGGCCGCCGAGCTGGGATTGAAAGTCGTTGTGCGGCAAAGCGACAGCGAGTCTCAGCTACTGGACTGGATCCATCTGGCCGCCGATGGGGGAGAGCCGGTGATCCTAAACGCCGGTGGACTGACGCACACATCGGTGGCGCTGCGCGATGCGTGCACCGAGCTGAGCGCGCCCCTGATCGAGGTGCACATCTCCAATGTCTATGCCCGCGAGGAGTTTCGGCATCACTCGTACTTGAGCCCGATCGCGACCGGGGTGATTGCGGGGCTCGGTGTGCAGGGTTACCTGCTGGCACTGCGCTATTTGGCCGGCGTCGACCGCTAGTCTTCGTCCTGTTTGGCCGCCGGCTCGGTGTGCTCCTCGGTCGGCGCTTCCTCGGTGTGCTCTGCCTTGGGGGGCCAGGGAATCTTCTGAGTCGATTCCTCGCTGTAGGCGGGCTCTTCGCTGTAAGCCTCCGGGGAGCGGTGCTCCTCGCGCTCCGCCGTTGCCACCGCCGACGGCTGCTCCTCCGGCCAGGCACCACCCTCAGCGGTCGCGGCCTCATCCGAACGCACGGCGGCGAACACGTCGGTGTCGGCGCGGTCTTCCTCGCCGCCCCCGCCGCGCTGCGGCGTGTAGGCGCCGGAGCGGTCTATCAAGTACCGGCCAATCGTCACCCCGGTGATCCCACCCAGGAACACCAGCAGCGCGGTGAACGCGGCGAACACGGTCAGCTCGTTGATCAGCCCGCCGGTGTACAGCGACTTGTAGAACACCGCGATCAACCAGGTCACCGCGCCGCTGACCACCCCGGCCACCAGGCCGGCCAACAGCCACGTCATCGCCAGATCAGCGCGGCGATCCGGGTCCGGGTTAGCGGCAGCGTCGGCGCGCCCGTCTCTGACCCCCCAAAAGATCACACCGGCCAGGAACAGGATCAGCAACACAATGCTGATCAGCGCGGCCTGCGTCTGCCATACGTCGATCAGCGTTCCCTGGAACAGCCGAACGACAACCATCGCAGCAGCGAAGACAAGGCCGCGCAGCATCCAGTAATTCATGAGGCCACAGCGTAGCGAGTAGCGTCAGCTGGCGTGTCACATTCCCAGCGGCGAGCCGCGCTCGGTGCCCGGCTGCGGCAGAGCGAACTGGACGCGATGCTGGTCACAGACCTGATCAACGTGCGCTACCTGTCCGGTTTTACCGGGTCGAACGCGGCTCTGCTGGTGTTCGCCGACGACCTGCCGCCGGTGCTGGCAACCGACGGGCGCTACCGCACCCAGGCCGCTCAGCAGGCGCCGGACTTGGAGGTGGCCATCGAGCGGGCGTGTGCGCGTTACCTGGCGGGGCGGGCCGCGTCCGCCGGCGCACGGCGACTGGGTTTCGAAAGCCATGTGGTCACCGTGGACGGGTTCGACGCCCTGGCTCGCGAAGTAGAGCAGGTCGGGACCACCGAGCTGGTCCGCGCCTCGCAGACGGTCGAAGCGCTGCGCGAGATCAAGGACGCCGGCGAGGTGGCGCTGTTGCGGTTGGCCTGTGAGGCAGCCGACGCCGCGCTGACCGACCTGTTGGCCCGCGGCGGATTGCGGCCCGGCCGGACCGAACGCGAGGTGGGGCGCGAACTGGAGGCGTTGATGCTCGACCACGGCGCCGACGGCGTCTCGTTCGAGACGATCGTGGCCAGCGGGCCGAATTCGGCGATCCCGCATCACCGGCCCACCGATGCGGTGTTGGCCTTAGGCGACTTCGTCAAGATCGACTTCGGCGCGCTGGTCGGCGGCTATCACTCCGACATGACCCGCACGTTCGTGCTGGGCAAGGCGGCCGAGTGGCAGCGCGAGATCTACCAGCTGGTCAGCGTCGCACAGCAAGCCGGCCGTGATGCGCTACAAGCCGGCGCGAGCCTGGCCGACGTGGATTGCGCGGCCCGCGGGGTGATCGTCGACGCCGGGCACGGCGAGCACTTCGGCCATGGCCTGGGCCACGGTGTGGGCCTGCAGATCCATGAAGCGCCAGGGATCAACGCCACCGCCGCCGGAACACTATTGGCGGGCTCCGTGGTGACTGTGGAACCCGGTGTGTATTTGCCCGACCGCGGCGGCGTCCGCATCGAGGACACGCTTGTCGTGGCGGATGAGACCTCCGGGCACGCGCCGGAATTACTCACCCGGTTCCCCAAGGAACTGGTAATCATAGGCTAGCTATATAAATACCCTGAGCTGGACAGATGTCGTCGTCACGGAAACTCCCGCGCACTCGACGCGTGCCTACCCCTAACCCGGCGTAGGCCGCCGCGGGTAAGCTCTCTGCGGAGTCTGCACTCGTTCGGTAAGTCCGACGACGGGGCAACCCTGTCCCCAGATGACCAATCGCCTGTAGGAGATTCACCGACTGTGGCAAGCACTGCCGATTTCAAAAATGGACTCGTGCTGGTGATCGACGGCCAGCTGTGGCAAATCGTCGAGTTCCAGCACGTCAAGCCCGGCAAGGGCCCGGCCTTCGTGCGCACCAAGCTCAAGAACGTGCTCTCCGGCAAAGTCGTCGACAAGACATACAACGCCGGGGTGAAGGTGGAGACGGCCACCGTGGACCGGCGCGACACCACCTACCTGTACCGCGACGGCGCGGACTTCGTGTTCATGGACAGCCAGGATTACGAGCAGCACCCCCTGCCGGAGTCGCTGGTCGGCGACGCGGCCCGGTTCCTGTTGGAGGGCCTGCCGGTGCAGGTGGCATTCCACAACGGCTCGCCGCTATACCTGGAGTTGCCGGTGACCGTCGAACTCGAGGTCACCCACACCGAGCCGGGTCTGCAGGGTGACCGCTCCAGCGCCGGCACCAAGCCGGCCACCCTGGAGACCGGAGCGGAGATCCAGGTGCCGCTGTTCATCAACACCGGAGACAAGCTGAAGGTGGACTCGCGCGACGGCAGCTACCTGGGACGTGTCAACGCGTGAGCCGGCCCGCGCGTTCTGTCAAGGGACGGCATCAGGCTCGTAAGCGGGCCGTCGACCTGCTCTTCGAAGCCGAGGCCCGCGGGGTGACTCCGGCTGAGGCGGCCGACGCGCGTACCGCGCTGGCAGACGCGAATCCCGATGTCGCGCAGCTGAATCCCTACACGGCGACGGTGGCCCGCGGCGTCACCGAGCACGCGGCGCATATCGACGATTTGATCGCGTCGCATCTGCAGGGCTGGACATTGGACCGCCTGCCGGCGGTGGACCGGGCTATCCTGCGCGTCGCGGTGTGGGAACTGCTGCATGCCGACGATGTGCCTGAGCCGGTCGCTGTCGACGAGGCGGTGGAGCTGGCCAAGGAGCTGTCCACCGACGACTCGCCGGGTTTCGTCAACGGGGTGTTGGGCCAGGTGATGCTGGTGACGCCACAGATCCGTGCGGCCGCCGACGCAGTGCGCAGTCGCATTACGGATTCATGACCCGGTTGGAGCTGCGGGTTATCATTGCCGCCTTGCTGGCGGCGACGGTCGTGCTGGGCGCGGTGGTGTGCGCCGCGTACGGGCAAGCGGTGATCGCGGCGGTGTTGGCGATCTATGCGCTGGGCGTGGGCGCCTGGCTGTATCACTCGATCGAGCGCTACATGCTGGCCCGCCGCATCGAGACGGTTCGGTCGGCGGCCCAGCCGTTCCGGCCGTTGCTGCCGGTGATGGCCGCGATCATGGGACTGACGCAGGCGGTGGTGAGATCGCTGTCCGACGTCACCGACGCCACGCCGCGCCGCTGGGATCTTCCGGTGCGGCGGTGGATGGAGATTACCCGCGGCGACCGTCGGGGCCGCGACGGCGACGACGAGTTCGAGGGCTGAGTCCGCCTGCGTGAGCATCTGCTGTGGCGGGTGTGGCATCGCGAAGGTAAACGGGCAGGGTCGGCAAAATGCACGCACGTCGCTGGCCAGAGGGACACACTGGCGATATGGACCGAGACGGTAGGCGCCCGCGGCGGCTTCGTGTCTCCGCATTAGCGGCGGTCGCGAACCCGTCGTACTCGCGCATGGATACCTGGAATCTGCTTGACGACGCGTGCCATCAGCTCGCGGTGGTCGACCGTGCCGGGCTGGACACCAGCCACGAAGCGGCCAGAGCGAAGCGCCTGATGAATCGGCTGAGTGCCTACGAGCGTTACTGGATCTATCCCGGCCCGGAGAACCTTGCGATCTTCCGCGAATACCTCGACCACCTTGCCACGGTGAGCCTCTCGGAGAAGGTGTCGCTCGCGGTGCGGCTGCTGTCCGAATACGGCGACCGCGCCGCGCTGTTCGACACATCAGCGTCGCTGGCCGATCAGGAGTTGGTGGCGCGGGCCAAAGAGCAGCAGTTCTACACGGTTCTACTCGCCGATGATTCGCCGCCCACGGCTCCCGAGGGCCTGGCGGAAAGGTTGCGCGCACTACGCGACCCTAGCGACGACGTGCAAATCGAATTTTTGATCGTCACCAGCGTCGAGGACGCCATCACCGCGGTCGCGTTGAATGGCGAGATTCAGGCTGCGATCATCCGGCACGATATCCCGCTGCGGTCCCACGACCGGGTTCCGCTGATGAACACACTGCTTGGTGTCAACGACGAAGTGGTCGCCACCGACCGCACCCACGACTACGTCGAATGCGGAGAGTGGATCCGCGAGCTGCGGCCACACATCGACCTTTACCTGCTCACCGACGAATCGATCGCCGCCGAGACCGAGGATGAGCCCGACGTCTACGACCGGACCTTCTACCGGCTCAACGACGTCACCGATCTGTACAGCACCGTGCTCGCTGGCATCCGGAACCGTTACACCACACCGTTTTTCGATGCGCTACGCGCTTATGCGGCACGGCCGGCCGGTCAATTCCATGCCCTTCCGATCGCACGTGGCGCCAGCATCTTCAACTCCAAGTCGCTGCAGGACATGGGTGAGTTCTATGGCCGCAACATCTTTATGGCCGAGACGTCGACCACATCTGGCGGCCTGGACTCACTGCTGGACCCACACGGCAACATCAGGAAGGCGATGGACAAGGCCGCCAAGACCTGGAACGCCGACCACACCTACTTCGTCACCAACGGGACGTCCACCGCGAACAAGATCGTCGTGCAGGCTCTCACCAGGCCCGGCGACATCGTGCTGATCGACCGCAATTGCCACAAGTCGCACCATTACGGCCTGGTGCTGGCCGGCGCCTACCCGCTGTACCTGGACGCCTACGAGCTACAGCCGTACGCGATCTACGGGGCCGTGTCGCTGCAGACCATCAAAAAGGCACTGCTGGATCTGGAGGCGGCTGGGCAGCTGGGCCGGGTACGCATGCTGCTGCTCACCAACTGCACATTCGACGGCGTGGTCTACAACCCGCGGCGGGTGATGGAGGAGGTGCTGGCGATCAAGCCGGACATCTGCTTCCTGTGGGATGAGGCGTGGTACGCGTTCGCGACCGCGGTGCCGTGGGCGCGGCAGCGCACAGCGATGGTTTCCGCCGAGCAACTCGAGTTGATGCTGTCATCGCCGGCGTATGTCAGGGAGTACCGGGAGTGGCGCGAGTCGATGCAGGGGGTCGACCGCGCGGAATGGCTCGAGCGTCGACTGCTGCCCGACCCGAGCCGTGCCCGCGTCCGGGTCTACGCGACGCACTCCACCCACAAATCACTGTCGGCGCTGCGGCAGGCGTCGATGGTGCACATCCGCGACCAGGATTTCAAGGCGCTCACCCGCGATGCTTTCGGTGAGGCGTTCTTGACGCATACCTCGACGTCGCCGAACCAGCAGCTGCTGGCATCGCTGGATTTGGCGCGCCGGCAAGTCGACATCGAAGGGTTCCAACTGGTCCGAAACGTCTACGACATGGCACTGGTCTTCCGTCACCGCGTCCGTAAAGACCGGTTGATCAGCAAGTGGTTTCGCATCCTCGACGAGTCGGACCTGGTGCCCGACCAGTACCGGCTCTCAGCAGTCAGCTCTTATCGCCAGGTGCGCCAGGGCGCGCTGGCGGAGTGGAACGAGGCGTGGCGCTCCGACCAATTCGTACTCGACGCGACGCGGGTCACCCTGTATGTGGGTCAGACCGGGATGAACGGATACGACTTTCGCGAGAAGATCCTGATGGACCGGTTTGGCATCCAGATCAACAAGACCTCGATCAACAGTGTGCTGTTGATTTTCACGATCGGTGTGACCTGGTCGAGCGTGCACTACCTGCTCGACGTATTGCGCCGGGTGGCCACCGATTTCGATCGCAGCGAGTGTGAGGCCAGCAAGGACGATCGCGCACTGCAACAGCGCCGGGTCCAAGAGATCACCGAGGACCTACCGCCGCTGCCGGACTTCAGCGAATTCGACGCCGCGTTCCGACCCGGCGCCGCCAGCTCTTTCGGCGACATGCGCGCGGCGTTCTACGCCGGATACGAGGAGTCCGACCGCGAGCACGTCCTGGTCGGTGAGGCCGGCCGACGGCTCGCCGAGGGAAAGACGTTGGTGTCCACCACTTTCGTCGTGCCCTATCCGCCCGGCTTCCCGGTACTGGTTCCAGGCCAGGTGGTGTCCAAGGAAATCATTTATTTCCTTGCCCAACTCGACGTCAAGGAAATCCACGGGTACGACCCCGACTTGGGGTTGTCGGTGTTCACCGAGGCTGCGCTCAAGCGGATTACCGCGGCGCGATGCGCGGTCGCCGAGGCAAATGGCCACGGCGACGCGTCGCAGTTGGCCGCGGCATCGACGCGGGCCGTTCTCGGCTAGGTCACTGCCCTCCACGCCTGGCCAATTCGTCGCGCACGTCTTGCGGGAGCTGATCGACCCAGGCCTGCTCGCCACGCGGTTCAGGCAAAACACGGCCGAACTCGACCATGTCGGTGTGAGCGAGGTCGTTCAGATACACCCACACCACCGATTCGGGAACGTTCAGTACCCACATGAGGAGATCTCGAATTCCGATGAGGATGTCGTTCTTGGCGGTGCTGGTCCTCTCGGCGCGAATGTGACCGTAGACGAACACGCCGTCGTGGGGAGCGGGCTGCAAACCTATGAAATGCTCGTCTGATTCGAGGGTGCGAAAAATGCACTGGGAGAATGCAACCGGAGCTCCGGTATAGCGGCTGTGGATCCGCGCAATTCCCGCTGCGATCTGAGACTTCTGCTCAGCCGTGATTTGCCCCTCGTGCGCATAACACATGTACGTGGGCATGAACCCTCCCTAGGCGGCGGCCTCGGTGTCGGCGGTTGCGGCCAGTTGGGCGATGGCCAGGTCGAACGGCTCGGGGCTGCGTAATACGCGGCTGAGGATGAGAGCTCCTTCCATGCTGGTCCACACATTGGTGGCCAGCTGCACGGCCCTGTCGTGGGGGAGGCCCTTTTCGGTGAAGCGCGCGGCCAGTGTAGTGATCAGATCCTGGAAGGACCGCCGGGCCACGTCGCTCAGCACATCGGAAGCGGGCGTCGTCTCGATGACTATGGGAGCCACAGCGCACCCCTCGCGGTAATTGCTGGCGACCAGGTCGTCGCGTTCTCGGCCCATGAAGACCTCGATCAGCTGCGCCGCGGTGGTCGTGGTGGCGGCCGCGCGGTTGATGTCTGCGATGCGGACGGAGGCGTGCAGGAGGGCGACTTCGCTGGCGAGCTCCTCCTTGCCGCCCGGGAAATGAAAGTAGATCGACCCGCGCGGGGCGGCGCTCTCGGTGACGACATCCGACAAAGCGGTGCCCAGATAGCCGTGTTCGCGGAACAGCCGTCGCGCCGCGGCGACCATGCGTTCCTTGCTATCGGTCTTCTTTGGCATGTCGTCCATCATACATATCGGTTGACATCCGGTCGAATGCGGTTGTAACCTCGACATTACCTAGTAAGTATGACGACCGACATATTAACGGCGTTGATCGCGTAAACGAAGCTTCCCCGCCGTTACTGACGAGCCGCCAGATCGATGAGGGGAAGAGAAGATGGTTTTCGTTCGTGTGCACCTCATGAAGGACCGCCTGAATGTCGCGCAGAAAGAGGAGCTCGGCGCGAAACTCGTTCAGGCCGTGTCCGAAGTCGAGAACTTGGTCAATAACCACACCCATAAGGAAACCTCCTGGGTGCAGTTCTATGAGTTCGACCCCGAGAACTGGTATGCCCCAGCCAATGTCGCCGGTGCGGATCCCAACTCCCGCGTCCAGCTCGACGTCATTGCCCCCGAAAAATTGCTGAGCACACCCGAAGACGCCCGCGTCATGCTGAGCAAGGCCGCCCAAGCGGTGCGATCGGTGTTCGGCCCCGGGCCACTGCCGGCGCACGGGCCGTGGGTGCACGTCTACACCATCCCGCACGACCAGTGGGCGCAGGACGGTCGGGTTCCCGACTGGGAGGGCTTCCGGGCGCTCCTGCGTGCCGACAGCCCGGAAAAGGCCAATGAGGCACTGGCCCTCATTTACGGGCCCGGGCGCCACACAGCGGCGGTATGGGACGCGCACTCGTCATAAATCAATGCAGCGCAAGGAAATTCAGAGGATGGATTAAGGAGATATCATGACGCAATCATTGACGGGACCGATCAAAACGATCTCCCATCAAGTCGATCGGTTGACGATCCAGATCGACGACTCGTTCGATGGGTTCAGGAATCGCTATGAGCGAGCAGTACCCGTCTTTCAGAGCGAACGGTTCGACTCACTTGTCGAGTGCGGCGTCGACTGGGAGACCATTCGGCAGGCCACCGCAGACAACGCACCGCACGACTTCATTCTCTACTGGTCCCACGACTTCACGTCGCTGATGAGTCTGGCCGGAGACCGCGGCCGTTGTGTCGAGTACCTCATGGGCAACCACACCATTGCGGAAAGAATGTACCGCTACAACCCAGCCATTCTGCTGTACGCACCGCTACGCACCGCCATTGTCGAAGACCTTGACGGCACCACCTGGTTCACCGTGGACCAGCCCAGTACCCGGTTTGGCAGCTTCAACACACCCGAAATTACCAGGGTGGGAATCGAATTGGATCGCAAGCTTGCCGCGTTGCTGCAGCACCTTGAGGCTCCCATTCCGGCCGCCCTCACCCAGTAACAGAAAATATGGAAAGGAAAAATCATGCCCGTCTACCAGTGCTACAGCCCAAAAGGACTACTGAGTACGTCCGCGAAGGCCAAGCTCGCCGAAGAGATGACCAGCATGTACTGCAACGTCACCGGAGCACCGGAGTCATGGGTCAAGGTTCTGTTCCAGGAAATTCCTGACGGCGAGTGCTTCGCGGGCGGCAAACCCGCAACGCAGTCTTTAATTCTCGCCCTCAACCGCCATGGACGTGACCTCGAAACACGACGGTCAATGCTGCGACAGCTCTCGGAGATGTGGACACGAATCACCGGCCAATCGGAAGCCGAGCTTTGGATCTCGCTGACCGAAACCGATCATACGAACATCATGGAGGCCGGGTCCCTGATTCCCGCGCCCGGCCACGAACACGAGTGGTTCGACGAAAACCGTGCCAGGCTGGCCGATTCGGGAACCGCGGCGTCATGACACCCTCGCGACAGCCGGTGGGAAGCGTCATGAAGCAGAACCCGGCGATTCCCGAAACGTTTCTCGGTGTCGGTTACACACGAGACCGGGCTGGGCTGCCGCTTGAGGCGGTGCGTGTTCCGGTCCGGCAGCCGACGGCCGACCAGGTTCTGATCCGCATGGCCGCCTCGTCGCTCAACCCGCTGGAGTACAAGCTGGCCGACCTCAACTTCATGGGACGGACGCCCCCCGTCGTCCTCGGTCTCGACCTCGCTGGGGTAGTGGTCGCCGTGGGCCACGGCGTGCGAGGCTTCGCGGTCGGTGACGCGGTAGCCGCGATGGCCGATTTGAACGGTGATGGTGGCTGGGCCGCAACCGGCGGAAGCACAGGCGACGGCGGCTATGCCGTCGCACACCAATTCCTCACCGTCGGCAAGCCGCCATCGCTGAGCTTCCGCGATGCAGCGGCGCTTCCGATGGCTTTCTTGTCCGCTTTTGCGGGTCTTTACCGGGACGTTCAGGCAGGCGACATGGTCTACATCCCGGGGGGTGGGGGAGGCGTCGGGCATCTCGCGGTGCAGATGGCGGCGCGTGCTCTGCGGGCCGGACTGGTGATCAGCAGCGGTAGTACGCCGCAATCGATCGCGCTGGCTCGGCAGTCCGGCGCCCATCACGTTTTCGACTACAAGCGCGACGACGTCGCCACCGAAATCGGAAAGCTGACTGGGGGCCGGGGCGTTGATGTCGTCTTCGACGCCACCTACAGCGAACCGGGATTTGTCGAGACCGCGAAAACCGTTCGGCGGGGCGGCAGCTGGATCGTGCTCGGCGTCGGCCCCGGCAAGACGACGCGCCTGGCCGAAACCCATAGCCCAGTGGATGCCATCCTGGCTGAGCGCGACGCCAGGTATGTCAACGTCAATCTGCTGCGCTACTTCTCCGAACCCGCCACGCTCGACGGCGAGGCACGCGCCTTTCTCCAGCGTGGGATGGCTTTGGCGATGGAGTGGGCGGCGCAGGGAATTGTGGTTCCGCACATCGGCCGGACCATCGACAGCACCGTCGACGCGATCAATGCGGGACTGCAGTCGCTGAAGGCGGGCCACGGCGTCCTAGGGAAGGTGGCAGTAATCGTCGATAGCGATCTGGCCCCAAGGAAGTGACGGGCGATTGGCTTGCGTCTTCGCTTCAGCCTATCTGTGTCCGCCCGAGTCGCTAGGCTTACCGCCCATGGCAACTTCGGGCGGCGCGGCCAATTCCCGGCTCTCAGTGGATGACTGGGTGCAGGAAGGCTTTCGGGTGCTCGCCGAGGACGGCGTGAAAGCCCTGACCCTCGGGCGGCTGTGCACTCGCCTCGGTGTGACCAAGGGCAGCTTCTACTGGCATTTCAACGATATGAAGGCCTACCGCGAGGCGCTGATCGACACGTGGGCTGCGGTTCGCGACGAGGACCGCGGGTATTTCGACGACCTGGCGGGCGACCCTCCCCGGCAGCGGTTGTCGCGGATGATGACCGCCTTGGTCGGACCCCGGCATTGGATGCTCGAGCGGGCAATGCGGGAATGGGCGCGATCAGAGTCCGCGGTCGCCGCCGCGGTGCGGTCATCCGACCGGAGGGTGATCGCGGCTGTCCGGAAAGCCTTTCTCGACGACGGCTTCGACCCCGATCAGGCGGACATGCGTGCCAACGCCACGTTTGCCGCCGGCATCGGCTTTTTGCACCTATCGGGTTCGCGGCCCAATCCGCAGGCCGCCGGACGCCGCGAGGAATTTCTCAAGGTGATGCTGCGGCACTAAGTACCATACCAAAAGGTATGGTAGCGTTCCGCGGCATGACAGGGGTCAGCGACGACTTCGTTGCGCGGTTGGCGGATCGCGCCGGTGAGGCGGAGCAGCTGCGTCGACTGCCGCGGACCACCATCGACGACTACCGGGAATCCGGGCTCGCATGGCTACTGCTCCCGGCGCGTTACGGCGGGCGGCAGGCGGAGTTTCCGGAGATCTTCGATGTGGTGCGCCGGATGGCTCATGGTTGCGCGTCCAGTGCCTGGACATTGGGGTTCTACACCCTGCACAACTGGATGCTCGCGCTGTTTTGTGAGCGGGCGCAGGACGAGGTGTTTGTCGACGGGCCGGTGTTGTGTCCGGCGCCGCTCGCGCCGACCGGGCGAGGCACACCAGTCGACGGCGGCTTCCGGTTGACCGGGCGATGGTCGTGGGCGACCGGCGTCATGGACGCCGACTGGATCCTGGTCGGCGCCATTTGCGGGCCCGACGATGCGCCATATCCGGCCCTGGTGTTATTGCCGGCAGCCGACATCCGCGTCGAGGACGTATGGCACACGGCGGGAATGTGTGCCACCGGCTCCAACGATGTCATCGTCGAGGACGTATGGGTACCCGGCCATCGACTGGTCATGGTGGCCGACATCTACAGCGGCACAACACCCGGCGCGGCGTTACACGACGCCGCGGTGTACCGGTGGCCGATGGTGCCCGCGTTGGCGCTGACCGCCGCGATGCCGGCGCTGGGTTCCGCCGAACTGGTCGCCGATCTCTTTGCCCAACGGCTCGGCGAAAGGGTGCTCGCGTATTCCGGTGCGGCGCAGAAGGATCAGCCCACTGCGCAGGTGCGTCTCGGCGGTGCGCGAGTGCGGCTGCGGGCGCTGCGGTCGCTGGCCGATGCCGCCGCCACCGACATCCAGGCGAGGGTCAGCAACGGAAAGCACGTCGGCCGTACCGCGCGCGCCGGCGTCCGCGCGGCCGCGGCACATGTCGTGCATGAATCCCGTTCGGTTATTGCCGATCTGCTCGAAGCGGCCGGCGCCAGTGCACACTTCCTGGACAACCCGTTGCAGCGCGCCAAGCGAGACGTCGACGTCATCTCCGGGCACGTGGTGTTCGACTACGACGTCAGCCGTGAACTGTCCGGCGCGCTGGAGATCGGCGCGAAAGTGTCGCCCTTCGCGATGATCTAGCGCAACGCCTTGCCGTAGAGCAGGCTGTCGCTTGGTTCGGGCCCGAGGTTGGGGTAGACCATGTGGCGGGCCATCCGGCCCTCCAGCAGTAGTCCGGCTCGTTCCAGTAGCCGCGTTGACCGTTCGTTGTCGACATGGCAGGTAGCCCACACGCGATACACATCGGGGTCGGCCTGCAGTGTGGCCATCAGCATGGCGAGCGCCTCGGACATCAAACCCTTGCCCCACCAGTGCCGGCCGAGGGAGTAACCGATTTCTGCGGCGTACGGCATCGGTCGTGCGCAACTGAGCATCCCGACAATGTCGTCGCTGTGCTGCAACACGATCACCCAGGTTCGTACCCGCGGGTCGACATTCATCCGCTCGGCGATCACTCGCCGCGTGGCGACCACGTCGGGATGCGGTGTCCACAACAGGTATTTGGTGACCTGGGGATCGCGACCGATCCGTTGATACAGCGGCCCGGCGTCGTCGACGACCGGCAGGCGCAGTAGGAGTCGCGGGCCCTCGATGCGCTCAGGAATGTATTCGGCCATCACAGGCCCAGTGCACGATAGGTGCGATGCACGAACTTGGGTTGCACCGCTTGGAGTTTCGCGCGTGACGTATTGCCCGCGACCGCCGCGGCGGCGTCGGCCGACAATGCGGGCATGTTTTGAATCAGGTACAGCAGGATCAGGTCGGCGGCCGGGTCGGCTTGCCACCACGTCCCGTATGCGCCGGGCCAGCTGAACGTTCCGACGCCACCCGGCCCGAACAACGGCGCCGACTTCGCCGGATCGGTTACCACCGACAAGTTCAGCCCGAACCCGCGGCCGATCCAGAACGGGGCCCCGAGGAACGGGTGCTGCTTCTGCTCGTCGGTGAGCCGGTCGGTGCGCATCAGCATCGCCGATTCCGGCGACAGCACCCGAACACCATCCAATGTGCCGTCGCCCATGAGCATTTCGACGAACCGCAGATAGTCGTCGGCGGTAGACCACAGCCCGCCGCCGGCGTTGGGAAATGTCGGCGGCGAGATATGCGGTGGCCCCATCACATCGTGTTGCAGCTGGTTGTGCTCGTCGAGGCGGTACATGGTCGCGGCGCGGCGGCGGGCCTCGACCGAGACGAAGAAGCCCGTGTCAATCATGCCCAGCGGCTGCAGGACCCGCTCATCGAGCACCTGGTGAAATGGCTTGCCCTCGATGCGTGACACCAGCACGCCGATCACGTCGATGGCGTGGCTGTAGGTCAGCCGCTCGCCGGGCTGATGCACCAACGGCAACTCGGCGAGCGCGGCCAGCCACGCGTCGGGACCCTGCCCGAATGGCAGCCGGACGTAGGCCCGGGAGATGGGCCCGCCCACCGAGAACCCGTAGCCCAGGCCGCTGGTGTGGGTGAGCAGGTCCTCGACCAAAATCGCGCGCTGAACCGGATGGGTTCGATCCAGTGGGCCGCCCGGATCATCCAGCACCCGCACATCGGCGAACTCCGGCAACCAGCGCACGATTGGGTCACGCAGGGCCAGCTTGCCCTCGTCGACCAGGCTCATCGCCGCAGCGACCGTGACCGGCTTGGTCATCGAGGCGATCCGAAACAACGTGTCGCGCTGCATCGGCAATTGGGCATCGACATCGCGGTAGCCGATTTCGTTGACCTGCAGCATCTTTCCGTGCTGCCACACCATGGTCACGGCACCTGCCAGCAGACCCGCGTCGCAGGCGTCGCGAATGGAGGCCTGATTGCCCTCGAGATTCACCCGAGTCAGGTTAGCCAGTGCCGTCGCACCCGGTCCGAGCAGGTCCGACGCCAGCCGCCTCACTGAACAAACGGACGAAGATGACGGCGAGTTCGGTGATCCTGCGCCCCGGGCTCGCCGTCGGCATGGCTGCCTCGCACGTAGTCGCCTTCCCAGGCCACGCGTTCTCCCGCGGTGGTGTCCGTCGCCGCCTGGACTTGCCCCATCTCCTGACGTGAGCGCAGGAAGAATTCATACTTGCGACGCAGGTCCTGATCAGACTCGATGGGCCGCAGTTCGGGGGCGAACTCCTCCAGCTCACCTCGGCGTTGCGGCACGATCATGCAGATCGGCTCACCGACCTCGAATCGCACCGGCATCAGCTGGCGGGTGAATTTCCAATTCATGCTAAAACTCGAGCTTGCCCAGTCGGTTTCGACGACACCCTCCAGCGCCGAGACGGCATCTTTGGGATGGTTGGCCGGCCCGCGGACCAACAGGTCGTAGCCGGGCGGGGTACGAAACAGCATGGGCAGGTGCCAGGTCAGGATGCCGTAGCCGAAATTGCTCGCCGGCAGAAACTGACCGGCGGCGCGCGTATCGGGCACGATCGTCAGATCCCCGATGTTGTTCCCACCCATCCACGTAGCGGTGAACGCGCTCGGATTGCGCAGTTCCCAGCCGCCCTGGTTGGCAATGAGCAGCGGCAGGCACCGATTCGCCCAACCTCGACGTGTCTCTGACATCCACGTCCGGTTGATCGGCGCCGGGCCGATCGGCGGCGTGTGGTCACCGGTGATGAATCCAATCAGTGGACGGGACGGGTCGTTGGACTTGTCGCTCATCCGATCCTCGATTAGCTGGCCGTCGATCTCGCGGCGCCGGCAACGACTCTATACGGGTGCGGCTACTCGATTCCGTCGAGGTCCAGTTCCGGCAGTTCCACCGGCGGAAGAAATGCACGTAGGTGGCGGCGAGTCTGGTGATCCGGTGTCCCGCTTTCGCCGTCGGTGTGTCTGCCTCGGGTGTAGTCACCTTGCCACTCGACTTGCTCTCCCGCCGCGACTCTCGCTAGCTGCTCGACTTGCTTTGCCGCGGTACGCGAGTGCCGGAAGAACTCATGCTTGCGCTGCAACTCTTTATCAGACTCGATGCGCCTGAGTTCAGGGGCGAACTCTTCAAGCTCAGCTCGGCGCTGCGGGACGACCATGCAGATCGGCTCGTCGACTTCGAATCGCACCGGCATAAGTTTGCGGGTGAGTTTCCAGCTCATGCTGAAACTCGCACTTGCCCAGTCGGTTTCGACTATGCCCTCTAGCGCACACACGCCGTCTTTCGGATAGTTCGCCGGCCCGCGGGCCAACAGGTTGTAGCCCGGCGGAGTCCGAAACAGGAACGGCAGATTCCAGGTCAGAATGCCGTTGCCGAAGTGGCTCAGGGGCAGCAGATGATCAACATCGCGCTTATCGGGTCTGATCACCACGTCCATGCCGTCTGCCTGATCCATCCACACAGCGGTGAACGCGCACGGATTGAGAAGTTCCCAGCCGCTTTGGTTAGCGATGAGCATGGGCAAACACCGATCGGGCCTACCGGCACGCGTCTCTCGCATCCACGTCCGGCTAATCGGTGCTGGCGTAATCTGCGGCGCGTCATCACGGGTGATGAACCCGATCAGTGGACGGGCCGTTGGGCTGGACCCACTCATCCGACAAAGGTTACTCGCGATACCCGTTGCCGCAGACGTTGAGACTTTCTTCGCTCAGGAAACACGGCGAATTAAACAGTCTGTTGACCGCTCGTCGGGTGACGTTCGACTGAGTCGCGGCGTGCCCAGCAGCGTGGACCAATCGCAGTAGTGCTAGGCTGCGCGGCAGTCGACATCCTTTAACGATCCGTCCAGAGAGGCGGAGAAGGAGGTCAGGGTCTCGTCATGTGTGCCGCGAGTGATGCCGCCGCCGGCCGTGAACTGATGTCGGCGGCCGACGTGGGTCGCACCATTGCCCGCATTGCGCATCAGATCATCGAAAAGACCGCTCTGGACGGTGCCGACGCACCTCGAGTCGTGCTGTTGGGAATCCCCACCCGTGGTGTGCCATTGGCCGATCGGCTCGCGGTCAACATCGCGGAATTCTCCGGCGCCGAGGTCCAGCACGGGGCCCTGGACATCACGCTCTACCGTGACGATCTGATGACCAAGCCGCCGCGACCGCTGGAAACCACGTCGATACCGGCCGGCGGCATCGACGACGCCCTGGTGATCCTCGTCGACGACGTGCTGTATTCCGGCCGCTCGGTGCGCTCCGCGCTGGACGCGCTGCGCGATGTCGGCCGCCCGCGGGTGGTGCAGTTGGCCGTGCTGGTCGACCGCGGCCACCGCGAGCTGCCGATCCGCGCCGACTATGTCGGCAAGAATGTCCCGACGTCGCGCAGCGAGAGTGTGCACGTGCAGCTTCGAGAGCACGATGGTCACGACGGGGTGGTGATCTCCCGATGACCCCGAGGCATCTGCTGGCCGCCGGGGACCTGTCCCGCGACCAGGCCATCGCGATCCTCGATGACGCCGATCGCTTCGCGCAGGCCCTGGTCGGTCGCGAGGTCCGCAAGCTGCCGACGCTGCGCGGCCGCACAGTGATCACGATGTTCTACGAGAACTCCACCCGCACCCGGGTGTCGTTCGAGGTTGCCGGCAAGTGGATGAGCGCCGACGTGATCAACGTCAGCGCCGCCGGATCGTCGGTGGGCAAAGGAGAATCGCTGCGCGACACCGCGCTGACGCTGCGGGCGGCCGGCGCCGACGCGCTGATCATCCGGCACCCGGCGTCGGGTGCGGCGCACCGACTCGCCGACTGGACGGGCGGCGCCGACGGCACCGGCCCGTCGGTGATCAACGCCGGCGACGGCACCCACGAGCACCCCACCCAGGCGCTGTTGGACGCCCTCACCATCCGGCAGCGCCTCGGCGACATCGAGGGCCGGCGGGTCGTCATCGTCGGTGACATCCTGCACAGCCGGGTCGCCCGGTCCAACGTCATGCTGCTGGCCACCCTGGGCGCCGAGGTGGTGCTGGTGGCCCCGCCGACCCTGCTGCCGGTCGGGGTGTACGACTGGCCGGTCACCGTCTCCTACGACCTCGATGCCGAACTGCCCGCCGCCGACGCGATGCTGATGTTGCGGGTGCAAGCCGAACGGATGAACGGCGGCTTCTTCCCGTCCGCGCGGGAGTACTCGGTGCGCTACGGGTTGTCCGAGCGGCGCCAGGCGATGCTTCCCGGTCACGCCGTGGTCCTGCATCCCGGTCCGATGCTGCGTGGCATGGAGATCTCCTCATCAGTGGCTGACTCGACCCAATCGGCTGTGCTGCAACAGGTTTCCAACGGAGTCCATGTGCGGATGGCGGTGCTGTTCCATCTGCTCATTGGGACGGAGTCGGTCGAGAAAGAAGGTGTCGCATGAGCGTGTTGCTGCGGGGGGTGCGCTTATACGGCGAGGGTGAGCGAGTCGACGTGCTGACCGACGACGGACAGATCGCGGCTATCGGGGCCGGGCTGTCCGAGGCCGGAGGACTCGACAAAGACATAGACGTCATCGATGCCACCGGACAGATCCTGCTGCCCGGTTTCGTCGATCTGCACACCCATCTGCGCGAGCCCGGCCGGGAATACGCCGAGACGATTGAAACCGGTTCGGCCGCTGCGGCTCTCGGCGGTTATACGGCCGTGTTCGCGATGGCCAACACCAACCCCGTCGCCGACAGCCCGGTGGTGACCGACCACGTCTGGCATCGCGGCCAGCAGGTCGGCCTGGTCGACGTGCACCCGGTCGGTGCGGTCACCGTCGGGCTGGCCGGAACCGAGCTCACCGAAATGGGCATGATGGCGGCCGGCGCCGCGCAGGTGCGGATGTTCTCCGATGACGGCAAGTGCGTGTACGACCCACTGGTGATGCGGCGCGCGCTGGAATACGCCACCGGCTTGGGGGTTCTGATCGCCCAGCACGCAGAAGAGCCAAGGCTGACCGTCGGCGCCGTCGCGCACGAGGGGCCCAACGCCGCCAGACTGGGCCTGGCGGGCTGGCCGCGGGCCGCCGAAGAGTCGATCGTGGCCCGCGACGCCTTGCTGGCCCGCGACGCCGGCGCACGGGTGCACATCTGCCACGCATCCACCGCGGGCACCGTCGAGATCGTCAGATGGGCTAAGTCCCAGGGCATTTCGATCACCGCCGAGGTCACACCGCATCACCTGCTGCTCGATGACAGCCGACTGGCCAGCTACGACGGCATCAACCGGGTCAATCCGCCGCTTCGGGAAGCCGCCGACGCGCAGGCGCTGCGTCAAGCGCTGGCCGACGGGGTAATCGACTGCGTGGCAACCGATCACGCCCCACATGGCGAACACGAGAAATGCGTCGAGTTCGCCGCGGCGCTGCCGGGGATGCTGGGGCTGCAGACCGCGCTGTCGGCGGTGGTGCAGACGATGGTCATCCCCGGTCTGCTGACCTGGCGTGGCGTGGCCCGGGTGATGAGCGAGAACCCGGCCCGCATCGCCGGGCTGCCCGACCACGGTCGGCCGCTGGAGGTAGGGGAGCCCGCCAACCTGACCGTGGTGGACCCCGACGCCACCTGGACAGTGGCCGGTCCCGAGTTGGCCAGCCGCTCGGCCAACACTCCTTACGAAGCGATGACGCTGCCCGCGACCGTCACCACAACGCTGCTACGCGGCAAGATCACCGCCCGCGACGGAAAGAGCCCCGCATGAATTCCGCAACGCTGGTCGCATCGCTGATCGTGGCCGCGCTGCTGGCGTTGCTGATCGCGTTCGTGATCCAGCTGATGATGCGCGGCTGGCGGGCACGGGCCCGCAGGCAGGCCGAGCTGATCGGCGCGCTGCCCGACATGCCGGAGTGGACCGGCGCGGCCACCATCACCACCCGCGGCGTCTACGTCGGCTGCGCCATGGCGCCGACCTGGAGCGAGCGGATCACCGCCGGCGACCTCGGCTACCGCAGCAAGGCTGTGCTGACCCGCTATGACGGGGGGATCCTCGTGCAGCGCATCCGGGCACAGCCGATCTGGATCCCCAAGGAGTCGATCTCCGCCATCCGAATCGAACGCGGCGTCGCCGGAAAAGTCGGCCCCCGCCACGGAATACTGGCGATCAGATGGCGGCTGCCGTCGGGCGTCAAGATCGACACCGGTTTTCGGGCGAATAACCGCGACGAATACGTGACCTGGCTGCAGAGCTGGCCGGAAGGAGTCGCGCTGTGAAGGCCGTGCTGGTCCTCGAAGACGGTCGGACGTTTACCGGAACACCGTTCGGCGCGATCGGCGAAACTCTCGGCGAAGCAGTCTTTTCCACCGGCATGTCGGGCTATCAGGAGACGTTGACCGACCCCAGCTATCACCGCCAGATCGTGGTGGCCACCGCCCCGCAGATCGGCAACACCGGATGGAACGGGGAGGACGCCGAAAGCCGGGGCGACAAGATCTGGGTCGCGGGCTACGCGGTGCGCGATCCCTCGCCACGACCCTCCAACTGGCGGGCCACCGGAACGCTGGAAGACGAGCTGGTCCGGCAACACATCGTCGGGATCGCCGGCATCGACACCCGCGCGGTGGTGCGCCACTTGCGCACCCGCGGGTCGATGAAAGCGGGCGTGTTCTCCGGTCCCGCGCTGGCCGACACCGACGCACTGGTGTTGCGAGTGCGCGGCCAAGAGTCGATGCTGGGCGCAGACCTGGCCGGCCAAGTCAGCACCGCGGGCGAATATGTCGTCGAACCCGACGGGCCACACCGGTTCACCGTCGCCGCAATCGATCTCGGCATCAAGACCAACACCCCGCGCAATTTCGCCCGACGCGGCGTCCGCAGCCTCGTGCTGCCGTCCTCGGTGACCTTCGAGCAGATCGCCGAACTCGAGCCGCAGGGCGTGTTCCTGTCTAACGGGCCCGGAGATCCGGCCACCGCCGACCACGTCGTCGACGTCACCCGCCAGGTGCTGGGTGCTGGAATCCCGTTGTTCGGCATCTGTTTCGGCAATCAGATCCTGGGACGTGCGCTGGGCCTGTCCACCTACAAGATGGTCTTCGGTCACCGCGGCATCAACATTCCGGTGATGGATCACGCCACTGGGCGGGTCGCGGTGACGGCGCAGAACCACGGCTTCGCGCTGGAGGGAGAGGCCGGCCAACGGTTCGACACGCCGTTCGGCCCGGCCGTGGTCAGCCACACCTGCGCCAACGACGGCGTTGTGGAAGGCGTCAAACTTGCTGATGGGAAAGCGTTTTCGGTGCAGTATCACCCGGAGGCGGCGGCCGGACCGCATGACGCGGAGTACTTGTTCGACCAGTTCGTCGACCTGATGGCAGGGGAGGGCTGATGTTGGTCTCGGCGAGCGTGCGTGTTTGCACGGAGACACGCCGTCACTGGTGTGCAACTGTGCACGCTCGCGCCACGACAGGGGGAGGCCACTAGTGCCGCGTCGCACCGACCTGCGCCATGTCCTGGTGATCGGCTCCGGGCCGATCGTTATCGGGCAGGCCTGCGAATTCGACTACTCGGGTACCCAGGCGTGCCGGGTGCTGCGGGCCGAAGGGCTCGAGGTCAGCCTGGTCAACTCCAACCCGGCCACCATCATGACCGACCCCGAATACGCCGATCACACCTACGTCGAACCGATTACGCCCGCCTTCGTCGAACGGGTGATCGCCCAGCAGGCCGAGCGCGGCAACAAGATCGATGCGCTGCTGGCCACCCTGGGTGGGCAGACGGCGCTCAATACCGCGGTGGCGCTGTACGAAAACGGAGCGCTGGAGCGTTACGGCGTCGAGCTCATCGGTGCGGACTTCGAAGCGATCCAGCGCGGTGAGGACCGGCAGCGGTTCAAGGACATCGTCGCCAAGGTTGGCGGCGAATCGGCTCGCAGCCGGGTGTGTTTCACCATGGATGAGGTCCGCGAGACGGTCGCCGAGCTCGGCCTCCCGGTGGTAGTTCGGCCGTCGTTCACCATGGGTGGCCTGGGGTCGGGGCTGGCGCACAGCGCCGAGGAGGTCGAGCGGATGGCCGGCGCGGGTTTGGCCGCGTCCCCGAGCGCCAATGTGCTGATCGAGGAATCAATATACGGCTGGAAGGAATTCGAGCTCGAGCTGATGCGCGACGGCAAAGACAACGTCGTCGTGGTCTGCTCGATCGAAAACGTCGACCCGATGGGCGTGCATACCGGCGACTCGGTGACGGTTGCGCCGGCGATGACGCTCACCGACCGCGAATACCAACGGATGCGCGACCTGGGCATCGCCATCCTGCGTGAAGTGGGCGTCGACACCGGTGGCTGCAACATCCAGTTCGCGGTCGACCCCAGTGATGGTCGGCTGATCGTCATCGAGATGAACCCGCGGGTGTCGCGGTCGAGTGCGTTGGCGTCCAAAGCGACCGGCTTCCCCATCGCCAAGATCGCCGCCAAACTGGCCGTCGGCTACACCCTCGACGAGATCCTCAACGACATCACCAAGGAAACGCCGGCCTGCTTCGAGCCGACGCTGGACTACGTGGTGGTCAAGGCACCGCGGTTCGCGTTCGAGAAGTTCCCCGGCGCCGACCCGACATTGACCACCACGATGAAATCCGTCGGTGAAGCAATGTCGTTGGGCCGCAACTTCGTCGAAGCGCTCGGCAAGGTGATGAGGTCGCTGGAGACCAAACGGGCCGGGTTCTGGACCGGGCCGGACCCCGGAACCGACGTCGAAACGGTGCTCCAGCAGCTGCGCACACCCACCGAAGGGCGGCTCTACGACATCGAATTGGCCTTGCGGCTGGGCGCTTCGGTGGAGCGGGTCGCCGAGGCATCGGGCGTCGATCCGTGGTTCGTCGCGCAGATCGCCGAGCTTCAAGCGTTGCGCCGTGAGGTGGTTGACGCCGCGGTGCTCGACGAGGACCTGCTGCGACGGTGCAAGCACAGCGGCTTGTCGGACCGCCAGATCGCCGCGCTGCGGCCGGAACTGGCCGGCGAGGACGGGGTGCGGTCGTTGCGGCGACGGCTCGGCATCCACCCGGTGTACAAGACCGTGGACACCTGCGCCGCGGAGTTCGAGGCCAAGACGCCGTATCACTACAGCAGCTACGAGCTCGACCCGTCCGCAGAGACCGAGGTGGCGCCGCAGACCGAGCGGCCCAAAGTGCTGATCCTCGGATCGGGGCCCAACCGGATCGGCCAGGGCATCGAATTCGACTACAGCTGCGTGCATGCCGCAACGACGTTGTCGAAGGCCGGTTTTGAGACCGTGATGGTCAACTGCAACCCGGAGACCGTCTCCACCGATTACGACACCGCCGACCGGCTGTACTTCGAGCCGCTGACTTTCGAAGACGTCCTGGAGGTGTTCCACGCCGAGCAGCTGTCCGCCAGCGGTGGACCCGGTGTGGTCGGGGTCATCGTGCAGCTCGGCGGCCAGACGCCGCTGGGGCTGGCGCAGCGGCTCGCCGACGCGGGGGTTCCGATCGTCGGCACGCCGCCGGAGGCCATCGACCTGGCCGAGGATCGCGGCGCGTTCGGCGACCTGTTGTCGGCTGCCGGCCTGCCCGCCCCGCGGTACGGCATGGCGACGACTTTCGCACAGGCCCGCCGGATCGCCGCCGAGATCGGCTATCCGGTGCTGGTGCGGCCGTCCTACGTGCTGGGCGGTCGAGGCATGGAAATCGTCTACGACGACGACACGCTGCAGGGCTACATCGCCCGCGCCACCGAACTCTCACCCGAACACCCGGTGTTGGTCGACCGCTTTCTGGAGGACGCGATCGAGATCGACGTCGACGCGCTGTGCGACGGCGACGAGGTCTACATCGGCGGGATCATGGAGCACATCGAAGAGGCCGGCATCCACTCTGGTGACTCGGCGTGCGCGCTGCCGCCGGTAACCCTGGGCCGCAGCGATATCGAGAAGGTGCGCAACGCCACCGAGGCGATCGCGCACGGCATCGGCGTGGTGGGTCTGCTCAATGTGCAGTACGCGCTGAAGGACGATGTGCTCTACGTGCTGGAGGCCAACCCCCGCGCCAGCCGCACGGTGCCCTTCGTGTCCAAGGCGACGGCGATACCGCTGGCCAAGGCCTGCGCCCGGATTATGCTGGGCGCCAGCATATCTCAGCTTCGCAGCGAAGGAATGCTGGCGGCATCCGGGGACGGCGCCAACGCGGCCCAGAACGCCCCCATCGCGGTCAAGGAGGCCGTGTTGCCGTTCCACCGCTTCCGCCGCGCGGACGGGGCCGCCATCGATTCACTGCTGGGCCCGGAGATGAAATCCACCGGCGAGGTGATGGGCATCGACCGCGACTTCGGCAGCGCCTTCGCCAAGAGCCAAACCGCCGCCTACGGATCGCTGCCGGCCCAGGGCACCATATTCGTGTCGGTGGCCAACCGGGACAAGCGCTCGCTGGTATTCCCGGTCAAGCGGCTGGCGGACCTGGGCTTTCGGGTGCTCGCCACCGAAGGCACCGCGGAAATGCTGCGGCGCAACGGCATTCCGTGCGACGAAGTGCGTAAGCATTTCGAGCCTGCCCAGCCCGGCCGGCCCGAAATGTCGGCCGTCGATGCCATCCGCGCCGGTGAGGTTGACATGGTGATCAACACCCCGTACGGCAACTCGGGGCCACGCATCGACGGCTACGAGATCCGTTCGGCAGCAGTGGGAGTGAACATCCCCTGTGTGACGACCGTTCAAGGGGCATCTGCGGCCGTCCAGGGCATCGAAGCCGGAATCCGCGGCGACATCGGTGTGCGCTCTCTGCAGGAGCTGCACAGCACGATGAACAACGGCGGCCATTGATGACGTCCGGGTTCGGCGCCCGGCTGGCCGACGCGATGTCGCGTCGCGGACCGCTGTGTCTGGGCATTGACCCGCATCCCGAATTGTTGCGGGCCTGGAATCTGCCGATCAACGCAGATGGCCTGGCGGCGTTCAGCGACACCTGTGTGCAGGCGTACGCCGACTTCGCCGTCGTCAAACCGCAAGTCGCGTTCTTCGAGGCCTACGGCGCCGCGGGATACGCGGTGCTGGAGTGCACCATCGCCGCACTGCGCGATGCCGGCGTACTGGTGTTGGCCGACGCCAAACGCGGCGACATCGGATCGACGATGGCCGCCTACGCGGTGGCCTGGGCTGGTGAGTCGCCGCTGGCCGCCGACGCGGTAACGGCCTCACCCTATTTGGGTTTCGGCTCGTTGCAACCGCTGCTGGACGCCGCTGCGGCGCACGGTCGGGGGGTTTTCGTGCTGGCCGCAACCTCGAACCCGGAGGGCGCGACCGTGCAGCGCGCCGAAATCGACGGCCGCGCCGTGGCCCAGTCGATCGTCGACCAAGCGGCGGCGGTCAACCAGGCGCAAGGCCCAGGGCCGGGCTCCGTCGGTGTGGTGGTCGGCGCGACAGTGGCCGACCCGCCCGACGTCAGTGGCCTCGGCGGACACGTGCTGGTGCCCGGTATCGGCGCGCAGGGCGGACAAGCCAGTGCGCTAAAGGGTCTGGGTGGGGCCGCTGCCGGCCAACTGCTGCCTGCGGTGTCGCGCGAGGTATTGGGGGCAGGTCCCGACGTCGCGGCGCTGCGAGCGGCCGGTGAACGGATGCGTGACGCGGTCGCCTACCTCGCGGATTGACCGCTAGCGCGGGGTCGCTGCCAGTGCCGGCTGATGGATTCGCGCCGCCCCGCCGTCCGGGGCCGCAGGTGCGGCTTTAGCCGTCGCGATGCCGGTAGGCCAAGCGCCGCTCATGCCGATGCTCAGCGCGATCATGGACGCATGAAACACACGTTTCATGTTCATCGCAGACACCCCATCTCATTCATCCGTTGCAAATTTAACGACCACGATTGTGGGACCTCTGTGACACCTGTGTGGATGTGTTGATAGTGCATCCGGGGGTGCTCCGAGGGTACTACGGGGCGTAGTTCACGGTTTGGTGGTGGCGAAGTGGTGGCGAAAACGCGCGTCAAGCAATGTCGCGCGTGCCCGGCGACACGCGCGACACGCCGTGACATGCGCAATCGGCGTAATTTCGGGTTTCCGGGTGTCGCCGGGGCGGCTGCGACCGCGCGACCGGGGCAACCCGCGGTCTGCCGGGTCAGCCAAGAAACGCCTGGTAGAGGCCATTTTCTTCAACGCGGCCGGTGCTGCCCGAGGCAGCGGCGGCCCCGTCGCCGACGCCGACTTCGGATACCGCTGCTCGGTGCCACACGCTGGGCCTTCGTAGCTTCAACTAGGGGGGCGAGTTAGATTTCGTCTGGCAGCGTGAGTACGGTCGTCTGCGCTGGCTGGACTACCCAGCCGAGACGAACAAAGATCGATAGCTGTCGATGAGTGATTGAGACGGAGGAATCGTGGCTCTTCCCCAGTTGACCGACGAGCAGCGCGCGGCCGCGTTGGAGAAGGCTGCCGCTGCACGTCGAGCGCGAGCTGAGCTCAAGGATCGGCTGAAGCGCGGCGGCACCAACCTGAAGCAGGTGCTGAAGGATGCCGAGACCGACGAGGTCTTGGGCAAGATGAAGGTTTCTGCGCTGCTCGAGGCGTTGCCGAAGGTTGGCAAGGTCAAGGCGCAGGAAATCATGACCGAGCTCGAAATCGCCCCGACCCGCCGCCTGCGTGGGCTCGGCGATCGTCAGCGCAAGGCCCTGCTGGAAAAGTTCGACTTCTCTTAGTCCAGCGACGATGCAGGCCGAACGGCCTGAGGAGAAGCTGGACAATCCAGGCAGGCTTCTGCCAGGAGAGTCGGTGACCACCGGCGGGGGACCGGACGGTGACCACGACGCAGGTCTTGGGGCGAAGGCCCCAGGACGCGTGGTGGTGCTGTCCGGTCCATCCGCGGTAGGCAAGTCGACGCTGGTCCACCGCCTGCGCGAGCGGATTCCCGAGCTGCTTTTCAGCGTTTCGGCGACCACCCGAGCGCCGCGCCCGGGTGAAGTCGACGGCGTCGACTACTACTTCGTAACCCCGGCCCGCTTTCAGCAACTGATCGATGAAGGCGCCCTGCTGGAATGGGCCGAGATCCACGGCGGCCTGCATCGGTCGGGCACGTTGGCGCAACCGGTCCGGGACGCCACCGCCGCCGGGCATCCAGTGCTGATCGAAGTCGATCTTGCCGGCGCCCGCGCGGTCAAACAGGCGATGCCAGAAGCGATCACCGTGTTCCTGGCGCCGCCGAGCTGGGCGGACTTGGAGGCCCGGCTAGTCGGTCGGGGGACCGAGACGCCCGAGGTGATCGAACGCCGGCTCGCCACCGCCCGGACCGAATTAGCCGCTCAGAACGACTTCGACGCGGTGGTGGTGAACAGCGAATTGGAAACTGCATGCACGGAATTGGTATCCTTGCTGGTGGGAACACCGCCGGGCACGGCGTGACCCGCCATCCAGACTCGCTTCACCGTTAGTCGCACCGTTACTAGGCCGCCAGGAGATTGATTACGTGAGTAATTCGCAGACCGACGCGTCGTTAGCCGCCGTCCCCGACCAGTTCGACCCGTCGTCGGGGGGGATCGGCGCCTATGACACGCCGTTGGGCATCACCAACCCGCCCATCGACGAGTTGCTCGAGCGCGTTTCCAGCAAGTACGCCCTGGTGATCTACGCGGCCAAGCGGGCTCGGCAGATCAACGACTACTACAACCAGCTCGGCGAGGGCATCCTCGAATACGTCGGCCCGCTGGTCGAGCCCGGCCTTCAGGAAAAACCGCTGTCGATCGCGATGCGCGAGATCCACGGCGACCTGCTCGAGCACACCGAAGGCGAGTAGCGGGATCGCGGCGGGCTTGCTGTGACGGTCTCGGGGAGCCCGGTGGACGAACAGCGGACGGACCGTAAACGGGTCATTGTCGGCGTCTCCGGGGGCATCGCCGCCTACAAAGCCGCCACGGTCGTTCGTCAACTCACCGAGTTGGGCCACCGAGTCCGCGTCATTCCCACCGAATCCGCGTTGCGCTTCGTCGGCGCTGCCACCTTCGAGGCACTCTCCGGCGAGCCGGTACAGACCGGTGTCTTCGAAGACGTTCCGCAGGTGCCGCACGTCGCCATCGGCCAAGGCGCCGACCTCGTCGTGGTGGCACCGGCAACCGCCGACCTGCTGGCCCGGGCCGCGCACGGTCGCGCCGATGACCTGCTGACCGCGACGCTGCTGACCGCGCGATGCCCGGTGCTGTTCGCGCCGGCGATGCACACCGAGATGTGGCAGCATCCGGCGACTGTCGAGAACGTGGCGACGCTGCGGCGCCGCGGCGCCGTGGTGCTGGAACCCGCCTCCGGGCGGCTCACGGGCGCGGATAGCGGCGCAGGCCGGCTGCCCGAAGCGGAGGAGATCACCACGTTCGCCCAGCTGCTGCTGGAGCGCCACGACGCGATGCCCTACGACCTGGCCGGCGTCAAGCTGCTGGTGACCGCCGGCGGCACTCGCGAGCCGATCGACCCCGTCCGCTTCATCGGCAACCGCAGTTCGGGCAAGCAGGGCTACGCGCTGGCGCGGGTCGCCGCTCAGCGCGGCGCCGAGGTCACGCTGATCGCCGGGCATACCGCTGGGCTGATCGACCCGGCCGGCGTCGAGGTCGTGCACGTCAGCTCGGCCCAACAACTCCGTGACGCGGTCTCCAAGCACGCGCCCGATGTCCATGTGCTGGCGATGGCGGCTGCCGTCGCCGACTTCCGGCCGGCGCACGTCGCAACCGCCAAGATCAAAAAGGCCGCCACCGA
>DATJOR010000311.1:0-3781 GCA_035506875.1 Mycobacterium sp.
GTCAGCCAGGACATCCCAGGCCCAGCCGGGCAGACGCTCCAGCTTGGCGCGCCGGTCGTCGCTCAGCGTGTTATTCGCGTACAAACCGCGCTGCACACTCCCCCACTGCCCGAGCGCGTATCCGTCATTGATGTAATCAGCGGGAACACGCGCCGTGCCGTGATCGTCGGCGTACCGCTCCAGCAGCCCATACCAGAACTGCCAACGAGCACTGGTCTTTTCGACCAGGCGTACGTCGAAGGCGTCGGTGAATGCCTTGCCGACGGAGCGCGGCACGTCCAGATGAATCTTGTCCGGAATCCGGGCACGCCCGCCCTTGCTTCCGAGTTCCCGGCGGAAGCTGTCGATCTGCTCCGCTAGCTCCTCGTCGTGGGCGCGGAGGGCTTTGATGACACGCCATACCGACTTGAACGACGAGTCGTTGAGAGCGGTGTCAGGGTCCGTCCCGATGTCGATGAATACCGGTATGACGACGGTTCCGACGGTCTTGTCGTCGGCCAGCCGGATTGCCCGCCCGACAGTCTGAACGATGTCCACCTCACCGCCGCGCGGGTCGATGAACGCCACCCCGTCGAGGGTCGGCACATCAACCCCTTCACTGAGGCAGCGGGCGTTGCTCAGCAGACCGCGCTCACCGTCATCGAGCTGGCGCAGCCGCTGGAGCCGGACATGGCGCTCACCGGCGCTCATCTCCCCGGAGGCGAACTCGGTCCACAGCGGTCCAGACGGGCGCTGCTGTGCTGGCATCCACTGGAGGACATCGGGCATCTCAGCGGCGAACCTCTTGGCGCGCAGCACGCGGGAGTGAAAGCTGATGACCCGGTGCAGGTTGTACTTCTTCATCGCCTTCGCCAGACCGATCTGGCTCGCCAGGGTCCGGGCGTCAGTGGTCTTGTCGTCGCGTCGGACGAGGACGCCCTTCTCCGCCCATTCGCGGTAGGTCGCATCGTCAACAACCACCAACGGAACGCAAACCGTCTTGGGTTGACACTGGGTGCGGGACTGGCAATGGTTTGCCGGTTGGGCTGGTCGGCTGTGGCGGTTCGGGTGGTGGCGGGTCCAGCGCGATGCGCAGCCGGATCTGGACGTGCCAGCCGGTGACCCGGACGTCTTCGACGAGTAGGCGCAACAGCTGTTGTTTCTGGATGTCGTCGAGGGTGTCGATGACGGCGTGGATGCGGGCGGCGAAATCGTGGACGCGGGATCGGAGCTGGTTGTCGCGGGCGAGCGCGGTTCGTTCGTGAGCGAGGCTGGTTCGATTGTGCTGCAGCTCTTTTCGGCGTGCGGCGACTTCGGTGGCGCGGCGCTGCATTTCGGGAAGTTCGATGAACCCGCCCTGGTAGAGGTCGATCAGGCGGCGCCGTTCGGCGTCGGCCGCGTCGATCTTGCGGTCCAGCCGGGCCAGTTCGGCGCCGAGGAGTTCGTCGTCGGGGATGGGAGTGTGCAGTGTGACCGCTTGTTCGCCGGCCAGTAGCTGGTCAGGGTGGGTGATCGCGTCGCGGATATGGTCGAACACGAATGCGTCAAGCGCGTCGGCGCGGATGTTGCGTTCGGGGCAGCGGTGTTGTTCGCCGCCGGCGCGCAGCGGGTCGTGGTTGCGGCAGTAGTAGTAGCGGTGCCAGGTCCCGTTGCGGCCACGCATCTTGTGGCAGTTGGTGCCCACACCGCAAACACCGCATTTGACAAGGCCTTTGAGCAGCCACTGGCCGGGTTCGGCGCGGCGGGGGCTCCACTTGCTGTTGTCGGTGGCGACTCGGCTTGCGGCCTGGAACAGCTCATCGGAGATGATCCGTGGGCAGTCGATCGGGATCCATTCGTCGCGGTCGCGCGGGACCTGTCGGTTGCGGCGGGTGGGGCGCCGGTCGGGCACCGATTCGGTGCGGTTGTAGTACACCCGGCCGATGTAGGCCTCGTTGCGCAGGAGCCGGCTGAGCGTGGAATGGCCCCAGGTGGGTTTGCCGGTCGGTGATGGCAGCCCGTCGGCGTTGAGCCGTCGGCAGATTTCGCGCACGGTGATGCCGGCGGCGCGGTCGGTGAAGATCCGCCGCACCACAGCGGCCTCGGGCTCGTAGACCTCGTGGTGGGCCTGGCCGGTGGCGGCGCTGCGCGCAATGCGGCGGTAGCCGTAGGAAACTTTCCAGGTGACGATCTCGCCGGCGCGGGCCCGGAACAGTTTGCCGCGCCGGTATCGTTCGGCGATCTTGGCTTTCTCGTATTCGGCGATCACCCCCTGCACCTGGGTGAGCAGCACCGACTGCGGGTCGTCGGCGGCCAGCCCAGGCGAGTCGGTGAATGCCACAGTGACCCCGAAGCGGTCCAGCTCATCGAGCACCAGCACCTGATAGGCGTAAGCGCGGGCGAGCCTGTCCGGCGACAGGCACCACACCCGTTGCACAAGCCCCGCCTCGGCGGCATCACGTAACGCGTCCAGGCCGGGGCGGTCCAGTCGCGCGCCGGAATGTCCGTCGTCGACGTACTCGCCGACCAGCTCGTCACCGGCGGCGGCGATGTGTTCGCGCAACAGCACCAGCTGCGAGCCGATGGTGCCGCGGTCGGCTTGGCGCTCGGTGGACACCCGCGCGTACAGCGCCGCCCTCACCGCAGGCCTCTTTCCGGTAGCGCCAGTGCGGCAACCGGATCCACGCGTGCGGCGGTGTCGAGCAGGAACTGGTAGCCCGCGGCCAGTGCCGACACGCGCGGATCATCGTGCGGTGTCCATGCCGGACGGGCAGCAGCGACGAGTTCGCCGACAAACACCGGCTCGGCGCTCGGCCACGCGATCAACCCGGCCAGGCCGCGGCGGGCGAACCGGGCTGCAGCCAGACTCTCCGGTAGTCGGGAGCGCTCGAGCACGTGCGCCCGCAGTGTTTCGTAGTCGACCTGCGCCGCTTCGACCGGCGGCCAGAACGACCGGGCGCTCACCGGCCGCGCACCCGCTCGATGGTGCGCCGGTGCAACCGCACCCCGAACCGGTCGGCCACCTGTTCGGCGATCTGGGCTCCTGACCCGGCGTCGGCGCGGATGAACTCCACGATCTCCGGGCGCAGCTTCACCGGGCCACGGCGGCCCCGCCGCTCGTCCACCAGTCCGGCCATCCCCGACTGGTCGAACGCCGCTGCCACCAGATAGAACGCTGCGCGCGAATAGCCATGTACTGCAGCAACTTCCGATACAGGCAGGCCGTCGACCAGACGCGCCCGCAACATCTCGTACTTCACCTGCACCTTGTCGGACGCCAGAAAGAAACCCGACTCGCCGGTGAACAACGACGCCAACACCCCGTCGGGATTCGGATGCAACAACCCCGCCTCGGTCAACGCCCGAAGCCGTGTCGTGTCGCTCACCGGCCTCACCTCCCACGCCCGAGCCTAAGCCCGGCCATCCGTAGCGTCTATCATTTACTGCCGCGTGTCGGCGATCGATGGCTGCAAGTGCAGCGAAAAAGGTATTAATAAAGCTATACCAACGAATCATGCGGCATCTAACGCTAGATATGCGGTCATAATTACTGGACATCCAACTCACTCCGAACAACCGGCCGCCGCCGTCGACGCCGGTGATCAGGATGCACATACAGTCCCGCGACGGCCTCCGCCGGAGCCAGAACGACGGTCAACTGCAGCTTTGCGTTCCGTTGGTGAACCTCGACGGCGAGTCCTACCGCCTGCGCGACCACCAGGCCGCCGCGGAAACCCTGCGCCGGACCACCACCGGCACCCGCCAACAACTACACTGACCGATGCTCACAGGTGAGGAATTTCGGCGAGCACACCTGGGGACT
>DATJOR010000312.1:0-2149 GCA_035506875.1 Mycobacterium sp.
CCTGCGCTACCGAGTCCGCAGGACTGCGGCGGAGACATGAGCCAGCAGCCATTCGTTCGAGCGCTTCAGCGACCAGCCGAACACTTCGCGGGTTCGGAGCAGGCCGTCGATGCCGTAGTAGTAGGTAATGATCCGGCTCGCTAGCCGTGCGTCGACGTCGTCGCGCAGGGCGCCGATGTCCCCGAGATGGCGGCAGATCTCCGTGAGATTGCGGTTGTGCCGCCTTTGGGCGGTGGCGAGCACCGCGGCGGACTCGTCGTCATGCGGCGCGACGTCGATCACCACCTGGATGACGTCGCCCCACTGCTCGGTGATCCGGAGGTAGGCGGTGCTCAGGGTGTGCATTACAAAGGCGGCGTCGGCGGTCGCGAGTGACTTCTCGTGAAATTCGACGATCATCTGAGACTGCGTCCAGCTGTCCATGAGCGATCGCAACAAGCCTTGCTTGCCGCCGCACTGCGCGTACACCGTCGCTGGGGACACCCGGCTCAGCTTGGCAATCTCCTCAACCTTCGTCTGGAAGAAACCGTTCTCGGCGAACAGCCGGCGCGCGGCGGCAATCACCGCGGCGCGGGTCTGGTCGGGGTACTCCTCCCGACGCGGCCGATCGGGCGGTCCGTCCATGTCGACATGCTAGTCAGTTGAGCCGACCCTGGCCTGTTAGGTGATGACTCTGGTTGTTAGAGTTGAACTCTAGTGAGCAGAGACACCGTCTAGCTGAAAACAGCGGGGCAAACCATGGCCGAGTTCACGACCAGAGACGGAACGCAAATCTTCTTCAAAGACTGGGGCACCGGTCAGCCGATCGTTTTCAGTCACGGCTGGCCCCTTTCGTCCGACGACTGGGACGCCCAGATGCTTTTCTTCTTGCACCACGGCTACCGGGTGATCGCCCATGACCGGCGCGGGCACGGCCGCTCCGCACAGCCCAGCGACGGCAACGACATGGACCACTACGCCGACGACCTCGCCGACCTGACTGCGCACCTTGACCTGCACGACGCCGTGCACATCGGGCACTCTGCGGGTGGCGGAGAGGTGGCGCGTTACCTCGGTCGCCACGGCGAGGCTCGTGTGGCCAAGGTGGTGCTGGTCAGCGCAGTGACCCCGTCGGTCCTGCAGACCGACGCCAATCCGGCCGGCGTGCCCAAGGCAGCCTTCGAGAGTTTCCACGCGGCGCTAGCGGCGAACCGGGCAGAGTTCTACCAGGCCGTAGCTTCCGGCCCGTTCTACAACTTCGACCAGCCGGGCGTGACGCCGTCGGAACCGGTCATCGCGAACTGGTGGCGCCAGGGCATGATGGGCGGCGCGAAGGGCCAATACGACTGTGTCTCCGAGTTCATCAGCCAGGACTACTCCGAGGACCTGAAGAAGGTCAGCGTGCCAGTCCTCGCCATGAACGGAGACGGCGACCAGGTCGTCCCGCACGACAGTTCGGGTCCCCGGGCCGTCAAACTGGTGCGGAACGGCACGCTGAAGACGTATCCGGGCTTCCCGCACGGGATGCTGACCACGCACGCCGACGTGCTCAACAACGACTTGCTGGCGTTTATCCAGTCCTGATCGTTCGGCTGCCCGGAAGACCGCCCCGCGCCCAACCGCCTATCGGACCGCTCTGATGTCCTAATCCACACCGGCGACGGTCCCGGTGGGCGGCTCGGTTGGGGTGGCGGTACTGAAGTGCCGGCTGTACGAGCTCATGGCCCGGATGGGCCACGACAGCGAACGCAGCCATGATCTACCAGCACGAGGCGCGCGGCGCGGACCAGACGATCACGAGCGCGACTGACCGGCATGTCGAGACCGAGCACCGTGGCGGCGAAGACGACGGCCAGGCGGGCGCGCTCGCTCCCATGAGCTAAAGGGCCGCTAATGGCCCGGAAGATCAACAACTGGCTAGCAGAGGGGACCAGGCGGCGCCAGGTGTGACGGCCCTTACCCGACCACTTCATCGGCGCGCAGCGGCATGACCTATATGCCCGGTGGTAGCAATGAGCTAGCCCGCCCCAGTGCTCGTCGACGATCGCGCGCGAGGGCTCTCACCTCGAATCGGGAGCCAGTAAAAGACGTTAAAAGCAGCGATCACGGCTACGCCCAGGAACGGCATCAGGAGGCCGAGTAGGGCACCTGTCGTGAGCCAGGCCAGGGC
>DATJOR010000313.1:0-12748 GCA_035506875.1 Mycobacterium sp.
TGACACCGTCATCTACAGCAAGTACGGCGGCACCGAGATCAAGTACAACGGCGAGGAGTACCTGATCCTGTCGGCCCGCGACGTGCTGGCCGTCGTCTCCAAGTAACGCAAAGCGTGTTCCGCCCCGGCAATCCCCACGTCGACACGTGGGCGATTTGCCGGGGCGGACCGTTTTCCTGACGGGACAAGAAAGACTTATGAGCAAGCTAATTGAATTCGATGAAAACGCGCGGCGGGCGATGGAAGCCGGCGTGGACAAGCTCGCCGACGCGGTGCGGGTGACGCTGGGGCCGCGCGGCCGGCATGTGGTGCTGGCCAAGGCCTTTGGTGGGCCCGCGGTGACCAATGACGGTGTCACCGTCGCCCGTGAGATCGACCTGGAAGACCCCTTCGAGAACTTGGGCGCCCAGCTGGTCAAGTCGGTGGCCACCAAAACCAACGACGTCGCCGGCGACGGCACCACCACCGCCACCGTGCTGGCGCAGGCGATCATCAGGGGCGGGCTGCGCAACGTCGCCGCCGGCGCCAACCCGATCGCGCTCGGCTTGGGTATCGGCAAGGCCGCCGATGCGGTGTCCGAGGCGCTGCTGAAATCGGCGACCCCGGTGTCCGGCAAGAAGGGCATCGCGCAGGTGGCCACCGTGTCCTCGCGTGACGAGCAGATCGGTGAGCTAGTCGGCGAAGCGATGACCAAAGTGGGCCACGACGGCGTCGTCAGCGTCGAAGAGTCGTCGACGCTGAACACCGAGCTGGAGTTCACCGAGGGCGTCGGCTTCGACAAAGGCTTCCTGTCTGCGTACTTCGTCACCGACTTCGACGCGCAGCAGGCCGTGCTCGAGGACGCCCTGATTCTGTTGCACCGCGACAAGATCAGCTCACTGCCGGACTTCCTGCCGCTGCTGGAGAAGGTGGCCGAGGCGGGTAAGCCGCTGCTGGTGATCGCCGAGGACGTCGAAGGCGAACCGTTGTCGACCCTGGTGGTCAACGCGATCCGCAAGACGCTGAAGGCGGTCGCGGTCAAGGCGCCGTTCTTCGGTGACCGCCGCAAGGCGTTCCTCGAGGACCTGGCCATCGTGACCGGCGGCCAGGTGGTCAACCCCGACGTCGGCCTGACGCTGCGTGAGGTGGGGCTGGATGTGCTCGGTTCGGCCCGCCGCGTGGTGGTGAGCAAGGACGACACCGTGATCATCGAAGGTGGTGGCGACGCGAAGGCCATCGATGACCGCGCCAAGCAATTACGTGCCGAGATCGAGAGCACCGACTCCGACTGGGATCGCGAAAAGCTGGAGGAGCGGCTGGCCAAGCTGGCCGGCGGCGTTGCCGTCATCAAGGTCGGCGCCGCCACCGAGACCGCACTCAAGGAGCGCAAGGAAAGCGTCGAGGACGCGGTTGCCGCGGCCAAGGCCGCCGTGGAGGAGGGCATCGTCGCCGGTGGCGGATCGGCCCTGCTGCAGGCCCGCAAGGCGCTTGCCAAGCTGCAGAAGTCGCTGTCCGGTGACGAGGCCAGTGGCGTCGAGGTGTTCTCCGACGCGCTCAGCGCGCCGCTGTACTGGATCGCGGCCAACGCCGGCCAGGACGGCTCTGTCGTGGTCAACAAGGTCGGCGAGCTGCCCGTTGGGCACGGGTTCAACGCGGCGACGTTGACCTACGGCGACCTGGCCGCCGATGGGGTGATCGACCCGGTCAAGGTCACCAGGTCCGCGGTGCTCAACGCGGCGTCGGTGGCACGCATGGTGCTGACCACCGAGACGGCAATTGTCGAGAAGCCGGCCGACGAGGACGAGCACGGTCACGGTCATCACCACCACTAGTAACACCTGCACGAAACACCCCCGCCTTAGGCGGGGGTGTTTCGCGTAGGGGCAGGCAAATCGTGCTTCCCCGTCCCGGGAGGCGGAATCGACATCGACAGTTTGCGTCGCTGGGTCGAGGCTACGTCGGTGGACGGCGAGCAGCATGGTGGCTATGAATCCGAACCAGACCCTCGAAATGCCGGTCCCGCGCGGCGCCACCGACGACAAGACCGGCATTGCTGTCGGTACCGGCCCAGTGGACGTGGACGCCTACATTGACTTCCAATGTCCCTTCTGCAGGCAGTTCGAAATGACTTCCGGCGACACTATTAACCTGCTGCTGGACCGGCAGGCGATTCGGTTCATCCGCCATCCGATGAACTTCCTGGACGCCGCATCGACGAACCACTATTCGACCCGTGCAGCTGCGGCGTCGGCAGCGGCGTCGGACGCCGGTCGATTCCACGAGTACTGCGACGTCCTATTCGCAAACCAGCCTCCCGAGGGCGGGCCCGGCCTGACAGATGACCAGCTAATTGCTCTTGGCGAGGCTTTCGGCATCACGGATCCCACGTTCGCCGAGGAGATCCAGGAGGGCAGATACCTTCCCTGGCCCAGCTTTGTGACTGAGCGCGCGACGGCGCGCGGCATCGGCGGCACGCCCAGCGTGTTTGTCCAGGGCATACCGGTTCCGGCCCGGCCGGATCTGATTGTGGCCGCGGTCACGCGCTTTCTGGGCTGACCTCACCCGTCTGGCAGTGAAGGTGGTCCGGGTCGAGGCGGCTAGGCGCACATCTCCTTGAACGCCGGGCCGACCGACGCGAAACTTCTGGTGATCATCTCGCTCGCCAACCGGTGGTCGATGGGATGGCTTCTAAAGAGCACCACCGAGACGGCAATTGTCGAGAAGCCCGCCGAGGAAGAACCGATATTTCGACGCGAAGCACCCCCGGTTTCGGCCGGGGGTGTTGGTTTACCCAACGTGAGAACTTGTCTCGGCGTTGTGTCGCTGGCTCCACATAACCGATGTGTGCATTGCCAAGGCTCCGTTGTACTGCTTCTTGTTCTCTCCAATGGCGATTGGCTTAATTAGCGTAAGAGGAGGCACCATGCGAATCGCTGTCGTCGGTGCTACCGGCAATATCGGCGCCCGCACCGTCTCTTTTCTTGAGCGGGATGGACACGCTGCAGTACGCATCAGCCGCTCTCTCGGCGTTGACCTGATCACCGGCCACGGTTTGGACGTGGCGCTCCAAGGGGTTGACGCGGTAGTCGATGCCATCAGCTCGCCGCCGATCAGCGCTGCCGAGACTTCCGCCTATTTAGGCACCACCACAAGAAATCTCCTCGCCGCCGAGGAGCGCGCAGGCGTGCGTCACCACGTATTGCTGTCGATCGTCGGAATCCACCGGATCGAAGGCGGTACTGCCCACTATTCGGGCAAGCGCGAGCAAGAGCGGTTAGTTGAGGAGGGCCGGGTGCCGTGGACGATTGTGCCGGCCACGCAATTTCACGACTTCGCGGCGTTGGCTACTAGCTGGACTGAGCGCGACGGTGTCGCAACCATCGCCCCGCTACTCGTTCAGCCGATCGCACCCGACGACATCGCCAATGTCTTGGCCGAGGTCGCCGCCGGGAAGCCGCAGGGCCGCTACGTCGACGTCGCCGGTCCTGAGCCACAAGACTTGGTCGACATGGCCCGCCGCACCAACTCCGTTCTCGGTCGCGAGGTGAAGCTGGTTCCCACGTCGTCAGGCCCTCTCGATGAGTCGATGGCCGGCAACGTATTGCTGCCCGGCGAGGACGCCCGCATCGCCCCAACGACGTTCGACGAGTGGCTGGCCGCGGGCGCGCGGATAGTCGGCTTGGCTGTAATTCAGCACCACCGAGACCGCGGTGGTCGACAAGCCCGCCCGTGAGGGTTGACGCGCTGCCGCACCCGGGTGCAATGTGATACACGTCATATGACCGCTGGTCACACCGGGCAGAAAGGCGGTAGCTCATGACCACGAGGGACAAGTACACGGACGTGCCCTCGCCCTACTCGTGGGAGGTCGCCAGTGCCGGCGACGCGCGCTTCACCTGGGAGTACGACGACGGGCGAGCCCGGCTCCTTTCCCTTTACCAAAAGGGCAAGGACAAGCAGTGGGATGCCCAGTCGCGCATCGACTGGTCGCAGGACGTCGACCCGATGAACCCGATCACGCTGCCTGACGAGTTCCATCCGCTGTTCGGCAGCCCGATGTGGGACGCCGCAGACGACGCTCGTCGCGCCGAGATGCGCCAGCACTTCCAGGCTTGGCAACTCTCGCAGTTCCTGCACGGGGAGCAAGGGGCGATGGTGTGCGCGGCCAAGATCGTCGAAGTCGTCCCAGACCTGGACTCGAAGTTCTACGCGGCCACCCAGACCATGGATGAGGCCCGACACGTCGAAGCGTTCTCGCGGTTCCTGCAGGAGAAGGTCGACATGGTCTACCCGATCAACAAGCACCTGACCGCGCTGCTGGACGACACCCTGCGCGACTCGCGCTGGGACATGCCCTACCTCGGCATGCAGGTCCTCATCGAAGGGCTGGCACTCGCCGCCTTCGGGGTGCTGCGTGACATGTCGGCGCAGGGCTCGCTGGCCAAGAAGGTACTGGCCTATGTCATGCAGGACGAGGCCAGGCACGTCGCGTTCGGCCGAATCTCGTTGAAGGACTACTACTCCGCGCTCACCGAGGCCGAGCGGGCCGAACGTGAAGAGTTCGTCGTGGACGCGTGTTACCTGATGCGCGACCGGTTCCGCGGCGAGGAGGTCTTCGAGACTCTCGGCATGGACGTCCAAGCGTGTGCTGACTGGGTGGACACGTCACCGCTGATGATCCAGTTCCGCTCGCACCTGTTCAGCCGCATCGTGCCGATCGTCAAGGACATCGGGTTGTGGGGCGACAAGGTGCAGAAGGCGTTCAGAGACATGGGTGTGCTGGACATGGGCAGCTTCGACATCGAGGCGCTGATGAAAGCCGATGAGGATCAGGCCGAAGCGCTGGACAAGGCACACGCCGAGATGGCGGCCCGGGCAGTCGAGGTGGACGAGGTGATCGCAGCGGGCGCGAGCTAGCTGTCTGCGAATCCCGCGTGGACGGCCGACATCACCTCGACTTGTTGCCTGCGTGGCAACGTGCCAAGCATCGTTAGCCTTTCGCGGATCTCCTCGCCTGGGACGAACGATGGTGTCGTGCCCAAGTTTTCGAGTGCTTCCTGCACCACGATGTCCGGCGCGATGGCAGGAGGCATTGAGCCGTCTTGCGGCGCGGCAGCTCGGAAGTTCGGCGTGTCGATTGCGGGTCCGATCACGGACATAACGTCGACCCCGTTGTCGCGCCACTCGGCCCACAGCGCCTCACCGAGCACCATGTCGAACGCCTTCGAAGCGCCGTACGCGGCGTTGTATGCGGGACCGGCAAGTCCGGCCGCAGAGGCCATCAGCACGAGGCCTCCGCGTCCGCGCTCAAGCATCCGCGATCCGAAGTGTTGACAGACAACGGACGGGCCCAAGCAGTTCACCGCGACGATCCGCTGCAGCGATTCCACGCCTTGGCTCTTGAACGGTCCGGTGTATTCCGCGGCTCCGTTGTAGACAACGAGCCCGACTTCGAGAGGGTCGGTCACGGCGCGCAGCTTGTCGAGGAAGTTCGTCGCGGCGAGATCGAGTGTGACGGCATGGGTTGCGACCCCGTGCCGCGTCGCGATGTCATGTGCGACCTGCTGGCACAACTCAGCTCGGCGCGCGGCAACAACGACGTTCAGCCCGCGCTCGGCGATACCGCGCGCATACGCCTCGCCGAGCCCCTCGGACGCGCCTAGAACCACGGTCCACGGTCCGTACCGGTCGAGAGATCTCATGCGACAAGGATAGGCTCGACCATCCGACATTGAAGTCGCCCAAACTGATCCACTCGGCAAAAGGGGACGACAGATGAGCATGGCATACCTGGCGCAACCTGAGCAGCAGCAGCAACTGGAATGGCTCGACGGCGGCACGCTGGCGATCTTGCTCGACGGCAAGGCCACCGACGGCCAGTTGATGGTCGGACGCTTCGATGTCAGCGAAGGCGAAGCACCCCCATATCACAAGCACACGCGTGAGGACGAGGTCTTCATGCTGATCAAGGGGACTGCGCTGCTCTGGTATGACGACCAGGAGATGGAGCTATCGGAAGGCGGAATTGTCTTCTTGCCCAGAAACATTCCGCACGCGTACCGCATCACATCCAAGAAGGCGGATCTGCTCATGATCAACACCCCCGCCGGAATCGAGGGTATGTTCCGCTACGCCGGTCGTGACAAAGCAACGACGCGCCCAGACGGTTTCGAAATCTCGCCTGAACGTATGGCCGAGGGAGCGGATAAGTACGGACAGGTCATTCTCGGCCCTCCGCGGTGACGTCGCCCTCATCCGTCGACCAAGACGGTTAACCTCCCGGCATGGATCGCTTCTTGCAGTGGGCGTGGGATCGGCACGGCAGGAGATACTCGTGGGCTCTCTGCGCCGTCACAGCCATAGTGGGGCTGCCGATTTTGGTCGTGTGGTCGTTCCTCATCGTTGCCGTCGAGCAGTCTAGTGGCTTTGCGGGAGCGGCCGCCGTCACGGTCATCGCGGTGCCGGTGCTGGCCTACGTGGCCATCCGCCCGGGTTCTGGGGCCGGTCGCGTGATCGAGCAGTGGGCAGCCGGCCACGAGGTCGATCGGGCGAGGGCACTGAACGCCACTTACGCTTGGACCCGGGGGTTGGTTGTTCGAGCAGTGGCGTTGACCGCGGTTTGGGTCGGGCTGATGTCGGTCGCTGTCGGTGCGATCGCTCGGGCGACTGGATGGCGGCTCGTCGAGTACGGCGTTCTAGGTGCCACTGTCGGAGTCGCCGTCGTGCTGCCCGCTGTGCACAGCCTTGCGGAAGCAGGGTTGCGGCCAGTCAGGGTTTCGATCGCCGGTGACACTGGGATTGGTGACTTGCTGCCCCGTTCTCGCCCGACCTTTGCCGCGTGGTCGAGCGCGTCGATGCTCGCGATCGTGTTCGTGTTTACGGTTTACGGCGCAATGCTCACGGCTGCGTTCGACGGGGCCCGTGAACAACCTCTGCTCTTCCTCGCGATCGGTTGTGCGCTGACGGTCGGCCTCGGGTTGCCGCTGACCGTGGGCACTGCGTTGTCAGCTTCCCTGCGACCGATTCGCGATCTTGCCGAAGGCACGGAACGTGTTGCGGCCGGTGAGTACGGCCAGCGCGTGCCGGTGGTTCAAGACGACGACTTTGGCGCACTCGCAGCGTCGTTCAACCGCATGCAGGCCGGATTGGTTGAGCGGCAACGGCTTCAGGCCGCGTTTGGCACTTACGTGGATCCTGCACTAGCGGCGCGGTTGCTCGAGCAGGGCGACGACGTGTTCATCGGTGAGCGCCGCGAGGTGACCGTGATGTTCGTCGATATCCGCGACTTCACCCCGTTCGCCGAGGCGAACACCGCCGAGGACACCGTCGCCCGCCTCAACGCGCTGTTCGAGATCGTCGTGCCTGCCGTCGTCGACGCCGGCGGGCACGTCAACAAGTTTCTCGGCGACGGCGCACTCGCGGTTTTCGGCGCCCCAAATGATCTCGCGGATCATGCCGAGGCCGCGGTGGCCGCCGCTGTGCTGATACACCGCCTGGTGGCCGAGCGATTCGGTGGAGCTCTTCTGATCGGCATCGGGATTAACACCGGTCTGGTGGTCGCCGGAACCATCGGCGGCGGCGGCAAGCTGGAGTTCACTCTGATCGGCGACACCGTCAACGTCGCCGCGCGCGTCGAGCAGCTCACCAAGACCACCGGTGACCCAATCCTTCTCACGGATTACTGCGTCGGCGCCTTGGTGTCGCCGCTGTCCGGACTCATCGACCGGGGATTGCACGAGCTGAAAGGCAAGTCCGCCGCGGTAAGGGTTTTCGGGCTCGACCCTCGCCTTCACCAACAGGTGTAGCCGCCGTCGATCACGATGTCGGAACCGGTCATATAGCTCGAAGCGTCGCTGGCGAGATAGAGATAAATGCCCACGAGTTCCTCCGGCCGGCCCAAGCGTCCGAGCGGGATCTTCGGTTCCCACAACGCGTGGTACTCGGCATACGGCTCCACCAGTTCGGTGAGGATGTAGCCCGGGCTGACGCTGTTGACCCGGATGCTGTGTGGCGCGAACTCCACAGCCATGGCTTTTGTCAGATGGATGACCGCTGCCTTCGAGGCGCAGTAGTGGCCCACCTGCTGCGGGGTGTTGATGATGTGGCCCGACATCGACGCCGTGGTGATGATGGTTCCGGCGCGTCGTTGGGCGACCATCGATTTCGCGGCGGCCTGTGCGGTGAGGAAGACACCGTTGACGTTGGTGTTCTGGATGCGCTGAAACTCTTCCGGCGACATATCCAGGAGGCTTTCGAACCCGATGATCCCGGCGTTGCACACCGCGATGTCGATGCCGCCCAACTCATCCGCCGCACGGTTCACCATGGTGGCCACCTGCTCGGGCTGGGTGACATCGCAGGTGATGGATACCGCCGTCCCGCCTTCGGCGGCGATATCTGCCGCCAACGCCTCGAGCGGCTCGCGATGTCGGGCCGCGATCGCCAACGCAGCCCCCGCTTGCGCGTATGCCAACGCCACTTGCTTGCCGATACCGCTGGAGGCACCGGTCACGAGAGCGTTCTTGCCATGCAGCCCAAACAGATTCATCACGTCCACGGTCGCTCACAACCCTTCCCGGCAGCCCCCGGGAAACTCTAACGCGACAGGCCAACCGGCTCCGCGAGTTCGGTCAGCCGCCGGGCGGAGTGCTATACGTCGTGACGGGCGTGCTCGGCGTGGTCGTGACGACCGGAGCGCTGGTGACCGTGACGGTGCTCGTGCTCGCGGACGGCGGTGGCACGGCGACCGTGGTGGTGACCGTGCTGATGCTGGTCGTCGTGGACGATGACGTCACCCGAATCGGCGAAAGTCAAAACCGCCGCCGCCGGCGCCAGTGGTTCGGACAACAGGGTGCGGTGGGCGGAATTATCGTTGCCGCATGTCCTCGTCAGTGAGCACTCTCAAATCCGCCGCAGCCTGGGAGTTCGTCCAAAAGACGGTCTCCGATATCACCACGATCATTGCCGAGGATGCCGAGAACGACCAGGAGCTCCTCGAGGGCATGCGGGCGATCGCCCGGGCGTCGTCGTTGTGCGCACAACTGTCGGTGGAGGCGGATCCGTTCCAGCCGCGGTTCTTCGACATGTGCTCGCCGACCCGGATGGTCGGTGGGCCGAACCCGGACGGCAACTACTTCCTGGCGATGATTCGCGGCGATCGTCGCTATCGGATCTCGGGCATCCGGGGTACCACCGCCTACCTCGGATTCCAGATCCTGGCCGGCACCGGACTGACTCCACGCAGGATGGCCGTCTACGTCAGCGACACCCAACTGCATTCGGTCGACGGCGAATTCGCGCTCCTGCTGTCGGCGCACCAGCCCGTCGACCTTGCCGGCGCACAGTGGGTGCAGATCCCCGAAGACGCGTCTTCCGTTGTGGTGCGGGAGTACATCGGGGATTTCGCCACGGAGACACAAGGATCGCTGCACATCAAAGACCTCGACACCGAAGAGGTGACGCCGCTGACCGACGACGAGCTGGCCGAACAGTTCACCGCGATGGGCTGGACACTGCTGAAACTGTTGACGCTCCATCGCACCATCAAGCCCGAGCTGCTGGAGCAGCCCAACACCTTGGTCACCGCCGCGGCCGCCGACCTCGGGGCTGCCGACACCACCCCGGACAACCTCTACATGATCGGCACCTTCCGGCTCGAACCCGATCAGGCCCTGGTGCTCGATATCGAACCACCCGACACGTCCTATTGGAATGTCACGTTGGAAAACGTCTGGCACGAGTGCCTGGAGCCGCGCCGACGGCGTAGCTCAGTCACCAACAGCGCCCTGAGTTCGGATCCCGACGGACGCGTCCGCATCGCCATCGGCGCCGAGGACTTCGGATACGGGTACTGGCTGGACACCGGTGGCCGCCATCGCGGATTCGTGGTTCTGCGGTGGCTGCACAACCCGAGCCCACCCGACGTCAGGGTGTCTGTGCGGCAACAGGATTCAATGTCATGAGCCTCGAGGAAAGATTCGATTTCGACCGGCTGGTCCAGACTGCTTGCGACGAAGCCGGCCACGACGACTTCGGCGGCGACGAGTGGCAGTCCGGGCTGCGCAGGGTGATCTACGGGTTGGTGAACGAGGCGCGCCTGTCGCCGCTCGGCGTCGAGATCGCTTATGCCGACGTCATGCGTGCGCTGAAGAACCGGCTAGGCATCATGGCTTGGCGCACAAGCCATCCCGAGATTGCCGCCGAAAGCGTCGCGCAACCGATCTTCATCCTCGGCCAGCCTCGTACCGGCAGCACGATCCTTTACGACCTGCTGTGCCAGGATCCGCAACTGCGCGCGCCGCTGACATGGGAGGTCGACGAGCCGTGCCCGGTGCCGCAGCCGGACACCTACGATTCGGACCCCCGCATCGCCCAGGTGCAAGCCAGCATCGAGATGTCCGAGCAAATCATGCCCGGCTTCCTGGCCCACCATCCGATGGGCGCGCTGGTCGGACAGGAATGCGTCCGCATCACGGCAAGCGAGTTCACCAGCATGATCTACTCGGTCCAGTACCGCATCCCGAGTTACCAACAATGGTGGCTGTACGAATCCGACCAAACCGCGGCGTATCGCTTCCACCGAATCTTTTTGCAGCACTTACAATCCGGAGTCCCGGGAGAGTGGCTCCTGAAGTCGCCGGCGCACACTTGGCACCTGGACGCACTGTTGAAGGAGTATCCCGACGCGGTGATCGTCCAACTGCACCGCGACCCGCTCAATGTCATCGCATCAATCGCCGCCCTGACGCATCATCTGCGCAAGATGTGCAGCGACGAGTCCAGCATCGCCGACTGTGCCGCGCAGTCCGTCGAGGAGATCACGGTCGGGCTGGCACGCGAGATGGATCTGCGGGACCGGGGTGCGATCGCGCCAGATCGGGTCGTCGACGTTCGCTTCTCTGATTTCATGAGCGACCCGTGGTCGACCATCAAGGGGATCTACCGCAAGCTGGGCCGCGAACTGAGCCCGTCGGCCGAAGACAGCATGCGTGCGTTCCTTGCCACGCATCCCAGCGACGGTGGCGGTAAGAGATACACCTGGTCGGATACCGGTCTCGACGCCGCCGAGGTCCGTGAGCGGGTACGGGCTTACCAGGAACGCTACGACGTACCGACAGAAAGCCTGCGATAAGCCGCGATGTCGCCTAGGCGGTGCGGCGGATGCTGCGCGTGATACCGATCTCACGCTTGAGCAGCAGCTCGCGCTCGGTCTCCGACAGGCCGCCCCAGATACCGTAGGGCTCGCCGACTCCCAGGGCATGTGCGCGGCACTGCGCCATGACGGGGCACTGGCGGCACATCTCCTTGGCGCGCCGCTCACGCTGCAGGCGGGCGCGACCGCGTTCGCCGTCCGGGTGGAAGAACACCGACGAATCCACTCCGCGGCAAAGACCTTGTAATTGCCATTCCCAAATATCGGCGTTGGGCCCTGGGAGCTGCTCCGGCTGTGGCATTGAAGTCCCTCTCTACACGCCCATAGTTCATGAATCGAGCGGGTCGTCGGTGACTACTCGTCGGCCTCAAAGGTAGGGGGACTAGGGAAATTTCGTCAACACTCGGTGATCTGCCGAATACTCAACTGGGCGTTGACAATTTACCCCGAATTCATCGACGTGCTGGGTCTGCTTACCGAAGCGTGTATGGTGACGGGGCGTTATCCGGGAATGTCCCAGCTCGCGGCTCATCTTCCGGTGACGGCGGTAAATTTAATCAGCGTCAGATTTAATACCGGTGTAACTCAGCGACCATGAAGTTTTAACGGGTACCCGCCGTGATCGATATCTCTTGCGGTCCGACAATCGAGTCTGATCTCGCCGCTACCGCCTTTGGCAACCAGCCCGCGCGCTGGCCGCTGCCGTCGGCGCGCACACCCCGGCAGCTCTGGTTACGCGCGGTCGCCGCCGGGGGACAAGGGCGCTACGGCAGCGCTCGTGACGACCTCGCGAGGCTGCTGCGCGGTGTTCCGGCCGATGCGCTCGCCTCGCTGGCGCACAGCACCCAGGCGTCGTTTCTGCGCCAGCTGGGTTGGCACCGGTTAGCGCGCGGCTGGGACGGCCGGGCGTTGGCGCTGGCCGGCGCCGACCCTGAGGCCGCCGCCGACGCGTTGATCGGGCTGGCGGCCGATGCCCTCGGCGTGGGCCGTCTGGCCGCCTCAGCGACGTTGTTGAGCCGGGCAGAGCCGTTGGTGGCGAACGCGCAGCAGCACCGGCTGTCGGTGCGCCGAGCCTGGGTTGCCGCCGAGCTGGCGATGGCGGCCGGCGACGGTCCCGCCGCGGTGCGCAACGCAGAGCTCGGCGTCGAGTTGGCGGCGACGACGCTCGACGGGTCCCGGCACGCCGCGAAGAGCGACGTGGTGCTGGCGGCGGCGCTGTGCAGCGCCGGTGCCGTCGATCGGGCTCGGACTCTCGGGGAGGCGACGCTGGAGCTCACCGGCCGGTTCGGCCTGGTTCCGCTGCGCTGGGCGGTGGCCTGCCTACTGGCCGATATCGGAAGCGCCCGCCCGGTCGCGGACCTGCACGCCATTCGCGACGAGTGCGCCCGCCAGGTCCAGCACTGGGGCGGAACCTGGAACCAGCGCTGAGCACAATCACAGCAACCGGTCGTTATTGTCTAACTGTGTGCCGCCGCGCCGGGCGGCGATGCCCGGTTCGTAACGTTGGAGATGTTGCCGCCGATGACAACCCAGGAGGGACGTCTCGACGCTGTTGTAGCTGAGGCCGTAGCAGGGGATCGGGACGCGCTTCGAGAAGTGCTGGAGACGATCCGCCCG
>DATJOR010000314.1:0-3547 GCA_035506875.1 Mycobacterium sp.
TAAGGAAGGACCCACACCATGTCCAAGCTGTCCACCGACGAACTGCTCGACGCGTTCAAGGAACTCACCCTGCTGGAGCTCTCGGAGTTCGTGAAGAAGTTCGAGGAGACCTTCGAGGTCACCGCGGCCGCCCCGGTCGCCGTGGCCGCCGCTGCTCCTGGCGGCGGCGCTCCGGCCGCCGAGGCAGCCGAGGAGCAGTCCGAGTTCGACGTCATCCTCGAGGCCGCCGGCGACAAGAAGATCGGCGTCATCAAGGTCGTCCGTGAGATCGTCTCGGGCCTGGGCCTGAAAGAGGCCAAGGACCTGGTCGACGGCGCACCCAAGCCGGTCCTGGAGAAGGCGCCCAAGGAAGCTGCCGAGGAGGCCAAGACCAAGCTCGAGGCCGCCGGCGCCACCGTCACCGTCAAGTAGTCGAATTGCGAACCCCCGGAGCCGCAACGGCTCCGGGGGTTTCGTGCACCTAGCGCGGTTGCACCGCCAAGCGCTGCGACTCGCGCACCCGCTCAGGCGAATCGCCCAGTGAAATAAGAAGATTCGTCGTCAACGCACTGAGCACCGGCCCGATGGCGCTGCCCTGCGCCCCGTAAAAGCCCGCGAGCTCGAGCATCACGAAGCCGTGAATCGACGACCAGAACTGAGCGGCGACAGCCACCACCGTGGCGTCTTCGGGAGGCGAACCCCCTGGCGAAGTGATCCGGCCCGCCAGCATGCAGCGGTGCACGCCCCGCACGACATGCGCGAAGCTGGGGTAGTGGTCGTCGATCTCGGCCACCGTCAAAGTCAGCAGATTGTGTGCCGGGGCGTTGATGCCGTGCGCGCTGGTGCTGCCGAACATCAGCCGGTACATGTGCGGGCGCTCGATGGCGTAACGCCGGTAGGCGATCCCGGTGGCCATCAGATCCGCCACCGGGTCCGCCGTCTCCGGCATCGTCAGCGCAACGTCGAACTGGCGCAACCCCTCGTCGGCCACCGCGGCGATCAACGCGGGCATCCCGCCGAAATGGGTGTACACCGCCATCGTCGACGTCCCGGCGGCGCCGGCGATCTTGCGGGTCTGCAGCGCATCGGGGCCGTCTGCGTCGAGGATCGCCACGGCGGCGTCCAGCAGCTCGGCACGCACGTTCCGCTCAGCGTGTGAAGTCATGGCAGAAACATCTTGACACAGCACCCCTGATGTCCGTATAACAATGAAATATCAATGTTATACCAGCTAGGAGCCCGAAGTGACCACCGCAGCCACCGCCGCACCGGCGAACCCGTATCTCAGTGACTTCCTGGCGCCGGTGAGCGCCGAGGTGACCGCGACCGACCTGGCGGTTACCGGACACATCCCGGAATTCCTCGACGGCCGGTACTTGCGCAACGGGCCCAACCCCGTCGCAGAGGTCGACCCCGCCACCTATCACTGGTTCACCGGCGACGGCATGGTGCACGGAGTGGCGCTACACGGCGGCAAGGCCGGCTGGTACCGCAACCGCTGGGTACGCAGCGCCGGCGTACGCGCGGCCCTCGGTGAGCCGGCGATTGCCACGCGCAACCTGCATGCCGGCCTGCGGTCGCTCGGCGCCAACACCAACGTGCTGGCCCACGCCGGAAAGACGCTGGCCCTCGTCGAAGGCGGCGTGGCCAACTACGAACTCACCGATGAGCTCGACACCGTCGGCCCGTGCGATTTCGATGGCACGCTGCCCGGCGGCTATACCGCCCACCCGCACCGGGACCCCAGAACCGGCGAATTGCACGCGGTGTCTTACTCCTTCGCCCGCGGTCGAACGGTGCAGTACTCCGTCATCGACACACACGGCCACGCACGCCGCACGGTCGACATCGAGGTGTCGGGGTCGCCGATGATGCACGACTTCTCGCTGACCGACAAATACGTAGTGATCTACGACCTGCCGGTGACGCTCGACCCGATGCAGGTGCTGCCGAAGAAGATGCCGGGGTGGATGCGCCATCCGGCCCGATTGGTGGCCCAAGCCGTCGTCGGGCAGGTGCGGGTGCCCGGGCCGATCGCGGCGATGTTCAACCGCAACGAACGGCCGGCGTATCAGCTGCCCTATGCCTGGAATCCGCGCTACCCGGCGCGCATCGGCGTCATGCCCCGCGAGGGAGACAACAGCGACGTGCGGTGGTTCGACATCGAGCCCTGCTACGTCTACCACCCGCTCAACGCCTACTCAGAACTGCGGGACGGCAGCGAGGTGCTGGTGCTCGACGTGGTGCGTTACGACCGGATGTTCGACCGCGACCTGCGCGGGCCCGGCGAGAGCAGGCCCACGTTGGACCGCTGGACGATCAACCTGACCTCAGGGGCGGTGAGCAGCGAACGCCGCGACGACCGCGCGCAGGAGTTCCCCCGGATCAACGAGACGCTCCTCGGCGGCCGGCATCGTTTCGGCTACGCCGTGGGCTTCGACGGCGGCTACCTCGACTCAGGCAGAACGCAAATGTCGACATCGCTGTACAAGCACGACTACGCGACCGGATCCAGCATGGTGGCCCCGCTGGACCCCGAGCTGCTAATCGGCGAAATGTCCTTCGTGCCGCGCCCCGCTGCCTCGCAGGACGCCGCCGAGGACCCCCCCGAAGATGAAGGCATCCTGATCGGCTACGGCTATCACCACGGCCGTGACGAGGGTCAGCTGGTGCTGCTGGACGCGCAAACTTGCGAATCGGTGGCCACCGTCCACTTGCCGCAGCGAGTGCCGATGGGCTTTCATGGCAACTGGTCGCCCCGGGAGTGACGAAATCGCCGCCGATCATGATTTTCCGGCGATAGCCGCACATACCGTCTCCTTCATTGCCGGTGCGCTACAGTGACTCATGCCACAAGCTGGGCTTGGGCTGCGGTGAGCTACATCGGTGGGAGGGTTTCGCATGGGTATCGGTATCCAGGTTGAGGGGCTGACGAAGTCCTTCGGCTCCCAGCGAATCTGGGAAGACGTCACGATGGAGGTGCCCGAGGGCGAGGTCAGTGTGTTGTTGGGCCCGTCGGGTACTGGTAAATCGGTGTTCTTGAAGTCGCTGATCGGCCTGCTGCGCCCGGAGCGCGGTTCGATCATTGTTGATGGCACCGACATCACCGAGTGCTCGGCCAAGGAGCTTTACGACATCCGCACCCTGTTCGGGGTGATGTTTCAGGACGGCGCCCTGTTCGGCTCGATGAACCTGTATGACAACACCGCATTCCCGTTGCGCGAGCACACCAAGAAGAAGGAAGGCGAGATCCGTGACATCGTCATGGAGAAGCTGGAGATGGTGGGTCTTGGCGGGGATGAGAAGAAGTTCCCCGGTGAGATCTCCGGTGGTATGCGCAAGCGCGCCGGGCTGGCCCGCAGCCTGGTGTTGGACCCGCAGATCATTTTGTGTGACGAGCCCGACTCGGGTCTGGACCCGGTGCGCACCGCGTATTTGAGCCAGCTGCTCATCGACATCAACGCCCAGATCGACTGCACGATTTTGATCGTGACGCACAACATCAACATCGCCCGTACGGTGCCGGACAACATGGGCATGCTGTTTCGCCGCAAGTTGGTCATGTTCG
>DATJOR010000315.1:0-5530 GCA_035506875.1 Mycobacterium sp.
GGCACCACACAGCGCGCTGAGCGCTTGACTGCGCCGCGCCACCACCTCGGCGGCCTCGGGCAAGGAAAGCACCCCGGCGATATATGCCGCGGCGATCTCGCCTTGGGAGTGGCCGATCACCGCGTCGGGAACAATGCCGTAACGGCGTAACACCTCGGCCAGCGACACCATCATCGTGAACAGTGCCGGCTGGACCACATCCACTCGATCCAGCGACGCGGCGGCCTCGTCGCCACACAGGACCTCGCGCACCGACCAACCGGTGAACGGGTGCAACGCTTTATCGCAGGCATCGACCATGTCGGCGAAGACGCGGTGGTGTTCGTAGAGCTCTCGACCCATCCCGGGGTACTGGCCGCCTTGGCCGGGTAAGACGAACACGGTTTTACCGCGAAGGTGGGCCAGGTAGTGGTGTCGGGTCAGCTGTGGGTGTGGTTGGTCGGTGCGCAGGGCATCGAGGGCATCCAGTAGGTCTTTCCGCGGGTCAGCGGTGGCCGCCGGTGCAGTGATCATCGCCCGATGGGAGTGCTGGGTGCGGGTGGAGCCCAGGCTGTAGGCCACATCGGTGAGATCCAGGTCGGGATGGCTGACCAGGTGTTGGTGCAGCCGGTCGGCCTGCGCGCACAACGCCGCGGGGGTGCGCGCTGACACCGGCCACATCAGCAGGGTTTGCTCAGCCGGAGGTTCCGCGTCAGCCGATCCGGCCGGCGCGGTGGGGGCATGCTGCAGGATCATGTGCGCGTTGGTGCCGCTGATCCCGAACGAGGACACCGCCGCGGTGCGGGGATGGTCGTCGGCGACCGGCCAGGGCACCGGCTCGGTGAGTAACCGGACCGTGCCGGCAGACCAGTCGATGTGCGGGCTGGGACCATCGACGTTGAGGGTCGGGGGCAAACTCTGATGGTTGAGGGCCCCGATCATCTTGATGAGTCCGGCAGCACCGGCGGCGGCTTGGGTGTGGCCGATGTTGGATTTGATTGATCCCAGCCACAGTGGCCGCTCTGCGTCACGCGCGGCGCCGTAGGTGGCGATCAAGGCGCCGGCCTCGATCGGGTCGCCGAGAGTGGTGCCCGTGCCGTGGGCTTCGACAACATCGACTTGATCAAGCCCGATGCCGGCGTTGGCGACGGCTTGGGCAATGACGCGTTGCTGAGCCGGCCCGTTAGGTGCGGTCAAACCATTAGAGGCGCCATCTTGATTGATCGCCGACCCCGCGATGACCGCCAACACCGGGTGATTGTTGCGGTGGGCGTCGCTGAGCCGTTCGAGGACCAACACCGCGGCCCCCTCGCCCCAACCGGTGCCATCTGCGTTGGCGGAGAAGGCTTTACAGCGCCCATCAGCAGCCAGCCCGCGTTGCCGGGCGAACTCGGTGAACACCGCTGGTGTGGTCATCACCGTGACACCACCGGCCATTGCGAGAGTCGACTCGCCGTTACGCAGCGACTGGCACGCCAGATGCGTGGCCACTAGCGACGACGAGCAGGCCGTGTCGAGGGTGAGAGCGGGCCCCTGCAAGCCCAACACATACGCGACACGCCCAGAGGCCACGCTCGTGGACAAGCCGGTGAGGGCGTATCCCTCCGCACCATCCGAACCGCCCGCGCCGTAGGACTGTGACCACGCCCCGACGAACACGCCGGTCTCGGAACCCGCCAGAGCGGCGGGATCAATTCGGGCCGTTTCCAACGCTTCCCAGCACACCTCCAGCAGCTGCCGCTGCTGAGGATCCATGGCTTGGGCCTCTCGCGCCGAGATCCCGAAGAACTCCGCGTCGAACTCGGCCGCCTCCGCCAGGAACCCTCCGGCGCGGGTGTAGGTCTTGCCCACCGCGTCGGGATCGGGATCAAACAAGTCCGATAGATTCCAGCCGCGGTCACTGGGAAAACCACCCATCGCATCCGTGCCGCTGGCCACCAGATCCCACAGCGCCGCAGCCGAATCCACGCCGCCGGGAAACCGACACGCCATGCCCACCACTGCGACCGGCTCCTCTGTCTGCACCCGCGAACCCACAAGCGGTGCCGCCGCAACCGACCCGCTCAGCAGCTGGCCCAGATGGGTGGCCAATGCGGCCGGGGTTGGGTAGTCGAAGGCCAGGGTGGGCGACAACGGCAACTCGGTGGCGGTGTTGAGCCGCTCAAGCAACTCGGTAGCTTTCACCGAGTCAAACCCCAGGTCCCCGAACGCGCACTCCGGGTCGATGTCGTTAGGGCTGGGATGGCCCAACACCGTTGCCGCTTGCTCGCACACCAGCCCCACGAGCAGGTCATGTTGCTGCTTGCGGAGCGTGCGCAGGCGTTGCGGCCATCCTGAGTCGGCGCCCGCGCCCACATCGCCGTCATCGACCACGCGCTGCTCCGGCCGGCGGGTCGCCCCGTCTAGGCGGGTGAACTCATCGTGCAGATACAGCTGCACACAGTCCCTTCGCCTGGCCTTGCCGCTCGTGGTGATGGGAATCGAACCCTGCGGCACGAGAACGAGATCCGCCACGCTTAGGCCGTGCGCCTTTGATATAGCCGTGGCGACTTCACGCCTGACGACGCCCATCCGCTGCAGCGCGTCCTCTTCGGATTCGTCGCGGGTCTTGAGTTCGAGGATGGCGACGAGCGTCTCAACGCCGCCATCATCCGGAACCCCGATCGCCACACAGCGGCCTTTGGTGATCTCCTGGATCGTCGCCTCGATGTCGTCGGGAGAGTGGTTGCGCCCGTACACGATCAAGAGATCCTTGATGCGGCCGATGATGAACAGCTCACCGTCGGAGAAGAAGCCCAAATCCCCGGTTCTCAGCCAAGGGCCTTCGGGTGTGCCCGCCGAGGGATCGACGAGCGTTGCGCCGAAGGTGTGCTCAGTCTCTTGAGGGTTCTGCCAGTAGCCGCTACCGACGTTGTCGCCGTCAACCCAAATTTCACCGACCGTTCCCCCCGAACACTCGGTGTTGGTCTCAGGATCGACGATGCGCACCGTCAGTGACTGAGGCACGCCGTAACTGACTAGCGGAGTGCCGTTTTCGCTTGCGCACCGCTTAGCGCGGCCCGCCGTCAGTTTCTCGGATTCGAAATGAACGATTTCCGGTGATTGACCCGCTTCGCGGGTAGCGATATACACCGTTGCCTCTGCCATTCCATATGCAGGCCGAATCACCATGCCCTGAAGGTTGAAGCGGGCGAACCGCTCTGCGAAGCGCTGCACTGTCGCGGGTTGTACCCGCTCGGCTCCGTTGAGGATGCTGAGCACATTGCCGAGGTCCAGCCCGGCCATGTCGTCATCTGATGTTTTTCGCGCCGCCAAGTCGAAAGCGAAGTTCGGTGCCGCGGAAAATGCGTGGTAGTTGTTTGCCAGGAATTGCATCCACCGGGCTGGTCGCTGCAGGAACGACACGGGGCTAGTGAGCAGGGCGGGATACCCCATCAGAACCGGAAAGATAATCCCCAGGTACAAACCCATGTCGTGATAGAACGGCAGCCAGGACACCACAGTGGTGTCCGGCGGGGCGAGGCCTCCGTAGTTCCCGAAGAAGTCCGCATTGATCTGCTCGCAATTTGCCCGAACGTTTTCGTGCGAGAGCATCACGCCGGCGGGCGTGCGGGTCGACCCGGAGGTGTACTGCAAATACGCAATGTCTGGCCGACTTGTAGGTTCGGCAGCGGGTCCGTTCTGGGAGTCGAGGTCCAGCAAATCAACCTCGATGACCGAGGGAGCGGATTCACCGGGCTTCGACTTGACATACTCGGCGATATTGCCCGCGGCGGCTGATGTCGTGAGAACGGCAGAGGGCGAGGCGTCACGCAGGACCGAACTAACACGCTCGTCGCTGGCGCCACCCAGCGGAAGCGACAGCGGAACCGCGATCTGACCGGCCTGTAATGCGCCTAGAAACGCAACGATGTACTCGAGTCCTTGCGGCGCCAATATCACAGCGCGGTCGCCAGATGACCCGCAAGCTTTGAGCTCCTGCGCGATGTTCTGCGTTTGCCGATACAGCTGCGACCACGTCAGGATTTGCGCAACGCCCGCCCAGTCCTGCTCGTAATCAACATAAGTGAAGGCTGTATCACTGGGCCGCAGATTGGCACGCTCCCGCAGCACAGCAGGAATGAAAGACTCAGCTTGCACTTGTCATCTCCTGCGGCGGGCAAACAAGGGCGGGCACACAAGTCTGAGCTGTCACAGAGTGATTCATATTGTGCGTACGTTCAATAGTCAAGCTGGTTTAGCACGCCTAGAGCGACGGCAGTATGTCGACCAGGAAGTTCTCGCCGGTGGCTATCGCGTTGAGCATGTCGCCGAAGACGGCGGCGAAGTCGAAACTGCCGCCGTCGCCGGCCACGGCGGTGCTGCCAGTACCGAGGATGTCCGCGATGTCGAAGTTGCTGCCGAGGGGGAGGCCGAAGCCCGCAAGGGCTTGGTCGAAAGCGGTGCCGGTGTTGATGACGGAGGCGAGATCGACCCAGCCCTGGGCCGAAGCCTCGGCGTTGCCGCCGGCCGCGCTGGCGCTGCTTAAGATGCCGTCGGAGCTGGCGTCGCTGCCGACGCCGCTCGCGGATGCGGTTGACAGGAAGCCGCCGGCGCTGGCGTCGCCGCCGCTGAAGGCGATGGCGGAGTTGGAGTTGCCTACCCCGGCCGTCGCACTGCTGTCATCGAACAAGGCGGTGGCGACGTCATTGTTGCCGATGCCGGCAACGGCGTTGGCATCTGTGCCGTTGGCGTATGCGTCGTCAAGGCTGCCGCCGATTCCGACTTGGGCGAAGCTACTGGTGCCGACGGCGGTCGCGTTGTCAAGGATGGCGCCTAATCCGATGTTGGCGGAGCTGTTGGTGCCGCTGGCGAGTGCGGAGTCAAGGAATGCGCCCAGCCCGACGGTGGCGGAGCTGTCGGTGCCGTTGGCAAAAGCAAAGTCGACCGCACCGAGCTGGCCCAAGGGGCCGCCGCTGGCGTCGGCGTTGGCGCCGTCGCCGATGGCGATCGCGATGCTCCCCATCCCCGAGCTGGCGGTGGCTGTGTTGTCTGTCGTCGAGAACAAATCCATTCCGCTGATGGAGATCTGGATATCCAACGGCGCAGCGGTTGCCTGGGCAGGGAGTGACACGCCACTCAGCAGTGCATCGAGCCACGACAACGCGTCAGTTGATGGGGCGGCCGAGGCAATCCCCGGCGTCGCGGCCAGCGCCGCTCCAATGCTCAGTCCGCCCGCCAGCATGCACACTCGACCGAGACTTCTCATCGGTTCCCTTTCCCTGGGCGCCCCCGAGGTTTGCGCACTGTTGTGGGTCTGCGCGGACTTCCGATCACGCGCAGGCTACTCCGCGTAAGGCCCCGCCACACGTGTTTGACACAAGTTGAACTAAGTGGCTTGGTGCCCTGTTAGCGTGCGGTACCGGGAGGGCGCTAAGGAGGCTCGGTGAAGACCATTTCGAAGATGTTCGTCTTCGGTCTTGTCGAGCTTGTCGTGTTCGGGGCGATGTTGTTTGTGCCGGCAGGCACGTTCAATTACTGGCAAGCGTGGGTGTTTCTGGTGGTCGTTGGC
>DATJOR010000316.1:0-2319 GCA_035506875.1 Mycobacterium sp.
TGAATCTCCACCTCTCCGCTGATGACTTCGGCGGGTAGGCGGCCGACTTCCTTGCCTTGGCCATCGACGAGCACCAGTGGTCCCATTTGGGTGGCGGCCGCCTTCACCCGATCGAGCAGACCCATCTTCTCGAGCACGGTGAGCGCGGGTCCGCGAAAGTCGACGGCCTGCCCGCCGGTGCGCAGCTGGGGAGCCTGTTCGACGATCGTGACGGCATGGCCGTGCCTGGTGAGCCAGAAGGCCAGGCTGGGTCCGGCGATGCCGCCGCCATTGATCAGGATGTCGAAAGGCATCGCCGCGTAAGGTTAACCGGCCTTGTTGATGGTATTGCCAGAGCCGAGATTCTCGACCTGGGGGTTGCCGTCCTTGTAGGTGATCGTGTTGTTGAAGCCGACAACGTTGAGATGTTTGTCGATCTTGTTGATGGTGAGCTTGTTGTCGGCGCCGCCGACGCTCACCGTCCCGCAGGTGCCGTTGACGGTCAGAATGTTGTTGGAGCCGCCCACATTCAGCGACTTGCCGTCGCCGCAATCAAGAGTGGTGGTGGTACCGAGCGATGTGTAGTTGATCGTGTTGCCGATGTCGAACTGCGCGCCCGTACTCGTCGTCGAGGGCGTCGAGCTCGTCGAACTGGGCGACGCGGTCGACGGCGCTGCGTTGTTGTTCTTGCCGCCGCAGCCGGCGATCCCGAACACCACTGCCGCAGCAAGCGCGATCACCAGCGCGGTGTGCTTACGCATCCCTCGCCTCAACTTCCAACCTGGCTGATGCGGTTGGTCATGCCGAGTTCGCGGCCGCGGTCCCAGACGACCGGCTGGCCGCTCTTATAGAACACCGACTCGTTATAGCCGTAGACGGTGATGTCGTGGATGACGTTGTCGGCAACGACCGTGTGACCCGAGCCCATCACCGTCACCGCCCAGCAGGTGCCCAGCGCGTTGACCACGTTGCGTGTCCCGTCGACCAGCAGCGTGGCGCCGTTGCAGTCGATCGTCTGCTCAACACCCATGCCGGTGATATGGGTGTCGCCGTTTTTCGCCTGCACGGCCGGCGCGGCGGCGGCCGAGGTGAACGGGATCGCTATCGCGCAGGCGGCCAACATTCGGCAGGGGAGTGTCCAATTCACTTCTGCGCTCCTCTCGCCATTACGCGCGATCCGCTCGAGGAGAGCGTACGCGGGCGGCAGCCACCTCGGGCGGTTCCCACCACGCGGGTAGTCGGCAGACTAGAGTTCTTAGTTTGTCGGCCCAGCCGATGTACACAACCCGAGGGGCGATCGCCATGCCAACTGAGCCGGAGTCATCGGCCGGTCGGTCGGGCGCCGGGTCAAAGTCTGCGGCCCGTCCGGCCAGACTGAGTCGCGACATCATCGTCAGCGCCGCGCTCGCCTTCCTGGATCGGGAGGGCTGGGACGCGCTGACGATCAATGCGCTGGCGACCCAGCTCGGCACCAAAGGGCCGTCGTTGTACAACCACGTCGACAGCCTGGAGGATCTGCGCCGCACGGTGCGGATGCGGGTGATCGACGACATCATCACCATGCTGAACCGCGTCGCCGAGGGGCGGGCCCGTGACGATGCCGTGCTGGTGATGGCCGGCGCCTACCGCAGCTACGCCCACCACCACCCGGGCCGGTATTCGGCGTTCACCCGGATGCCGTTTGGCGGCGAGGACCCCGAATACGCCGCCGCCACCAGGGGAGCGGCCGGCCCGGTGATCGCGGTGTTGGCGTCCTACGGTCTTGACGGCGAGGAGGCCTTCCACGCGGCGTTGGAATTCTGGTCGGCAATGCATGGGTTCGTGCTGCTGGAGATGACCGGCGTGATGGATGACATTGTCGACACCGACACGGTGTTCTCCGACATGGTGTTGCGGCTGGCGGCGGGCATGGAACGCCGCAGCGAAGCCGACGCAACATAAGCCCCGGTAACGCGGCACCGGATAGCGATGCTGCCGCTTTGACCTGCCCGACCGGCGACGGGTATTGTGGAAGCTCGTGCCTGGCGGCTTAAGGCGCTTCACCTAAGACGCGCGCGCCGGGCCAATTCGCATGTCCACGCCGCAACGACCAAAGTTTAGCGGCGAGCGCATGCGACACACCCGGCCGCGGGGGACCGCGACGGGGCATAACTGCAGTACAGAGACTTGAACCACCGAGAATCGAACTTCAAACATAGAAAGCCGGTAGATGCCAACCATTCAGCAGCTGGTCCGCAAGGGGCGCCGCGACAAGATCGCCAAGGTCAAGACGGCGGCCCTCAAGGGCAGCCCGCAGCGCCGTGGCGTGTGCACTCGCGTGTACACCACGACTCCGAAGAA
>DATJOR010000317.1:0-40283 GCA_035506875.1 Mycobacterium sp.
CAACAACAGTGCGATACGTCTCGAGCTCAATTCGGGTCGACAGCGCTGTCGAATCAACGAGGTCCGCGAAAAGAATTGTTATTCTGCGGATTTCGCCTGGATCGGCCGGTGCGGCAAGCAGATCCTCGGCATCGACGTTGTGGCGGTCGACGGCCAGGACCTGCTCGGCGAGACGGTTGGCGGTCGCCCGTTGACCAGCGGCGAGCGCGCGCAGCGCGCGATCAAGCAGTTCGTCAACGCCTGGGGCTGGGTCGGGTCGGCTCACAGGTTGACGAGAACCTGCACAGCTAGGCTCGACTGGACAACATTGTTTATCAAAACGTCTACCTGGCCCTTGAACATCCCGCTGGCAATCCCTGCGGAGTTGATCGAAAGCGAGAATTTCCTCTTCTTGGTACCCGCGTTCAACACGCCTCCGGCAGGTATGAACTGGACAATGCCCGCGATGTCCTCGGCGACGCCGGGGCGAGCAAGCGGGCCCATCTTGAGCACGAGCACGTCTGTAGGTTTGGGAGCGATGACGGTGAACGGCCCGAACTCCATCACCGGATCGGCCAACACGCCCGGGCCGGCGACGATCGCTTCGGCGGCCTCGGCGGTCCGAAGCACGGCCATACTGGTCAACATGATCGCCGTGTCGGCCCATTGCTTTTTGAAGGTGCCCGCGTCGATCTTTTCAGCGGCGTCGCTAGCAATCTCCGCCACATTGGTCAGGGCAGTTTCGACGACCGACGCGACTTCGTCGGCGACCAGCATCGGGCGGTTATCGGGCTGGATCTGCAACGGTATCCGGGCAAGCGCTGACCCCCCGGTAATGGCGATGTCGGCGAGTTGGGTCATCGCTTTGATCGCGTCATTCCCCGTGTAGGTGCCGGGGGCGCCGTTGATCTTGTTGAAGGCGTCGATCGCGACCTGTGTCGCGTCGTGGACCATTTTGCGTGTGATCGTCGCGTAACGCGTGGCGATCGCCGTGGGGTCATCCATTGGCGCCGTCCTTATTCGTTATTTGTTGGCGTCACTTGGGGTTTCACGTTACTTTCCGCGGTCTTATATGCCTCCACCGCGAACTTTTCCAGATGCTTGCCGAATTCTTTGGTGATTTCCTTGACATCATCGCGCGTCATGCCGTCCAACCACCGATCGCCTGCCTTGGCCGCGAGGTTTCGCGACCGCTCGATGTGATGGGTCAGCAAATTGCGGACATCCCCCATCGCGTGGCCGAAATCCGGTGGCAGCTGGGGAGGTCCGCCGACCGGCTGCCCCACGCCGGACAGCTTCTCTTTCCCGATCAACACCGTCAACACGAACGGCTCGGTAACCATGGCAGAGGTGATCACCTTGCTGGCTGTACCGGACAGCATGTCGTTGGCGTAGGTTCCCCAGCCCAGCAGGCAGCCGAGCGCAGCCGTCGCGGTCGGGCTCAGGCCCTGTACGCGTTCCTGTTTGCTGGTGCGGATCCGCACGCCCTTCTTCGAAGGGTTCGTGCCTTTCAGCGGTGTGATCCAGATATAGCCGTTATCGACCTCGACCATGCCCGAGTCGTCCTGGCGGGCGGGATCGAGGTCGTAGTTGAGATAGAGGCCGCCGTTGCCGTCGCTTCCGTAAAAGAAGACCAACGCCGTTTTCATGTGCCACTCAGCGCATTCGGGCCCGATCGTCTCCAGAATCCGTGCCCATCCGTGTGCGGTGTCCGGTGGGTTTTGGGCTTCGACGTCGCAGAAAAACTTTGCGTACAGCTTCCAGTTTCTGGGATCGAGGATTTTCGCGATGTCGTTGACCGACAGGGTGTCATCTGTGGTGTTGGTGTAGAGCGTGCTGCAGTACTGGTTGCCGAACAACTCGAGTGTGCCGAAGCACGGCAGGGACTGATTGGCAAATTTTAGACTGACTGCCCTCGCGGCGATGGTGTGCCACTGTTTTCGCGACTTGACTCGCTTCGCCGCGTTGAGCAGTCGACGCACGATTTGAACCGGGCTGCCGAGGGTGTTGCCTCCCCAGGAGTTGACCGCCGCAGCCATGATTCGTTCAGGCAGATCTGGTATCGCGCTGAGCCGCGGAGGCATGCCGCCCAGGTAGGCGATTCTCGCCAGCACCATTGCCGCGTAGGCGGAACGCGCCAGCACCGGATCCTGGTACGGGGTGTATTGACTATCGGCTACACGCTCCGGCAGCGCGGCGGGAGTCCTTGGGGGCTCGGGAGGGGGCTCGAACGCGCCCTGGGGAGCGGGCGGGGACGGGGGTTCGGTCCTGGGCTGCGGAGTGGGCTCGGGAGTTGGCTCCGGAGTTGGCTCGGTGGCTAGCGCAGCGGTGGCGAGCCGCATCCGCTCCTGAGCCGTCTCGGCCTCCAGATACTGGAGTGACTGCTCGACAGTGGGAAAGGTTACGGGCCCGCGCAAACCGGGACTGCGCACGCCGGGTCGGTTGGCGAAATCTAGGAGCTCGTGATACCAGCCGGACTGACCGAAACCGGTCGTGTTGGGCAGCAAGATTCCCACGATGTCCAGCACCTCATCCGGCTTTTTGCCGTGGCCCTCCTTGGCGAAGAGGACCGCCTCATCGATTGCGCCGAAAAACGACAATTGGGACTGCGAGAGATTCAGCAAGGGCCCGACCTCCAGCTGTTATCGCCGTTAGCATACCGAGGAGCAAGCCAAATGGCTGGTTATCCACCGGAGTCCACGGGAGCTAAATGTGACCGAGCGGGACAATGAGGCCAATGCCTCCGATATTCCGTGGGCGTCGGTGTTCGACCCGGCCTTGAACATACGGGCATTAGGTGAGATTCAGGCCCGTGGCTTTCGGGCCGCTACCGAGGTCGTTAATCGGTTCATCCGACCGGCCGACACCAAATCCGTTACCGACTCTGCCGATAGCGAGCAGGCGCCGGGCGAGCAGAACACGCCGCCACCGGACGTCGACCAAGTGCTGCAGGTATGGCAGCGGTTGGCCGCACAAGCGGTCGAATCGCTGCGCGGGGCAGCGCAACCGCGGGTTGAGGTCGCCTCAGTCGATATTCAACACGCCACGTCGAGTGGAGCTGTTTCCCTGGTGGCCAGCGAGCCCGGCGCGGTGTCGACCGAAGTCTGGCTGCATAACCACGGCGCCGAGGATCTTGGCAAGGTGCGATTGCGCTGCAGCGATTTGTTGGCCCACGACGGGGCGGTGATCGACTCGGCGATGGTGCGCTTCGAGCCGGACACCGTGCCGATGGTGGCGCGATGCAGCCGCGGTGTCACGGTGGAGATCGACGTGCCCGACGACATCGCTGCCGGCAACTACCGCGGCACGCTGCTTGCCGATGGTTATCCCGACATCTGGTTGCCGGTCGTGTTGAGCGTGCTGCCGCAGAACTCATGACCAGCACGGCTGAGGAAGCTGAACTCGTTTCCACCGTCGAAGAAAGGCTGCGCCAGGTCGGCAAGGTGGTGCGCCGCTCGATGGTGGACGCGTTGCCCGACGGGGAACCAAGTCAATGGCTTTACGCGCCGATGAGGGAATACCCGTCGCGGCCGGGCAAGGCGTTACGGCCGGCGCTGTGCCTGTCCGCGGGCCGCGCCTTCGGCGCCGACCCGCACGATCTGCTCGGTATTGCGGTGGCAATCGAGTTGATGCATAACGCTTTTCTCGTCCACGACGACATCGCCGACGGCAGCGAAATGCGCCGCGGCCGGCCCACGTTGGCGACGACGTATGGAGCCGCCGCCGCGCTCAACGCCGGTGACGGCTTGGCGATTGTGGCCAGCCAGGTGCTGCGCCGGGCCACCCGCCGCCTCGAGCGCGATCTGGCCGATCTGGTCTGGGCCGAATTCGACACCATGGCAATGCGCACTCTTGAGGGGCAGGCGACCGAGATCGGTTGGCAGCTTGACGAAGTGGAGGATCTTTGCCCAGAGGACTACCTACACCTCATCATGCACAAGACATGCTGGTACACCACCATCCACCCGTTGCGCGTCGGCGCGATCGTGGGTTCACGTGGCAAGGTGGAGCTAGGTCCGTTGGTGCGGTTCGGGTTTCACTTCGGTGCGGCTTTTCAGATCCGCGACGACTTGCTCAATCTGGTCGGAGACGAGCGCATGTACGGCAAAGAGATCCTGGGCGACCTTTATGAAGGCAAACGCACGCTGCCGCTCATGCACCTGCTCAGCGTCGCTCAGGGCTCCGACCACTCGCTAGTCCGCGAATATCTGCACCTGAAGCGATCGGAGCGGTCGGCCGAGCTGGTGCAACGAGTGCGCGCTTTGATGGACGACTACGGCAGCATCGCGTTCACCACCGAATACGCCGAAGGCATCCTGCTGGTCGCCGAGGAATACTTCGAGCACGCATTCGACGGCGCCGAACCCGGCCCCGACCTCGATTTCCTGCGAGCGCTGGTGCCCTACGTGTGGGCGCGCTGGCGCTGAGGCCTGCACCAGTGGCCGAGGCCGCGCCGTTGCACGTGCAACTGATCGCCAAGACCGAGTTCTTCGCGGCGGCACGCCGACGTGGAAATCCGGCGGCTGGCGATTGCGTGTCTGCGCCAGCTCGGCGACGTCGCGTGTGCGGTGATTAGGCGTTGATGTTGACCTTCAACTCACGCGGGCTGACTTGCCATACCGCATGCGGGCGGCTGTCCATCTTTCGCTGCAGCACGCCAAGGTCGGTCCGGTACTGCACCATGGCCGCCTTGGCGCGGCGGTCAAGTGCGAGGTAATCGAAGTTGTGCATCAGTGCACGTCGCCGTACGTTCAGGATGTAGTTCGCGTTGACCAGCCGCTGGTAGACGTCCAGTGGCTCCGGCTCGAAATCGTCGTAGATCCGCGCCGGTTGGCGGTGCGTCCACAGCTGATAGTTCCACATGAAGCTGCCCAGGATTTCGTGCTGCACGGTCACCAAGTACAGTTGGCCGGCCAGCATCCGCGCGAACGAGTCCCAAGTGACAGTCCCACGGCGCACGCCGACTCCATTGGGAAGAAGCACGTTGAGTTCGTCGAGCCACGCCATCGCCGCGGCATCATTGCGTATAAGTCTGGTGCCTTTCGGAATTCGGGGGTAGTAGATTTCCAGATACTCCTGCACGAAGCGGTGCATGATGTCGAACAGCTCCTCCAGGTTCTGCTGTGTCGGAGTGTCGAAGCCCGCACCCCGCACTCGCCGCGAATTGCCGTCCGTTTCAGGGTCATTGACGCTGTGCCGATAGTCCAGGTAGGTGTCGTCAAACAAGCGACACATGCCGTCGAAGGTGAAGCTGAAGGTGGTCTCGAAGTCGCCGCCGCGTACCATCTGCCCGCGGGTGACCATGTCGTTGCTCTGTTGAGTGCCAAAGGTATACGGCCAGAGCAGCCTGCACAACGGGTGTCTGTCCGGCAGGTTGTTGCGGGTCGCAATGGCCAACTGCGCGCCGCCGGCCAGGTGCACCCAGTTGTAGTGCCGCACGAGTGAGAGGTGCGTCGAAACCGCGCACAACGCGATCTTGCAGGCCTGGTCCCACTCGGGATCCGATGGCGTGACTCTCCCCAGCGCGCAGTCGATCTGGTAGGCCACCAATGCACGTCGCACTGAATCCTTGCTGAACAGCACTCGCGCACCGATCTTCACCAACCCGTCGTGATGCTCATAGTTGTTCAGCATGAGCAAGTCCCAGGTCCAAGTGGCGCTACCGGAGCGCTTGGTGTAGCAGGCGTAGGGACCGCGCACCGCCAGCGAGCCGAGATCCGGGCTGCCGAGATACTCGGCCGGCAGTTCGGGCGCGGGGAGGAGGGTGCGGCGCAGCCCGTTGTAGGCACGCTTCAACGCCACCTGCGGATCAGCGTCGATGCGCGGCAGGCCCGGCTGCATGGGCGAATAGCAGGTGTAGAGCCGAACCTGCAAGTCAAAGAATTTGGTGTCCCTGGGATTGCTTTCGTCCCATGGGATCTGCGCGCGCGGACATACCATCACGTTGCGCAGCGGCACCTCGGGAATCGCCGTGATCATCGGCTGCGGGTTGATGCGCGGCTGCCCGCCGGATGGCCGCGGGATATCGACCGGTTTCGCGACGAAGAATTTGCCGAAGGCTATGAAATCCCAGAACGCGCGACGCAGGAACCAGCAGTGACGCAGGAACCAGCAGTGACGCAGGAACCAGCAGGTCACCATTCGGGCTCCCGAAGATGCTCAGGCATTGCGATACGCATCGCCGCGCCAGGGGTCATGCTTCAATTCGCAATCCCACGCGCGCAAGGGATGGCGGTGGGGATCCAGCTGGGGCGCTTCGTCCCACGGCTCGAAAGCGTTCTTGATATTGCCCAGGCCGGTATCCGCGAGTTCGGGGTAGTGACGCAGGATCACGGTTTTGAAGTCGGTCTGGTCGATCCAGCGCAGCCCTTCTGGTGTATAGACATCCGCGTTGTAGGCGTCGGTGAAGAAACGGTCAGCCTGCAGGCGGCGGCTCGCGCTGACGATGAAGATCTGAAATACCGTCTCGCCGAAACCAAAGCCGGTGGGCCGGCGGTCTTTGGCTTCGGCCAGCGTGCCGATCAGCAGATCGAGGTCGTCGACTTTGTCCGGGTTGTCACCGTAAACGGACCTCAACTTCGTCAGGACACCAGGGTCGTCGGTCAGGTCGTCAAAGCTCTCAATCTTAGTCAGCCCCAGTAGCTCGCGGAACTCGTTATAACGCGGGACACCGCGTTCGCGTGCACGCACAATATCTACGGCGCCGATGTCCAAGAACGGGTTACCCGCGACGCTGAGCTGTTGCATGAAGCGCGGATAGTTGTTGAGCACCAACGCGCCCGGGTGCTGGTTGCCGAACGAATAGAACAGGTCCGACATCGCGTAATTACTCGTTATCGTGACGGAGCCGCGCTGGCGCGTGCCGGGCAGGGGCTCCTCCGCCGGGCTGCCCTGCTGGCCGCGCTTGCGCAGCTCGAGCGTCTCCGGGAGCAGCGAATGCAGACGGTAGACTTCAACAAATTCCTCGGACAAACCAAACGGGCTGTCGTGTCTGTTGATTGGGTTGCCGACAATGCCGCCGAGCTCGGCGTTGCGTATGTTCACCTCGGACACTGTCTTGCGCGCCTTGCCCTTACGGAATAAGTAGGTCAGCAAGCCGTACCAGTTCGAGTTCAGCCCCGTTTCGAGCGCCTGATTAGGCAGGATGGCCGGGGTCCATTCGATGGAATGGATCTTGGCCATCACCGCGGCGTTGATCAACCGCGCGACATTGAAGAGGCGGTTGTCGTCCCAGGTGGGGTAGGCGTCATACAACATGTCGCAGATCGCATTGTGTTCGCGCACGAAGAGGGTGTGCAACATCGTCAGGCCTACCCACCAATTGCGCCTGAAGCCGGCGTCCTCCACGCCCGTGCTGCGCTCGATGGGCAGCGTGCCGTCGGCGCGCAACTTCATCTTGCCCATTGTGCGGCTGCGCAGGCGATACTGGGTGGCCTTGTCACTGCCGTAGATCTGCGAGCCGTCCCACCAATGGGTGACCTCGTTGATAAAACTTGTGCAGGCCGGCTCCCTCCCCCCAGCGTTCCACGTCGGGTCGGGCTGGGTCTTGCCGATCCCCAAATAGGTCTTCCCGTAGCGACGGCGTGCGGGGTCGCCACCATCCAGCGGCACCCTGATGAAGGCGTTAGGGTCGGTGTCGCCATGATTGGTCCAGTCGTGGTTCATGAACTGGATCCACGATGCGGCCAGCAGGTTAAGGAATGGCACTATTTGCATCTCTGGTTTGCCATCGCGGCCGATCGGCCGCGTGAGCAGCTCGCGGCTGATGTCACGCGGGTTCGGGGCGAGCAGTTTGGTCGTCTCGGGGCACGTGACCGTGAGATCGACATTGCGCAAGAAGCGCGTGCAGGCAGCGCCCTCCTTCGGATCCGTGAGGTTGTTCCAGCTTCCGTCGGCGGTGCGGAAATGGCTGACGCCCAACGGCGGTCTCTGGCCCCGGGTTTGAAAGGCAACCAGATCCCCGGGCGGATAGGTGCTGAACAAATTATGCGCGTTCAGCTGTTCCCGTATGTAGGCCAATATCAGGACTCCCAGCAACCAGCAGCGGTGGTACCAGTTGGTCCAAACCCTCCCGCGGTATCCGAATTTCCGGCCCACCAGGTCGATAAGCCAATTCATGACCCCCGTGCCTACTGCGCCGAGCTTCTCGCCCAGGAACAGACGCAGTCGCTTGCAGCACGTACAGCAGTAGCGTCCCGGACGGCGCCGGGGCGGCCGGGGCAGGTCGCCGTCGCGCACTGAAGGAGGGCCCAGCAACTTGTTCTTGATGGCGGCGAAGTACACCGGTGTCGGTATCTCGACGCTGATGTCGGCCTTGACGTTGGCCTCCGCGATGGCGCGCATCTCGCGCCAATCCTGGAGATCGCGGGGCGAGCCGCCGGCTTGGATCGCGGCGTCGTAGTGCCGCACGGCGCCGGGGTAATCCTCACGCATGAAACAGGCCCGCCCCGACCGCGCGTCCTGTGTGCCGTTGGGCGGCATAGGAAGCTCCTCGCATGGGCAAATACTCGAAGCTAAAAACTACTCGAAGTGGCTGGAAACTAGGGCACAAAACGCACAATTACCAGCGGAAAGGCTGATTATCGTCAATTTGCTAACGATTCGGGTGAAAAGCATGGGACAGTCACGTGGATGGTGCCGGCCAGACGTGTTGCCGGCGTGTGTCGCGTGGTCCAAAGGGCTTCCTCTGCAGCGTCGGCGGCCGATAATCGATCTGTTCCGACCACTGAGCAGCGGCGGGAGAGGCGAATGGGGCCAGCAGGCGCGGTGTGCCGAGCGTGCAGCAATGAGCTGCGTGACGGCGCCCGGTTCTGCGACGCCTGCGGCGAGCCTGCGCCGGAAGCAGGAGAGCAGCCTGAGTTCAAGCAAGTGACCGTGCTGTTCGCTGACGTGGTGAATTCCTTGACGATTGCCTCGGCACTCGGAGAGGAGCGATTGCGCGAGATTATGGGCGACGTCTTCGGCTGCGCGGCAGCGATTACTCGACACTACGGCGGCACGGTCGATAAGTTCACCGGCGACGGCATCATGGCGTTCTTCGGGGCGCCAGTCGCGATGGAGGATCACGCTTTTCGGGCTTGCCTGGCGGCCTTGGACATCCAAGAGCAGATCGTGCAACTGGCCGAGGAAGTGCAGCGTCGCGATGGGGTCGAGCTGCGGCTGCGGGTCGGGCTGAACTCCGGACGGGTGATCGCCGGGGAAATCAGTTCTGACGCAAGGTCATATACCGCGATCGGGGAGCAGGTGGGTTTAGCGCAGCGGATGGAATCCGTCGCCCCGCCCGGCGGGGTGATGCTCAGTGACTCCACCGCGCGGCTTGTCGAACACGCCACCGTGCTGGGGCCGCCCGAGTCGGTACACGTCAAGGGCAGCGGAGCGCCGTTACCCGCGCGTCGACTGCTCGGGGCCGCGGCGGAGCGCATCAGGATCGGCCGACGCGAGCCGACGCTCGTCGGCCGCACCTGGGAGATGAACACCATCGCCGGCGTCCTCGAGCAAGCGATCAACGGCGCCGGATGTGTGGCCGGGGTGGTCGGACCGCCCGGTATCGGCAAGAGTCGCACCATGCGTGAGGCCGTCACGCTTGCTACCGGTCGCGGGGTCGAGGTGTTCACCGTTGCCTGCGAATCCCATACCCGCGAGGTGCCGTTTCTTCTGGTGGCGCGCCTGCTGCGTAGGGTCTTCGGGGTCAGCGGCCTCGACGAGGAGAAAGGCCGGGCCCGGGTGCGGGCACGCATCCCCGACGCCAACCCTGATGACCTGCTGCTGCTGGACGACCTGCTCGGAATCGGCGACCCCGACGCTGTACTGCCCGACATCACCGCCGATGCTCGTCGGCGCCGATTGGCAGCTCTGTTGAATGCTGCCCTCTTGGCGCGCACCACGCCGGCGCTGTATGTGATCGAGGACTTGCACTGGATCGACGAGGTCAGCGAGGCCATGCTCGCTGGGTTCGTCACCGTTGTGCCGCAAAGCCATTCGCTGGTGCTGATCACATACCGCCCGGAATACCGGGGCGCGCTGTCGCGGACACCGGGCGCGCAGACGATTTCCCTGGCACCGCTGAACGCGGCGCAAAGCGCGTCGTTGACCACTGAGCTGCTGGGGACTGACCCGTCGGTGCGCGCGCTGGCCGTGCGGGTCGCCGAGCGCGCCGCCGGGAACCCGTTCTTTGCCGAGGAGATGGTGCGCGACCTGGCGCAACGCGGTGTGCTCGACGGCGATCCCGGTGCCTACGTTTGCTGTGACGCCGCCGCCGACATCACTGTGCCGGGCACGCTGCAGGCCACCATCGCCGCGCGTGTCGACCGACTCGGTAGGCCGGCCAAACACTTCCTATACGCCGCTGCGGTAGTCGGTGCGCGATTCAGGGCCGAGTTGGTGGCGCCCTTGCTCGATGACATCGAACCGGGGGAGGCGATCGCCGAGTTGCTCCAGATGGAGTTGATCGATCAAGTGATGTTCACCCCACGTGCCGTGTATGCGTTTCGGCACCCGATGATTCGAACGGTGGCCTACGAGTCGCAGTTGAAGGCCGGGCGCGCCGAGCTGCACCGGCGGCTGGCCGTCGCGATCGAACAGCAGGATCCCGGGGCGGCCGACGAGAACGCTGCACTAATTGCCGAAAACCTCGAGGCCGCAGGAGATTTGCGGGCTGCGTTCGACTGGCACATGCGCGCGGGCGCCTGGTCCTCTTTCCGCGACATTCGGGCGGCTCGCTCCAATTGGCAGCGGGCTCGCCAGGTCGCCGACCGGCTGCCGGCGGACGTCCCGTATCGGACGTCGTTGCAGATCGCGCCGCGAAACCTGCTGTGCGGCACGCTGTGGCGAACCGGCGGCAGCATCGCCGACACGGGCTTCGACGAACTCCGAAAGCTGTGCACGGCGGCCGACGACAAAGTGTCGCTGGCGATCGGCATGACCGGGTTCATCATGGCGTTGACTTTCCACAACCGCTTCCGCGAGGCGGCCCAAGCGGCCTCCGAGCAAAGCGACCTACTGGAATCGATCGGAGACCCGACGCTGACCGTGGCTCTACTGTTCGCGGCGATCTACGCGAAATGCCAGGCGGGTGAGATGATCGAGGCGCTGCGGTTGGCGAATCGGCTCATCGACTTGGCTGACGGCGACCCCACCAAGGGCAACCTGATCTTCGGTTCACCGCTGAGCACGGCGATCGCGATGCGCGGGCACGTCAAGATGTGTCTGGGGATGCCAGGCTGGCTCGACGATGCCGCCACGTCGATCGCGATGGCCGCTCCACTCGATCCGACGAGTTACGTCTTCGCCCTGTTGTGGAAGTACGTCGCCTCCATTCCATTCGGGGCGCTACCCGCCGACGAGACCGCCATGCGCGAGACGGCGGAGGCGCTGCGCATCGCCGAGGGTTCCAGCGACGACTTCGTCCTTTTCATGGGCCTGCTCAGCCGAGGCCTGGTTCTGGTCACTCGCGACCGAGCGCTACGCGACGAGGGCCTTGACCTGTTCACTAAGACGCGTGATGCCGCTCTGGCGGAGCGGTTCTCGCTGAGTTCGCTGATCATCGTCGATCCAGAATTCGCGTTAGAAAAGGCCCGCATCGGGGATCTCGATGGTGCCCTCGACATGGTGCGGGCAGTCGTGGGCGGGGCGTACGAGAGCGGCGACATGATCTGGCGCGGAAGGGCCACCGAAGTTCTGGTGCAACTGCTGGCCAAACGCGGATCGGTCGATGACCAAAGCGAAGCGCAGGCCGCGATCGACCAACTGGCCGCCGTACCCACCGATCCCGGCTTCGTGCTCCACGAACTGCCCCTGTTGCGCTCACGGGCGCTGCTCGCGCATGTGCGTGGTGACGAAAGCAGCTACCGAAACTTCTTGGAACAACACCGCGCCAAGGCGGCAGCCGCCGGCTTCGATGCCCTGATTGCCAATGGCGACGCGACTTTGACTGCAGCTCAACATAGTTCGGCGGCTCAGTAGTGTCAGCGCTGGGCGAGCGCGCCGTCGTTCTCGGGGCGAGCATGGGCGGGCTGCTGGCCGCGAGGGTGCTGGCCGATTTCTTTGACACCGTCACTGTTGTGGAACGGGATGGGTTGCCCGACTACCCTGCTGTCCGGCGAGGGGTACCCCAGGGTCGCCATGTTCATGTTCTGCTGGCCCGCGGAGCCCAGATCTTGGATGAGCTCTTCCCTGGATTTCTCAACGAACTGGTCGCCGACGGTGCGCCCGTGTGGAACGACGGAGAGCTGTCCAAGCTGCACTTGTCCTTCGGCGGTCACGACATACTCCGCTCCGGCAGGGTAGCGGAAGAGCCCACGGCGCTGGCGATCCACATGCCGAGCAGACCGTTTCTGGAATGCCATGTTCGGCGGCGCCTCCAAGCGATGCGCAACGTGATGATTCTCAGCGGCCACGAGGCATCCGAGGTGACAACGACTGCGAATCGGCGGCGCGTCACGGGAGTGCGGATGGTCGACAGCGACGGTGCCGAACGGGAGTTGACTGCCGATCTCGTCGTGGACGCGATGGGACGCGGCGCGCACACGCCGGCTTTGTTGCAGCGGCTCGGATATGGCCGCCCGGTCGAGGACCACATCGTCATGCACACGAACTACGTCAGCCAACTGCTGCGAATCCCGCATGGCACGCTTGCCGAGATGCTGGTCGACATCGGCCCCGCGCCCGACCGGCCGGCCGGAATGTTCCTGAGCGCCTATGAGCACGACACCTGGATGTTCACGGTTTTCGGGATGGCTGGGCACCAGCCGCCCGGCGACCTGGCGGGCATGCTGTCATTTGCCCAGGAGTACTGCCCTGACCACCTGATCGCGGCGATTCGGGCCGCCGAACCAGTCGGCGAAGTAGCACATCACCACATGCCTTCCAGCCAGTGGCGACGCTACGACAAGATGCGCGAACTACCCGATGGTCTGCTGGTATGTGGCGATGCCGTCTGCAGTGTCAACCCCATCTACGGGCAAGGAATGACGCTGGCCGCGCTGGAGGCTGCCGCGCTGCGGGAATGCCTGCGTGACGGTCCCGCTGGCCTGCCCCGGCGATACTTCCAAGCCTCGGCGAGACCGATTGGCGTGGCCTGGCAGATGGTCGCGAGCTCCGATCTGGCCTTTCCGGAAGTGACAGGGCGACGGTCACGATGGATGCGTATTGCCACCCGGCTTGTCGACTGGGCGATGGCAGCCTGCGAGTCCGATCTCGGTGTTGCCGTGCGCTTCTTTAGGGTCAACAGCCTGATCGACTCCCCGATTCGCCTGCTGCACCCGGCATTTCTCTACCGGGTGGCCGCAGTGAACCTGCGCCGCCGGCGCGACGCCAGGCGTGTCGGTCGCATCGCCGCCGCACCGTTAGGGTGATCGCCGTGGCCGAGACCGCGCCCCTGCGCGTGCAATTGATTGCCAAGACCGAGTTCCTGGCGCCGCCGGACGTGCCGTGGAGCACCGACGCCGACGGCGGCGAAGCGCTGGTCGAATTCGCCGGGCGGGCATGCTATCAAAGCTGGTCCAAGCCCAACCCCAAGACCGCGACGAACGCCGGCTATTTGCAGCACATCATCGACGTCGGGCATTTCTCAGTGCTCGAGCACGCAAGTGTCTCGTTCTACATCACCGGCGTCTCGCGGTCGTGCACCCACGAGCTGATAAGGCACCGCCACTTTTCCTACTCGCAGCTGTCACAGCGCTACGTGCCGGAAAAAGAGTCGCAGGTCGTCGTGCCGCCGGGTATGGAAGACGATGCCGACTTGCAGCAGATCCTCACCGAAGCCGCCGACGCCAGCCGCGCCACCTACACCGAGCTGCTGAGCAGGCTGGAAGCCAAATTCGCCGATCAACCCAATGCGATTTTGCGCCGCAAACAGGCACGTCAGGCCGCCCGCGCGGTACTGCCTAACGCCACCGAGACCCGCATCGTCGTCACCGGCAACTATCGCGCCTGGCGGCACTTCATCGCCATGCGGGCCAGCGAGCACGCCGACGTGGAAATCCGGCGGCTGGCGATCGCGTGCCTGCGTCAGCTCGTCGACGTCGCGCCCGCGGTGTTCAGCGATTTCCAGATCGCCACGCTGGCCGACGGCACCGAGGTGGCGACAAGTCCGCTCGCCACCGAGGTCTGAGCCCGGCATCGCTAACTAAAAGGACTGGCGTCGCGCGGTAACCTGGGACCGTGAGCACCAGCGGATTCGACGCCTATACACGCCTGGGCACGCTGTTGACCGCCATGGTTACGCCGTTCGGACCGGACGGCTCCCTGGATCTCCCCGCCACCGTCCGCTTGGCGAATCATCTCGTCGACGCCGGCTGCGACGGGTTGGTGATATCCGGCACCACGGGCGAGTCGCCGACCACGACCGATGCCGAGAAGCTCGCCCTGCTGCGAACTGTGCTGGAAGCGGTGGGAGACCGGGCCCGGGTCATCGCCGGCGCGGGCACTTATGACACCGCGCACAGCGTCCAGCTGGCCAAGGCGTGCGCGGCCGAGGGGGCGCACGGACTGCTGGTCGTGACGCCGTACTACTCCAGGCCGCCGCAGGCCGGACTGATCGCCCATTTCACCGCGGTCGCCGACGCAACCCCGTTGCCGGTGCTGCTCTACGACATCCCGCCCCGCTCGGTGGTACCGATCGAGTTCGAGACGCTGCGCACGCTGGCGGCGCACCCGAACATCGTCGGGGTAAAAGACGCCAAGGGTGACCTGCACGCCGGCGCACAGTTGATAGCCGAAACCGGCCTGGTTTACTACTCCGGCGACGACGCGCTGAATCTGCCCTGGCTGGCAATGGGCGCCACCGGGTTCATCAGCGTGACCGCCCACCTGGCGGCCGGTCAGCTCCGGGACCTGCTGTCCGCCTTCGCCTCCGGTGATGTCACTACGGCCCGCAAGATCAACGTGGCAATCAGCCCGCTGTGCAATGCGATGAGCCGGCTCGGCGGTGTGACGATGTCCAAGGAGGGGTTGCGGCTCCAGGGCATCGAGGTGGGCGACCCGCGGCTGCCACAGGTGGCCGCGACCCCTGAGCAGATCGACGCACTGGTCACCGACATGCGCGCGGCCTCGGTGCTGCGGTGAGCCGGACGATGGCTCGCACGTGGATGTAGACCTCAAGCCACCGGGTCCGCTCGCCACTGGCGGTTTGCGGATCACCGCGTTGGGTGGGATCAGCGAAATCGGCCGCAATATGACGGTTTTCGAGCACCTTGGCCGGTTGCTGATCATCGATTGCGGGGTGATGTTTCCCACCCACGACGAGCCGGGCGTCGACCTGATCCTGCCCGATCTGCGTCATATCGAGGACCGGCTCGACGACGTCGAAGCGCTGGTGCTCACCCACGCGCACGAGGACCACATCGGGGCGATCCCGTTCCTGCTCAAGCTGCGTCCCGACATCCCCATCGTCGGCTCGAAATTCACCCTGGCCCTGGTCGCTGCGAAATGTCGTGAACACCGGCTCAAACCGGTGTTTGTGGAGGTGGCGGAGGGTCAGCTCAGCACCCACGGCGTGTTCGAGTGCGAGTACTTCGCCGTCAACCATTCCATTCCCGACGCGCTGGCCATCGCGCTGCGCACCGCCGCCGGAACCGTTTTGCACACCGGCGACATCAAGCTCGACCAGCTGCCGCTGGACGGACGCCCCACCGACTTGCCGGGCATGTCCCGGCTCGGCTCAATCGATGGAGCCGGTGTGGACCTGTTCTTGTGCGACTCGACCAACGCCGAGATTCCCGGCGTCGGGCCGTCGGAAAGTGAAGTCGGCCCGACACTGCACCGGCTGATCCGGGGCGCCCATGGCCGCGTCATCGTGGCGTGTTTCGCCTCCAATGTCGATCGCGTGCAACAGATCATCGATGCCGCGGTGGCGTTGGGCCGCCGGGTGTCATTCGTCGGGCGGTCAATGGTGCGCAACATGGGCATCGCCCGGGAGTTGGGTTTTCTGCGGGTCGACGATTCCGACCTGATCGACATCGGCGCCGCGGAGATGATGTCGCCCGAACAGATAGTGCTGATCACTACCGGAACTCAGGGTGAGCCGATGTCGGCGCTGTCGCGGATGTCCCGCGGCGAGCATCGCAGCATCACCCTGACCGCCGAGGACCTCATCATCCTGTCGTCGTCGCTGATACCGGGCAACGAGGAAGCCGTGTACGGCGTCATCGACTCGTTGGCCAAGATCGGAGCCCGGGTCGTCACGAATCAGCAAGTTCGCGTGCATGTTTCGGGCCACGCCTATGCGGGTGAACTGTTGTTCCTGTACAACGGGATCCGGCCGCGCAACGTCATGCCGGTGCACGGCACGTGGCGGATGCTGCGCGCGAACGCTAAGCTCGCCGCCAGCACGGGCGTGGCCGAATCGTCGATTGTCTTGGCCGAGAACGGAGTCAGCGTCGACCTGATTGCCGGAAAGGTCGGCATCTCCGGCGCGGTGCCGGTCGGCAAGATGTTCGTCGACGGGCTCATCACCGGTGATGTCGGCGATATCACGTTGGGCGAGCGGCTCATTCTGTCGTCGGGTTTCGTTGCGGTGACCGTGGTATTGCAGCGGGGGACCGGGCGTCCGGCCGGCGCACCGCGTCTGCACTCGCGTGGCTTTTCCGAAGATCCCAAAGCGTTGGAGCCGGCCGTCCGCAAGGTCGAAGCAGAGCTGGAATCGTTGGCGGCCGAGAACGTCACCGACCCGGTCCGGATCGCGCAAGCGGTCCGCCGCGCGGTCGGCAAGTGGGTGGGGGAGACCTATCGCCGCCAGCCGATGATCGTGCCAACCGTCATCGAAATCTAGGCTACGCGGTTGAGATTGCTTCCAGGGCCGTGATTTTCGCCCGATCACGACCCTGGATGCAATCTCAACGTTTCCGCGACCCAGTGGTGCGATCAATAGGTGAAGAACAGATCCATCGGGCTCAAGAACGAGTGAAAGTCGACCATGAGGGGAATGTCCCCGAAGGGCGTCGCTAAAGTATCCGCCAGCGTGTCCGGGCCGCCGAGCGTCGTCGGCGCGATGTCGGAGTAGAAGTTCTCAAAGCCGCCACCGATGTTGATCACGTCGTACACCGATCCGACCGGCGGTGCGCTGGTGCCTTCTCCGGAGCTGGTGACCAGGAGTTCGTAGTTCGCAATCCCCGTCGCATTCGTTACGAGGTTGCTATCCGCCTGGAACGATCCGGTGGCGGTGTCGAAGAATTCGTTCAGGTGAACGCTGCTAAAAGTAGGCGGTTCCCCGGATACCCCTGTGACCGTTGAAGGTTGCGACGCATCGTGGGTGAACCCGAAGAAAGCGAACGGTTGGGTGGGATCAAGGCCCGTCGTGTCGTCGGCGACGTCGACCGTCGATGGATCCGTGGCTTGGAACGGGAAGTACGAATACGTGGAGTTCAAGTACGCGTGCAGGTCGGTCATGAGGGGAACGTTTCCCAACGGCGTCGCCAAGGTGTCTGAGAGCGTGTCCGCGCCGCCCGGCGTCGTCGGCGCGATATCGGAGTAGAGATTCTCAAAGCCGTTGCCCATGTTGTTGATCTCATACACCGATCCCACCGGCGGGGCGCTCGTGCCTTGTTCGGAGTTGGTGACGACGAGTTCGGAGAAGCTGGGGCCGCTCGCATTCGCGAGAACGTTGGTGCCGGCTTCGAACCATCCGGCGGGAAGCGTGGCGGTGGGGTTGGTGTCGAAGAACATCGTCTGGTGAACGCTCTGATAAATCGGAGGAATCGCGGCGATGTCACTGACCGTTATCGGTTGCGACTCATCCTGCTCGAACCCATAGAAATCCCCGAAGTATTGGTTGAAAAAGGCGGACGCATCGGTGATGTCGTCGACCGAGCCGACTGCCGATGGATCTGTTGTCTGGGTCAAGGGATCCGTGGCGTCGTAGAGGAAGTACAAATCAGTGGGATCCAAGAACGCGTGCAAGTTTGTCGCGAGCGGAATGTCACCGAACGGCGTCACCAAGGTGTCTGACAGGGTGTCCGCGCCGCCGGGCGTCGTCGGCGCGATATCGGAGTAGAGATTCTCAAAGCCGCCACCGATGTTGATCACGTCGTACACCGACCCGACCGGCGGGGCGCTGGTGCCTCCCTCGGAGCTGGTGACGAGCAACTCGGCGCTGGCCGGTCCGAACGGATCCGTTATCACCTCGTTGTCCACCTGGAACGACCCGGACGGAAGCGTGGCAGTGGAGTCGGTGCCGAAGAATTCGGTCTGATGAATGCTCTGATAAAAAGGCGGTTCCCCGGATACCGAATAGACCGTTGTTGGTTGCGACACGTCGCGCTGGAACCCGAAAAACTCCTGCAAAAGTGGGTCGAAAATGGAGGAGTCGGAAGCGTCGTCGGCGAAGGCGAACCCGGGAGATGCCATCGTAAGGAACGCGGCGGCCAATAGACCAGCGGCAATTACGCCGGACGTCAGCGTGATACGGCGAGAACCCATGACAGCGCTCCTAGCTCACTAAAGGGTAGTGCCGTCAGTTCGGGTAAATTTGCGCTTCGTCGGAATCCGCGGTGACACCGGAGAGAATGTCGCCGCCTGCCGAAGCGATCGACGGCACGTTACGACCGAGCACGCTCAGCGGGTGACGGTGGTCAACCAGGCCGTAGATGTCGATATGGGCGTCGTACCCCAGCAGGCGAAGAAATTCATCGGAAAGGGTCGCGGCGACGTCTTTCGGGATTGCGAGATACTGGTTTTCCTGCTGGCGAAGCCAACCGCAGTTGTAATTCACGTTCAATCCGAGGCGCGGTTGTTGCGCGCAGTTGGCGCCCCCGCCATGGAAGAGCCCTCCGTTCCAGACCAGGACTGACCCCGGCTGCATCTCCGCGGTCGCGATCGAAGGATTCTCGTCCAACTCGGTCGCGTCCTGACTGCGCGGCACCAGGCGGGTCGCGCCATTCTCGGCGGTGAACTCGCTGAGGGCCCACATGGTGTTCACGATCAGCGGCGGGTGGGGTCGAGTGATCGGAAACACCACATCGTCCTGGTGAAGAAACTGAGCCGTCTCCCCAGGGTGGATCTCGATCGCGTTCACGATCGAGACTTGAGGCTGAATAAGCGTGCCCCGCAGGAGCTCCAGGACCGCTGGGTGGGCGACAAGAGGGTCGACGGCGCGAGTCTTGGCAAGAATGTTGTGGACGCGCCTTGTCCGATTGCCGAAGAACTCGCCCTTGCCCCAGGATTGGCAATCCAGGAGCGGCGCAAGTGCGTTGCGCGTTTGCTCGAGAACCGGATCCGGAAGCACATCGCGAAGGATTACGTAGCCGTCGGTGCGGAGTGCTTCCAGCGCTTGACCATTCGACATGGGTCCCTCTTCGCCGCAGCTAACCCGTTTACCCAACTGGAGCGTAATCGGCGGCGGCTGCAGGATTAGCCGGGCTGGCCGTTTTCGCCCGGCTGGCCGGGTCCTCCCTTGATTCCAGGCGTGCCGTCGGGCTGGCCGACCCCGGCGGTGCCGCCGTTACCGCCCGCACCGGCTGCCCCGCCTTTGCCGTAGGCCCCGGGGGTAGGGGCGCTGCCACCGTTGCCGCCGTTGCCGCCATCACCGCCATTGGCGCCGTTGCCGCCGTTACCGGCGTGCCCCAGCGCGGAGTCACCGCCGGCCCCGCCGGCCCCGCCCGCACCGCCGTGCCCGCCGGCCGCGCCAGCGCCGCCGGCCTGTACTCCACTTCCGCCGTTACCGCCGACCCCTCCGTCGGCGGCCGCCCCGCCGGCCCCTCCGTAACCGCCGTAACTGTGTACACCGGTGCTGACCGCACCGCCGTCGCCGCCGTCACCACTGGCCCCAGCGTCACCGCCGGTCCCGCCGTTGCCGCCGACACCGCCCGCGCCGGTGGCCTGGCCGCCCTGACCGCCGGCCCCGCCGTCGGCGGCCGCCCCGCCGGCCCCGCCGAGGCCGCCAATCGCGTTGTCACCGGTTGCACCGGTGGTGGCCGTGCCTCCGGCACCTCCGCCGCCGCCGGCCCCGCTGGCCCCGCCGGCCCCGCCGTTACCGCCGGTGCCGCTGGTGCCGGTGGCCTGGCCGCCATCGCCCCCGGCCCCGCCGACCGCGGCATTGCCGCCGGTGCCACCAGCACCGCCGACACTGAGCGAACCCTGGACTGCCGCGCCGGCACCTCCAGTGCCGCCGGCCCCGCTGGCCCCGCCGGCCCCGCCGTTACCGCCGGTGACGCTGAAGCCGGTGGCCTGGCCGCCGTCGCCCCCGGCCCCACCGGCGCCGGCATCGCCGCCGGTGCCACCAGCACCGCCCGTGTTGAAGAACCCGTTGGCCGCCCCGCCGACACCTCCGGCGCCGCCGTCGCCGCCGGCACCGCCAACGCCACCGGCTCCGGCGGCTGTTACACCGTTCCCGCCGTCGCCGCCCGCCCCGCCGTTGCCGGCGGTTCCGCCGGCACCGCCCTGACCGCCGGCTGCGCTGTGACCGGTGGCTGTCCCGCCGGCCCCGCCGGGGCCGCCGTCACCGCCCTGGCCGCCGGCGGCGCCGGCCACCCCTGCAGCGGTGGCGCTACCGCCAACCCCGCCGTCAGCGCCGTCACCGCCCCCTCCGCCGTTGCCGCCGGCCCCGGGAACGATGCCGTTACCGGCCTGTGCTCCGGCGTTGCCGCCTGTGCCGCCCGCCCCGCCGTTGCCGCCGGCCGTGCCGCCAGTCGGGGTGCCCGCCGAGGCGCCGTTAGCGCCGGGGGCTCCGTTGCCGCCGTTGCCGCCGTTGCCGCCGTCGCCGACCAACCCGCCGTTGCCGCCGGTCCCGCCGGTGCCCCCGGTGGCGCCCGGGGTGGTGGCGTTGGCGCCGTCCCCGCCGTTGCCGCCGTCGCCGCCGTCGGCGGGCGTGAGGCCGGATGAGCCGTTCCCGCCGACGAAGCCGCCGGTGCCGGTGTCTCCGCCGGGCGCGCCGCCGGTGCCGCCGGCCCCGCCATTGCCGGGGTTACCGCCGGCACCGCCGGTGCCGCCGACACCGGTGCCGTGATTACTAAACGTGCCGGGCGCCCCGTTGCCGCCGTCACCGGGTGCGCCGCCTTCGCCGCCGGTGCCGCCGGCCCCACCGTTGCCATTGATGCCCACGCCGCCGAAGAATGACCCCAAAGTCGATCCGGTGCCGGCGTTCCCGCCAGCCCCACCGTTGCCGCCGGTGGCACCCTCCCCGCCGTCCCCGCCGGCCCCGCCGGTGGCGCCGTCCGTGCCGCCAGGCCCGCCCTCGTCGAAGCCGTCGCCGCCGGCCCCGCCGGCGCCGCCGGTGCCGCCGACGCCGCCGGCCCCGCCGTTACCGCCATCACCGATGATCGGCGAGCCAGTACCACCGGCGCCACCGTTGCCACCGTTACCGGCGGCGGTCCCGTCGCCGCCGTCGGTGCCGTTGATGCTGGTGGCCGTGCCGTCGGTGCCATTGGTGCCGTCGGTGCCGGCCGCGCCGACCCCGCCGACCCCACCGTTACCGCCGTTGCCGAGCGCGAGGAAGCCCAGAACGTCACTGGCCTGGCCAGTGTCGCCACCGTTGCCGCCGATGCCGGCGGCTATGCCAGCGCCGCCGCCACCGCCGGCACCGCCGGTGCCGCCGTTGCCGAACTCCTCGCCGCCGTTGCCGCCGACGCCACCAGCGGCGCCCAGCCCGCCGGCACCGCCGTCGCCGCCGTTGCCCCACCCCCCGGCATCCCCGCCGGCACCGCCGACCATCCCGGGATCACCCGACGCATCGAAGCCGTTGCCGCCGTCGCCGAACCACAAGCCGCCGTTCTCGCCCGTGGGGTCTGCCATCGTCCCGTCGGCGCCGTTGCAAATCAGGCCGCAAAAGTTATCCACCGCGAAAAACGGATTGATCGCGTTGTCAATCGACATCCCGAGCGGGCTGGTGATCCAGGCTTGCAGCGCCGAATGCAACGGCAGCCAGAAGCCCTGCTGGAACAGATCAGCCAGAGTGGGATCGGCCGCTGAAGCTGACACCGCCAGCGGATCGCCGACAACCGTCGAATCAAAGCCCGTCGCCAACCCACTCAAATCCGTAGCTAGCGTGGGGTCAAAACTCGCCAGGGAATTGATGATGGGGTCGAGAATCACGTCGAGCTGGTCGGCTTGGGCCGCTGGCGCAGGGGCCAGCGGCGTCAAGCCGAACGTCAAAAACGCACCGGCACTTGTACTTAGACCGACCACCCGACGACGGCAGCGAACCTTGCCATTGCGTGACCCACGATTCCGTTTCGTATACAGATCGGCCATCGTCCTGCCTTCCACCCGAGGTCAACAGCGGGGGCGGACGATCCCAGTGGCGTTAGGTTAGTCCTCACGAGCCGGTTATTAACCCAGATCCGCAAATTCCAGAATTAGCGCGCAGATCCCATGGCGGCGGTGGCTGGTGTGGGGTAACGCCGGCCGGTGATTCCGCGTGCGGTGCGCAGCGCCACCGCCATGATGGTGTTGGTCGGGTTAGAGCCGCCGGAAGTAGCGAATACGCTGCCGTCGGAGCAGAACACGTTGTCCATCGTGTGCATTAGTCCATTCCCATCGACGACGCTGGTCGCCGGGTTCACGCCCATCTGCATCCCGCCCATAGTGTGCAGGCCGCTCGGTGGTGCAATGCCGCCCAGTGAATTTGCTGTGCTCTGGGGTATGGCCGCGTACAGCTGTGCGCCGGATGCCCCGCACATCGCGGAGACGAGCGGCACGAAGAAGTCCTGAGAGGCCTGCTCGAACTTTCCGATCTGGTAGGTGACCCGTGGCGCGGGCTGGCCGTTGAGGTCTTTGATCGTCGGGTCGAGCGTGACGTTGTTGGTGAGGTACGGCATATCGGTGCCGAAACAGTCAACGCCTGCGAGCCGGTCGCGCAGCAGCGAGGCCCGCATCAGTTGCTTGAACGTGCTGCCAAAAAACTGCACACCTGGCAGGAACCCCAGGATCTCTTGGTAGAACTTGCCTTCCGCGATCGGGTTCTGGCTCCCCCCGAGCTCGCACAGACCGGCACGGATGTAGGGCAGGCCGCACAGCCGGGCAAAGGCTCGAGCCCCGGGGAAGTTGGGATCGTTGAAGTCGAACACGACCTGCGTGTTCGAACGACCGCGGTAGGCGTGCACTCGCTGGTTGAGGAAGATGGCGAAGCCGTCGTAGAAGTTTTGAAACATTATCCGTTTGCCGATGCGGCTGTAGGGGTCCGGCAGGTTGGAAAGCAACGCCAGCCGGGGCGTCAAGATTGCCGAGCAAGCCAGCACGACTATGTCGGCAGTTTCCCCACCGGGATTGCCCTGCGCGTCGAGATAGGTGACGCCGGTGGCCTTGCGGCCGGTGTAGTTGACCTGGGTGACGGTTGTCTGCGGTCGCAACTGCGTCCGGCCGGTCTGCAGAGCCAGCCGCAGCGGTATCAGGTTGGCCGGCTTGGCGGAGATCGGGCACCCGTACCCGGAGCAGAACCCGCAATTGTTGCACGCCGGGGAGCCGTTGTAGGGGACTGAATTGGCCGCCATCGGGAACGGAAAGGGATGCAGCCCGAGGCGCGTCGCCCCCGCGGCAAGCAGCGTAGACGACCGCATCTGCGCCCCCGGCGGCATCGGGAAGGGCTTGGTTTGCGGCTGATGCTGCAGTACGAACGCGGGTATCGACGCGAGATCGCCTTGGACTCCGATCAACGTCTCGATCTCGTCGTAGTAGGGCGCGAGATCGCTGTACTCGAACGGCCAATCCGCCATGTCCGTGCCAGGTACCGGGCCGAGCAGCGACAGTCCCTTGAAGTCGATGTCCCACATCCGGGTGGTTTTCACGTCCGAGTGCGGGAATCCGCCGCCGACCTGGTTAGGCAGGTCGTTGACGTCGCCGACGAAGGTGTTCGCCGCATTTTGGCTGGCGTTTTGGCGAAACGTGCGCGGGTAGGCCAGGGGGTCCGGCTGCTCGAAGTAGCGGTACAGCGCCTTGAGCTCGTCGTTGGAGAACACCGTCGGGAACGGCCCGCTCCCGCCGAGGTTGGTGTAGTAGTTCGGGCCCTGCTCGAAGATCACCACGTTCCAGCCGGCCACCGCGAGCTCCCATGCCATCACCGATCCGCCCGGTCCCGAGCCGACGATGATCGCTTTACCGGGCATTGACGCCGCCCTTTCCGCCCAGCCTGGCGACGGTCTGCGCCCACCCTCCGCGCATCAGCACGCCGATGATCCCGCTCGAGGCGGACAGCGCGTCTCCCTGGGCCGCTTCGACCTCGGCATCGGTGTAGCCCCGCGGCTGGCTGTCTCCCGGCCACTGGATGTCTTGCCAACCAACGAGATTCGCGTTACCGCCGTACTCCGGGACGGAGTACATTCCCTCGATGGTGTGACCGAACAACAACTGGGTAAAGGGCACGGCCTGACCAGTTGACAAGATGCTGTCCTGTTGGGCTGTCGACACCGAGGTGAAGTCGCCGCCGGCCAGCTGATCAAGTAGCGCGATGCCATTGGTGTACTGAGCGCGGAGGTTGGTAATCCGCTGCTGCCAGGCGTAGTTCTGCGCACGGTCGAGTGGGACGAAGTCGGCCATGAAGTCCTGGGAGCCGCCGGCGCGGTTGCTCCACGGCCCGCCCGCGTGCACCATCGGCGGCGAGAATGAGAACGCCGCGAGCATGATGTCCAGGTAGTTGACCACGTTTGCTTCGTGCGCCCCCGGAGTGGTTTCCTGCGGGCTGTCGGTCGGTCCGGGGATCAGGCGGCGGGTGGCGGCGTCGAGCACCGCGGCCTGGTGCGCGGTGAGGTATTGGAACGTCGTCTCGGCGGAAGCGCTCGGGGGGATGCTGCCCAGGACTGCGGCTACCGGTATCAGGGTTAGCCCGCCAAGCACCGTGCGCCGGGACACCGGCGCCGACGAGCCGAGTGCTTCGGCGGCCTCGTCGCTGGCCACGGGCAGAGTATGACGTGAATAGCGGACCGCGGCGGGGAAGGACGCGTCCGGCGTGTCGGATTAGCTACCCAGTTTCGTGGTAACGGTCTGCGGCGTTGTGCCGAGGATTTTCCGGCGGAGCGTAGGTCGCCTCAACGATGTGATCGAGGAGCACACTGACGAAGGGCGTGACCTGCGCGTGGGACACGATGAGGCCGTGTTGCAGTAGCGGCACCGCGGTGAAGTCGCCGCCGGCCAGCTCGTCCAGCAGCATGATGCCCTTCCCGTACTGGTCGCGAAGGTCGGCAACTCGCACGCGACGCGCGATGGTCTGGGTGTCGAACCGCGACAGCAGCTCGTCTACGTAGCTGACGACGCGCGCCCGGGGAAGGGCGAGCTCGCACGCGCCGCCTTCCGGCCCGGGACGCATGTGGTCGGTGACGGCGTCGAGCACCGCAGCTTGGTGCGGCGAGAGGAATCGGTATGTCGCGGGCATCCGGCGCCGGGAGTCCGGTGCCGACGAGCCGACTGCGCGGGCAGCCTCGTTGCTGGCCACGAGTCGAGTATGACGCCGTTATGGGCCTGACCTGGGGATGCTCGCGTCGCGGCGTGTCTTTGACTAGGCCTTGTCGGCGTAGGCCGACCACTCGACCTGCGATGCGGTCAGGTGGCGACCGGTCGGCTCGACGTAACGCTGGACGATCTGCTCGGGTCCGAGCTGCTCGACCAGCCGCCAGCCGTGTCCGTCCAAAAACGACGCAACCTCGTCGGGCTGCAAACCGAAGCGCCACAGCTGCTGGCGTTGTCGAAATCTGCGGTACAGCCGCTGCGCGCCATAGAAATTGACGCCGTCAATGAAGTCGCGTCGCACATAAGTGAACACCAGCCTGCTTCCCGACGCCGCTGGCCGCAGGCTTTCGAGTGTGGCGTGCACGGCGTCGGCGGTGAGGTACTGGGTCACGCCTTCCCAGATGAAAAAAGTGCGGGCACCTCGGCGGTAACCCGATTCGGCGAGCGCAGTCAGCAAGTCGTCGCGCTCAAAGTCCAACGGCACCAACCGAACCGAACTCGGCAATTCACCCAGCACTCGTCGCACGGCGGCGGCTTTGCGCTTGATGTTGACCGGTAGGTCGACCTCGAAGATCGCGACGTCGGTTGTGCGCGCCAATCGATAAGCGAGAGTGTCCAATCCGGCGCCCAGGACAACCACCGCATCGATGTCGTCGAGTGCTTCGCTGACCTTGTCGGCGATATAGCGTTTGCGGCAAGCGAGATTGGCCCACAGCCCGGGACCGTCGCGTTGCATCGCCGCCATCATCAGACGGCGCATCAGCTTCGGCGGTGTCGCGGTGACCAGCCACCGGGTCGGCGCAGGCAGGAACCGCGCCGCCAGGTCGTCGTCGACCAACCGCCGGCCCGGTGGTTCGCTCTGTTCCATGGCGGACAGCACCATCGGGCCAAAAGCCGTCTGTGCTGCGGGATTTCGTGCCAACGCCGCTACTTGTTCAAAAAGCCCGCATCGACCGGCAATGTCACGCCGGTGATGTAGCGGGCCTGGTCGGACACCAGCCACGCCACCGCGTTGGCGATGTCTTCGGCCTGCAGCACCTCCACCGGCAGGGCGTTACCCATCGCGCCCGGTGTGTCGGTTGCGGCAGCCATCTTGGCGAGCCATTCCCGGGTGAAATCGTTGTTGATCATTGGGGTTTCGACACCCGTAGGATGAATCGAGTTGACCCGGATATTCTGCTGCGCAAGCAGATTGGCGTACACCCGCATCAACCCGACCACGCCGTGCTTGGCGGCGGCATACCCGACCGAACCGGCGTCCGGGCTGCCCACGCCGGCCAGCCCGGCCGCCGAGCTGATCAGCACGATCGATCCGCCGTCGCCCTGTTTGACCAGGGTCGGTATCGCGACCTTGATGGTGTTGTAGACGCCGGTGAGGTTGACGTCGATGACGTCATGCCAGCCGTCGTCTCCGGATTGCATCGGAGCGATACCGGCGTTGGCCACCACGATGTCGAGGCGGCCAAATTCGTCCAGGCCCGCTTGCAGGGCCGGAGCCAGCGACGACCGTTCGCGGACATCGCCCTGCTTGGCAACGATGCGAGCGCCGATGTCCTCGACCAGTTTGACGGTGGCCGCCAGGTCGTCCTCGGTGGCCAGTGGGTACGGGACACTGGCGATCTGGTCGCACAGGTCGACGGCGATGATGTCCGCGCCGTCGGTGGCCAGCCGCACGGCATGTGCGCGTCCCTGGCCGCGCGCAGCCCCGGTGATAAAGGCGACTTTTCCTTTTAGCGGCCCGTCCATCAGGCGCGCAGCTGGCCCTTGCCGGGGTCGCCCGCCGGAACGGGTTGCAGCGTCTTGATGTCGGGGGCTCCGGCGAGGTGCTCGCCCGCGGCGCTGAACATCTTCCCGATGGCCGGTGCGGTGCTGTGGGTCTTCAGCGCGTCCTCGTCGGCCCACTGCTCGACGAAAACGAAGGTGTCGCCGGATTGGTGTAGCGAGTACAGCTGACAACCCGGCTCGTCGTGCACGTCTTTGACCGCGGTCGTGAGGATCTCGCGCACGGTGTCGACGGATTCGGGTTTGACGGTCATGGTGGCGACAACGACGACAGGCATGCGGGGCCTCCTGGGGGCTTTGGGGTGACGGCTGTCACCCTACCCAGCTGGTTTCGTGACCAACTCGCGACATCGCGCTAACCAGTGTGGCGGATGGTGCAGATGGTGCATTTGCGATTAGGCTTGCCTGCATGGCTAGCAAGACTGTCGCCCGGTCCGGCACGAGAACGAGCAGGTCAAAGGCCGGTTCGCGGGGCGGATCCCGGTCGGCGCAGCCCCGCCGCAGACCGGTTAAGCCGCGCAGGCCCGCCAGGCACCGCAATCACTCGCTGGTCACCAGCGCTGGGCTGACCTGCGGGCGGGCCGTCCGCGCGACCTGGCTGATGCTGGCCAAGGGGACCGGCAGCACGGCGCGGTCGGTCGGTCGGGCCCGCGACATCGAGCCGGGGCACCGCCGAGACGGGATTGCCCTGGCTCTGCTGGGGCTTGCCGTCGTCGTCGCCGCCAGTTCCTGGTTCGACGCCGCCCGTCCGGTCGGCGCCTGGGTCGACTCGGTGCTGCGGATCTTCATCGGCTCGGCGGTCGTGTTGCTGCCGTTGGTCACCGCGGCCATCGCGGTGTTGTTGATGCGCACCGAACCCAATCCGGAGGCGCGGCCGCGGCTGGTTTTGGGCGGGGCGATGGTCGCGCTGCCGGTGCTGGGCCTTTGGCATTTGTGGGCCGGCTCGCCGGACAGCCCGGTCGGGCGCGCACACGCAGCGGGATTCATCGGATTCGCGATCGGGGGACCGCTTTCGGAGGGGTTGACCGCGTGGATTTGCGCACCGCTGCTGTTCATCGGCGCGCTGTTCGGAGTGCTGTTGTTGAGCGGCACCACGATCCGTGAGGTGCCCGACACCCTGCGATCGCTGTTCGGCACCCGGATGTTCGAGTACGGCGTACCCGGGAGCGATTTCTACGACGGCGATCCGGCCACGGAAACCAGCGGGGCCGAAGACTTTTCCGACGGTTACTACGACGACGCATCGGCCTACGGTGACGACGAAGCACAGGCGTGGCCCTCGCCCGTCGAGGCGGACGACAGCCCGACAGTGCCGGAGGCCGCCGTCGCGCGCAGCCGTCGTCGTGGCGGCAAATCCACGGGCAAGCAGGACACGATGGTGCTCGACCGGGTCGTCGAGGGGCCTTACACGCTGCCCTCGCTCAGCCTGCTGGTGGCCGGTGATCCGCCTAAGCGACGCAGCGCCGCCAATGATCAAATGGCCGAAGCGATTACGTCGGTACTACAGCAGTTCAAGGTCGACGCGGCGGTCACCGGCTGCACCCGCGGGCCGACAGTCACCCGCTACGAGGTGGAGCTGGGCCCCGGCGTCAAGGTGGAGAAAATCACCGCGCTGCAAAAGAACATCGCCTACGCGGTGGCCACCGAGAGCGTCCGCATGCTGGCGCCGATCCCGGGCAAATCCGCCGTCGGCATCGAGGTGCCCAACACCGATCGGGAGATGGTGCGGCTGGCCGACGTGCTGACCGCGCCGTCGACCCGGCGCGACCACGATCCGCTGGTCATCGCGTTGGGCAAAGACATTGAGGGCGAATACATTTCGTGGAACCTGGCCAAGATGCCGCATCTGCTGGTGGCCGGTTCGACCGGATCCGGTAAGAGCAGCTTCGTCAACTCCATGCTGGTATCACTGTTGGCGCGGGCCACCCCGGAAGAAGTCAGGATGATCCTGATCGACCCGAAGATGGTGGAACTGACTCCGTATGAAGGCATTCCGCATCTGATCACGCCGATCATCACCCAGCCGAAGAAGGCCGCCGCCGCGCTGGCCTGGCTGGTTGAGGAGATGGAACAGCGCTACCAGGACATGCAGGCGTCGCGGGTGCGTCATATCGACGACTTCAACGACAAGGTGCGATCCGGCGCCATCACCGCGCCGCTGGGCAGCCAGCGCGAATACCGGCCCTACCCTTACGTTGTCGCGATCGTCGACGAGCTGGCCGACCTGATGATGACCGCGCCGCGCGACGTCGAGGACGCCGTTGTGCGGATCACTCAAAAGGCCCGTGCCGCCGGTATCCACCTGGTGCTGGCCACCCAGCGGCCGTCGGTCGACGTGGTCACCGGTCTGATCAAGACGAACGTGCCGTCCCGGCTGGCGTTTGCGACGTCGTCGCTCACCGACAGCAGGGTGATCCTGGACCAGGCGGGCGCCGAGAAGCTGATCGGCATGGGCGACGGCCTGTTTCTGCCGATGGGCGCGAGTAAACCGATCCGCCTGCAGGGCGCCTACATCACCGACGAGGAGATCCACGCCGTCGTCGCGGCCTGCAAGGAACAGGCCGAACCTCAGTACACCGACGGCGTCACCACCGCCAAGCCCACCGGCGAACGCACCGATGTCGATCCCGATATCGGCGACGACATGGACGTCTTCCTGCAAGCCGTGGAGCTGGTGGTGTCCAGCCAGTTCGGCTCGACATCGATGCTGCAGCGCAAACTTCGGGTCGGCTTCGCCAAAGCCGGGCGCCTGATGGACCTGATGGAGACCCGCGGGATCGTCGGCCCCAGTGAAGGATCGAAAGCCCGCGACGTGTTGGTCAAGCCCGACGAGCTGGCCGCCACCCTGATGTCGATCCGCGGTGCGGATGGCGGCGCCGACAACGACGATGAGGTTTAGTCGAGCTTGGACGCCTGGTAGTAGGCGATGCTCCAGCCGTCCCCGCTTTGCTTGACCAGCACACCGAGGAACACGCTGGCGACGCGCCCGTCGGGAAATGCGAAGTCGGCGTGGACGTATCCCAGCACCTGGTCTGGTGCCAGCCGGCGGGTCTGAAGGATCTCGTATTCGACTGTCAGGCCCACCGGTTGGCGTGCGTAGTAGTCGACGACTCCTTGGCGGCCAACGCTGTAGGGGCGCAGACCCTGGAAGATGGCGTCTTCGGTGAACACCTCCGAGACCCGTTCGGGCTCATGTGCGTCGATACCGGCCTTCCAGCGCTCGAGGGCATCGCGCAGGGCGTCAGTGTCCGGCACTTTGACCACCGTCCACATCCAGTACCTCGCCGGTGACGAAGGGTGCGTTCTCCAAATACAGCACGGCGCCGACGGCGTCGTCGATGTCGCCGAGAGCGACGGCGTTGCAACGGATGCCGTGGTTGGCGTATTGGATGGCCACTTCCTTGGTCACTGCGTTCAACCCTCCTTTGGTCAACGATGCCACTGCGGCCGGCACCGCAGAGTTTGGGTGGTCGACCAGCCGGCGCCGATGCCCCTGGGAGGCGGCGGTGATCACCGCGACAGGTTGAGCGATCATTCGCTACAGCACCAGCAGCATCCGCGAGTTGCCGAGGATGTTGGGCTTGACGTAGCTCAGGTCGAGGAACTCGGCGACACCGATGTCATACGAGCGGCACATCTCCTCGTACACCTCGGCCGTGACGGGCGTCCCCTCGATCTCGGTGAACCCGTGCCGGCCGAAGAACTCGGTCTCGAAGGTCAACACGAACAACCGCTGCAGCTGCAGTTCCCGGGCGACGTTGAGAAGCTGGTCGACGACGGCATGGCCGATGCCCCGACCGGTCATCGAGGGGGCGACGGCCACGGTGCGCACCTCGCCCAGATCGGCCCACAACACATGCAGCGCCCCGCAGCCGACCACCTCGCCTTGATGCTCGGCGACCCAGAACTCCTGGACGGCCTCATACAGCGTCACCAGGTTCTTTTCCAGCAAGATCTTGCCGGCATAGGTGTCGACCAGCTGCTTGATCGCCGGGACGTCGGAGGTTCGCGCGCGCCGGATCATTGGCCCGTTGTCCGCTGGACCGCCCGCTGCGCTCACGGGTGCACAGTATCGGCTTCGGCGCGGGCAATCACCGCCAGCCGCTTGACAACCGATATTCTGTTGCCGTGTCGGGGCAGCCTCAAACCGGTCCGGTAGTCCCACGCGTGCGCGTCACCAACCTCGCCAATGTGCTCACGCTGCTGCGGCTGGTGCTGGTACCGGTCTTTCTGCTGGTGCTGTTCGCCGGCAACGGTCACGAAACCGTCAGCCGCATCGCGGCTTTCGTGGTTTTCGCGATCGCCGTCATCACCGACAAAATCGACGGCGCGCTGGCGCGCAATTACGGCATGGTGACCGAATTCGGCACGATGGCAGACCCGATCGCGGACAAAACGCTCATCGGCGCGGCGTTGATCGGTTTGTCGATGCTCGGTGACCTGCCCTGGTGGGTCACGGTGCTGATTCTGGCTCGCGAGGTCGGGATCACCGTGTTGCGGTTCGTCGTGCTACGTCGCGGGGTCATCCCGGCAAGTCGCGGCGGCAAACTCAAAACCCTCGTCCAGGCGGTCGCGATCGGATTGTTCGTGCTGCCGCTGTCGGGAGTGTGGGACGTGGTGGCGTCGGTCGTGATGGCGGTCGCGATCGTGCTGACCCTGGTCACCGGAGTGGATTACGTCTTGTCCGCCGCAAGGGATGTCCGTGGACGACCCCCTGCTGACTGACGACGCCCGCGGGCTGGTAGCAGATCTGACGGTCCGCAATCAGAGCATCGCCACCGCGGAGTCGCTCACCGCCGGACTGCTCGCCGCCACGATCGCGGGGGTGGCCGGCGCCAGCGAGGTGCTGCGTGGCGGGCTGATCACCTACACCGAACACACCAAGGTGCTGCTGGCCGGAGTTGCACCGGAGATCCTCGACGAGGTTGGGCCGGTGGCCGGCCCGACCGCCCGGGCGCTGGCCGTCGGCGCGCGTCAGCGATGCGACGCCACCTGGGGCGTCGGCTTGACCGGCGTGGCCGGACCCGAGCCGCACGGCGGGCACGAGGTGGGCACGGTGTTCATGGGCCTGGCCGGGCCCGACGACCACTCCGTCACCGAGGTGGTCGAGCTGCAGTTCAGCGGGACACGCTGGGATATCCGCATTGCGGCGGTGCGCGCGTCGATCAGCAGGCTGCGCGCGCTGGTCGCCGCGGCTTGATATCGGGAATCCAGCCGGGAACCAATAGCGGCGCGGCGGTCGTTGAGCTAAAGAACTATCTCAGCTGAGCGGACTGTAAGGAGAGCGCGATGCCGTCATTGCTGCGCGAGGTCCTCGGCGACGTGCTGCGTCGCGCCCGAACCAAACAAGGCCGCACCTTGCGGGAAGTGTCCGATGCCGCGCGGGTCAGCCTGGGGTACCTGTCTGAGGTGGAGCGCGGTCGCAAGGAGGCATCCAGCGAGCTGCTCAGCGCGATCTGCGCCGCGCTGGATGTGCCGTTGTCGCATCTTCTTGTCGAGGCCGGCGAGCAACTGGCACGTCGCGAGCGTGCCCTCGTTCCGGCCAGCGCGGCCAATATCGACGCCAGCACCAAGGTCGTCATTCCGCCGGTCGTCTCGCTCGCAATCGCCTAGCCGCGCGCCAAGGGTGTGGCAATCGGCGTGAAACCGATAAATTGAGCGTCAGGACGAGTGCAGGCATCGACACACGAAGGTGGAGCTAATCCATGGCCAATCCGTTCGTCAAAGCGTGGAAATACGTCATGGCTTTGTTCAACGCGAAGATCGACGAGCACGCCGACCCCAAAGTGCAGATCCAGCAGGCGATCGAGGAAGCGCAGCGTCAACACCAAGCGCTGACCCAGCAGGCCGCGCAAGTGATCGGCAACCAGCGCCAACTCGAGATGCGGCTGAACCGGCAGCTCGCCGACATTGAAAAGCTTCAGGTGAATGTGCGCCAGGCGGTGACCCTGGCTGACCAGGCCACCGCGGCCGGAGACACCGCCAAGGCCACCGAGTACAACAACGCCGCCGAGGCTTTCGCGGCCCAATTGGTGACCGCCGAGCAGAGTGTGGAAGACCTCAAGGGATTGCACGATCAGGCGCTCTCCGCGGCGGCGCAGGCGAAGAAGGCCGTCGAGCAGAACGCGATGGTGCTGCAGCAAAAGATCGCCGAGCGCACCAAGCTGCTCAGCCAGCTCGAGCAGGCCAAGATGCAAGAGCAGGTGAGCCAGTCGCTGCGCTCGATGAGCGAGATCGCCGCCCCGGGAACGACCCCGAGCCTCGACGAGGTGCGCGACAAGATCGAGCGCCGCTACGCCAACGCACTCGGGCAGGCCGAGCTGGCGCAGAATTCCGTTCAGGGTCGCATGCTCGAGGTCGAGCAGGCCGGTGTGCAGATGGCCGGCCACGACCGGTTGGAGCAGATCCGCGCATCGATGCGCGGCGAGGCCCTACCGGCCGGAGGGCCAGGCGGAATAGCCAGTACTTCGGCGAGCGCCCCGGGCACCCCGGCGGCCGCGCCTAAGACCGCCCCGGCCGAGAAGCCCATCGGCCAGCAGTAGGCGAGCGCGGCGAAATGGCGGTTCAGTCCGGTCGCAGCGGGGCGTGGCGGACATTGCTGCTGCGCGGTCTCGACATGGCCAGCGATTTTTCCGAGTTGGTGGCGCAGAAGATCAGCGCCGCCACCGATCCGCGGGAACGGCTGCTGCGACGGCGCCGCCGTGCGTTGCGGTGGGGTCTGATATTCAGCGCCGGTTGTGTGTTCTGGGGTGTAGTGACGGCGGTGCTGGCGGCCTGGGGCTGGTTCGCGCTGCTGCTGGAGATCACCGGCGGGATTGCGGTCGTGCAGGCGATGATCGCGACCCTGCTGCTGATTCGCTACCGGTGGCTGCGAGCAGAACCGCTGCCCGCGCAGCGGCCGGCCAACAGCCGACGCCTGCCACCGCCGAGTTCAGCCGCGCGGCCCGCGATGTACGCGCTGGGAGCCTCCGAACGGGGCTTCTTCTCGCTGCTGGGGGTCATCGAGCGAGGAAACATGCTGCCCGCCACCGAGATTCGTGACTTGACCGACGCGGCGAAGAAGAGTTCGGCCGCCATGGCGGCAACCGCCGCCGCGGTGGTGTCGATGGAGCGCGCAGCCAACGGCACTCCGCAGTCACGGTCGTACCTGGCTCCGACCATCAATGCGTTCACTGCACAGTTGAGTGCCGGCGTACGTCAGTACAACGAAATGGTCACTGCCGCAGCGCAATTAGTGTCTTCGGCAAACGGTGATCCGGTCGCCGGTGCGACGGCGAATAACGCGCAGCAGCGTTACCGAACGGAGTTGACCGGCGCCACCGATCGCCTGCTCAGCTGGGCGCAGGCGTTCGACGAGCTCGGCGGATTGCCAAAGACCGGTTAGTTACCAAGTCAGAACGGTGGGCGGCTGGTCGTCGGCTGAGCCGTCAGGACTACGTTGTCTCGGCAAGTCGCCGTGCCCATCGCTGCCCGCGTCGAGGGGTACCACGGGACGGAGGTGACGTGAAGCGACTCGCGCACCGTGTGCTTGGACGGCGTCGTCATCGCTGAGGTGTGGTGAACCGGTCATCGTGACTCCTGGTCGGTAGCCGCGCAGCGGTCAATACGCAGTCGATGCTGTCAGTGCCCGTCTCGCAGGACACGAGTAGTGCACTACTCGATTACCCAGTTACTGCGAGGAGCGCTCGAGCCGCGCTAGACGTCTTGGCTTCGAGGGGTTGTCTCATCCCTGGGGCCATAGCGCTCGATGTAGGCCTGATGAATGTGTGCGTCGCGCTGGCGACGGCGTTCGTCGACGAGATCGGGGTCGAGGCCGTGCACCTGCAACATGTGCCGCCGCCACACCTTGTTGAGGGCGTGCGAGAAGTAGACGAACGGAATGAGGATCGGCAGCGTCATGCTCAGGTGCACGTCCAGCGTCGTGGGGATCAACCAGAACGGGGCAAGCACCAGAACTGCCGGCACAGCGACGCGGCGCATCATCCGGCCAGTCGCGCCCTTGCCCGCCAGATCGTTGCGCACCCAGTCCCGCATCGAGTCGGGCAACCGTCCTCCGCAGCAGTACCGGATGAACTGAAACGCGTTCGGCCGCTCGCGCGCCGTGGTGTCGCTCATTGCGGTTAGAACGATGCCCGCAGCGGCGGCACCACTAGTCCCGCGAGGCCCCGCAGTGTCGCCTTGAACATGTCGAAGAAGTCGAAATAGTCACGCCAAAGCGTGATTTCCCCGTTGTGCACCTCGAACACGCCGCAGACCCAGAACTGTAGCCGCAGTGGGCCGAAGATCAGCGCATCGGTGCGCTCGGTGAGCACCGCGGCGCCGTCGGCGGCGATGCGGTGAATCTTCACCTCGAACGCGCTGGAACCGCCCAGCGAGCTGAACAGCTTCATCGCCCGCTTGCGGCCATGGATCGTCGGTAGCCCGACGTTCTGGTACACCAGATCCTCGGCCAGCAGCGGGCCGGCCGCGTCGAGGTCTGAGTCCTGCAGCGCATAAAGGAACTGCTCGACTGTGTGGGCATTCTCAACCGTTGTCTGCTCGCTCATACAGCCAGAGTAGAACTCGGCGGCTGTGGCAGGGTAGGGCGATGCGCGTCGCCGTGGTCGCCGGACCAGACCCCGGACACTCGTTTCCGGCCATCGCGCTGTGCCGACTTTTCGCGGCGGCCGGCGACACGCCGACCGTGCTCACCGGCACCGAATGGCTCGAGACCGCGCGTGCCGCCGGAGTCGACGCCGTCGAACTGGCAGGCCTCGATCCGACCGCGGAGGACGACGACGCTGACGCCGGCGCCAAGATCCATAAGCGGGCCGCGCGCATGGCCGTGCTCAACCTTCCGCAGTTGCGGGAGCTGGCGGCCGACCTCGTGGTGTCGGATGTCATCACGGCCTGCGGCGGGATGTCCGCCGAGCTGCTGGGAATCCCGTGGATCGAACTGAATCCGCATCCGCTGTACCTGCCGTCGAAGGGACTGCCGCCGATCGGTAGCGGGCTCGCGCCGGGTACCGGCATCAGGGGCCGGCTGCGGGACGCCGCGATGCGGGCGCTGACCGGGCGATCCTGGCGCGCCGGTATGCGTCAACGTGCCGAGGTCCGAGTCGAAATCGGTTTGCCCGCGACCGATCCCGGTCCGCTGCGCCGGTTGATCGCCACGCTGCCCGCCCTGGAGGTGCCTCGGCCGGACTGGCCGGCCGAGGCCGTCCTGGTGGGTCCGCTGCATTTTGAGCCGACCGAGCAACGGCTGCCGATTCCACCGGGTGCCGGGCCGGTTGTCGTTGTCGCGCCTTCGACGGCGTTGACCGGGATGCAGGGGATGGCCCAGACCGCCCTGGACTGTTTGGTGCCCGGAATCGGTTTGCCGGCCGGCGCGCGTGTGGTGGTGTCGCGGCTGAATGGTCCGGATCTGACTGTGCCGTCGTGGGCGGTGGCCGGGCTGGGACGCCAGGACGAACTGCTAGCGGAGGCCGACCTGGTGATCTGCGGCGGTGGACATGGAATGGTGGCCAAGACGCTGCTGGCCGGTGTGCCCCTGGTGCTGGTTCCCGGGGGCGGGGATCAGTGGGAGATCGCCAACCGGGTGGCGCGCCAGGGCAGCGGGCGACTGATTCGGCCGTTGACGGCCGAGGCGCTCATCAGCGCTGTCGATGAGGTGCTCTCCACGCCGACCTACCGCGAAGCTGCCCAGCATGCCGCGGCCGGCGTCACTAATGTTGCCGACCCGGTACGGGTGTGCCGCGACGCGCTCGCGCACGCTGGGTAGCTCGGCTCTGGGTAGGTTGGTCGGGGTGCGGCTAACGGAGTTTCACGAACGGGTCACCTTGCGTTTCGGCGCCACCTACGGCGCGTCGGTGCTATCCGATCACGTGCTGACCGGCTTTGATGGGCGCACCGGCGCGCAGGCGATCGAGGACGGTGTAGATCCGCGCGACGTGTGGCGGGCGCTGTGCGTCGACTTCGACGTCCCCCGTGAACAGTGGTGAACTAAGTGTCGGGCCCGACGCCGCCCAGCAGCCACATTCCGCGCGAACCTTATACGCGTGCATTACGTGTACGAAGTACTCTTCGTGTGCACTCGAATATGGAGGCGGGCGTGACTGCTGCGACTTTTCGCTGGCGAGCGATCCTGGCGGCTGGGTTGGTACTGATCGGACTCGCGGCGACGGTGTTCCTCGTCCGAAATCCCGTGATGCCGTCCGCGAGTGCGTCGAGCGCTATTCCGGCACCCACGGTCGACGAACCGAGGACGGGGCACTCGGAGACCGCGGTCCTGGCCGGTGGCTGTTTCTGGGGTGTGCAGGGCGTGTACCAGCACGTCAAGGGGGTGAACTCGGCTCAATCCGGTTACGCGGGAGGAGATGCGGCGACCGCCAATTACGAGGCGGTCACCACCGAGACCACCGGGCACGCCGAGTCGGTGCGCATTAGCTATGACCCGACGCAGGTCACCTACGGCCAGCTGCTGCAGATCTTCTTCGCCGTCGTGCACGATCCGACCGAACTCAACCGTCAGGGACCCGACGTGGGCCCGTCGTACCGCTCGGTGATCTTTGCTCAAGACGAAACCCAACGGAACATTGCGAATGCGTACATCGCCCAGCTGAACCAGGCGGGCGCCTTTCCCGCGCCGATCGTCACCAGCGTGTCGTCGGCGGCCCCGTTCTTCCCGGCGGAGGCCTACCATCAGGATTTCTTCGACTTGAATCCGAACAACCCGTACATCGTCCAAAACGACTTGCCCAAGCTGGACGCGCTCAGGTCGACCTTCCCGGACCTGTACCGCGGCTAGCCGGCGATTCTGCTACTGACGGCGGCACGGCGCGCCTACTTGCGTTCGAACACACGTTCGTTAATGTGGTCGGTGTTCGACGGTCAGATGCTGGTCAGGCCATTTGTCAGACCCCGCCTCTAGCGTCACGGCCAACTGACCAATACCGGTCAATCGGACACCGACTACACCGAGAGGTAGCACCATGACGCAAGCCCCCGACCGCGAGAAGGCACTCGATCTGGCGATGGCCCAGATCGAGAAGAGTTACGGCAAAGGTTCGGTGATGCGCCTCGGTGACGAGGTGCGCCAACCGATCTCGGTCATCCCGACCGGGTCGATCGCACTGGACGTCGCCCTCGGCATCGGCGGCTTGCCGCGCGGCCGAGTCGTGGAGATCTACGGCCCGGAGTCCTCGGGTAAAACCACCGTCGCACTGCACGCGGTGGCCAACGCCCAGGCCGCCGGCGGCATCGCGGCGTTCATCGACGCCGAGCACGCGCTGGATCCCGACTACGCCGGCAAGCTGGGCGTGGACACCGATTCGCTGCTGGTCAGCCAGCCCGACACCGGTGAGCAGGCGCTGGAGATCGCTGACATGCTGATCCGCTCCGGCGCGCTGGACATTCTGGTCATCGACTCGGTGGCCGCGCTGGTGCCACGGGCGGAGATCGAAGGTGAGATGGGCGACAGCCACGTCGGACTACAGGCCCGGTTGATGAGTCAGGCGCTGCGCAAAATGACTGGTGCGCTTAACAATTCGGGTACCACGGCGATCTTCATCAATCAGCTGCGTGAGAAGATCGGCGTGATGTTCGGGTGCATGAACTACACCACCCGAGTCGCCCTGGCAGACGGCACCACTGAAAAGATCGGCAAGATTGTCAACAACAAGATGGACGTCGAGGTGTTGTCCTACGACCCGGTAGCCGATCGGGTTGTGCCACGCAAGGTGGTGAACTGGTTCAACAACGGCCCAGCCGAGCAGTTCCTGCAGTTCACCGTTGAAAAGTCGGGCGGCAACGGCAAGTCGCAGTTCGCGGCGACGCCCAATCACCTTATTCGCACACCGAGCGGTTGGACCGAAGCCGGCGACCTCAACACCGGAGACCGGGTGCTTGCCGTTGAGCCACACCTGCTCAGCGACCAGCAGTTCCAGGTTGTGCTGGGCTCGCTGATGGGTGACGGGAATCTTTCGCCCAATCTCCGCGATCGCAACGGTGTCCGGTTCCGGTTGGGACACGGGGCCAAGCAGGTGGAGTACCTGCAGTGGAAGACCGAATTAATGGGCAATATCCGGCATGCGGTGCGCGAAAACGACAAGGGTGCGAGATTCGTCGACTTCACTCCACTGGCAGAGCTCGCTGAGTTGCAGCGTGCGGTCTACCTCGGGGACGGCAAGAAGTTCTTCTCCGAGGAATACCTCAAGGCGCTGACTCCGCTGGCCCTAGCCATCTGGTACATGGACGATGGCTCATTCACCCTGCGGTCTAAGGGATTACAGGAACGAACTGCTGGTGGTAGCGGACGTATAGCGGTCTGTGTCGAGGCCATGAGTGAAGGTACGCGAGTACGGCTGCGTGACTATCTGCGCGACACTCATGGGTTAGATGTGCGGCTGCGCTCGGCTGGCTCAGCTGGCAAAGCGGTGTTGGTGTTCTCCACGGCGGCGACAGCGAAGTTCCAAGAGATGGTGGCCCCTTACATGGCGCCGTCCATGGAGTACAAGCTGCTGCCGCGGTTCCGCGGAAAAGGTACCGCCGTGCCGCAGTTCGTCGCACCGACGCAGCGGTTAATGCCGGCTCGGGTGCTGGATGTGCATGTCAAGCCGCATACCCGGTCGATGAATCGCTTCGACATCGAGGTCGAGGGCAACCACAACTACTTTGTCGACGGAGTGATGGTGCACAATTCACCCGAAACAACAACGGGCGGAAAGGCTTTGAAGTTTTACGCCTCAGTGCGCCTGGATGTCAGGCGGATTGAAACACTCAAGGACGGTACCGATGCGGTGGGTAACCGGACCCGGGTCAAGGTCGTCAAGAACAAGGTGTCACCGCCGTTCAAACAGGCCGAGTTCGACATCCTCTACGGCAAGGGCATCAGCAAAGAAGGCTCGCTGATCGACATGGGCGTGGATCAGGGCTTCATCCGCAAGTCCGGGTCCTGGTTCACCTACGAGGGCGAACAGCTGGGTCAGGGCAAGGAGAACGCCCGCAACTTCTTGCTGGAGAACGCCGACGTGGCCAACGAGATCGAGAAAAAGATCAAGGAAAAGCTCGGCATTGGCGCGGTGATGACCGATGGCTTGACCGATGACAGCGTCTTGCCCGCCCCCGTCGATTTCTGAGCCGTCTCGCGAGGAGCTGGCGCGGGCGCTATGCCTGCG